>JAIXYM010000015.1 GCA_027490255.1 Oxalobacteraceae bacterium | reverse complement strand
TTGATTCCCCTAAAGGGTCGTTCGAGACCAGGACGTTGATAGGCTGGGTGTGGAAGCGCAGTAATGCGTTAAGCTAACCAGTACTAATTGCCCGTGCGGCTTGTCCCTATAACATTGATTGTTATAGACAATGTTTATGTGTTTGCCAATGAATCGATTGAGCATCACGACCGCTAAAATTGCAGTAAAAACTACTTCTTCCAGATTGGGTTATTTGTGAGCTCCGGCACCTACGGAGACACAAGTAACTTTACAAGTTATGCCTGATGACCATAGCGAGTTGGTACCACCCCTTCCCATCCCGAACAGGACCGTGAAACGACTTTGCGCCGATGATAGTGCTGCAACCAGTGTGAAAGTAGGTCATCGTCAGGCTATTATGTGAAAAACCCCAACTGAATATCAGTTGGGGTTTTTTTTTGCCATCGTCAAAGGGCAACACGATAAAATTCTCAGAAATTCGAGGGGAACATGACAACAAAAACACAAAAACCAAGCATCGCATTTTTTGGCATTGGGCTCATGGGCAAACCCATGGCGATCAATTTACTCAATGCGGGATACCCCCTGAAAGCTTGGAATCGCACAGTTGCGAAGGCCGAGGCGCTGGTACCGTTTGGCGCAACAGTGGCTTCGACTCCGCTAGATGCGGCTGATGCCGACATCATCATCACGATGCTGGCTGCCGGCCCCGAAGTACGCAGTGCGCTGGAGGCGGCGCTGCCGACTCTTAAAAAGAATGCGCTAGTGATCGACATGAGTTCGACCAAGCAATCTGAAGCCATAGACCTCCACGCCTTATTGGCAAAAAGCGGTATTCATTTTATCGATGCCCCCGTATCCGGAGGCGTACTAGGCGCAGAAGCGGCGACTCTCGCGATCATGGCCGGTGGCGACATTGAGCAATTTGAGCGCGCCTTACCCGTACTTTCGGTCATGGGGCGCGCAACCCGCGTCGGACCGGCAGGCTGTGGGCAGGTTGCGAAGTTATGTAATCAACTGATCGTTGGTGCAACAATCAACATCGTGGCAGAGGCCATGTTGTTGGCACAAGCTGGCGGCGCAGATCCTGCGGCAATGCGCACAGCAATCCGCGGCGGCTTTGCTGAAAGCCGAATACTGGAAGTCCACGGCCAACGAATGCTCGACAGAAACTTTGTGCCGGGTGGTCAAGTCAAAACGCAGTTAAAGGATCTTGAAAACATCTTACACGCAGCCGAATCGGCCAGCATTCGTTTGCCAGTCACGGCGCTCGTCGCCGATAACTTTCGACACCTTGTCACCACACATCCGGCAGCCGACCACTCAGCTATCTTGATCGAGTTGGAGCAACATAACCCTGGGCAGCGCGTCGGAAGTGCGGAAGATAAATTTTCCTGATGGGTAAACAGAAGAATGGGCGAGTGTGAATCGAAAGAGTGTGAATCGAACAAGTGTTAATCGAATTCTAGTCCGCTGGGCAAAAAGATTAAAAATAAAAGTGATTCCTGCTCGACAAAGTCATCAGCGAAAAGTCCGCCACCAGCGGGTGCCAAGCTGAGATTGCGCCTGCTGTGTCGGGCGCCACTTTTCATTGTCTTTGACTAGAGTCGATTGACCATTAACCGCGCTACATAGTGCTGCCTGTTTGGGCGGTAGTCCGTCGAAAATCCGCGAAGCGACAAAATCCTGCAAGGCAAGTCGGCTGAGAACAAGCAACCCAGCCTAAGTCCCATGACAAACAAATCCATGAAATTCACACGGTCATCGACAAAAATCTGGAAGTTGCTCTCCCCATTCTGGAGATCCGAGGAAAAATGGACGGCGCGTCTGTTGCTCTTTTTAGTCGTCGCGTTAACGCTGGGGCTCGTTTACTTGAATGTGCTGTTCAACGAGTGGAATCGCGACTTTTATAACGCGCTAGAAACAAAAAATCTGGACGAATTCTGGGTCCAACTGTGGCGATTCTCCAGGCTCGCTTTTATTTATATCGCCGTCGCTATATACAAAATCTACATCACGCAAGCGCTAGAGATACGCTGGCGTGGTTGGATGACAAAGCAGTACATGTCGCTCTGGCTGGAGAACCAGTCCTACTATCGGATTGAGCAGAACCAGAGCGCAGACAATCCCGATCAGCGTATCGCTGAAGACCTGAAGTACCTCACCAGCGGTAGCCTCTCATTGTCACTCGGCTTGCTTTCCAGTGTAGTCACGCTTGTATCCTTCATCGGGATACTCTGGTCTGTCAGCGGACCGCTGAGTTTCATGCTGAGTGGTCAGCAGTGGACGATTCCTGGCTACATGGTCTGGTTTGCCATTGGCTACGCCAGCCTCGGTTCGTTGCTGGTTGCCTTAATTGGTAAGCCGCTTGTTAAACAAAACGTCGATCAGCAACGTTTTGAAGCAGATTTCCGTTTTGGATTGATTCGATTGCGCGAAAACGCAGAGCCAATTGCCTTGTATCAGGGAGAAGGTCATGCACAGCGCCATCTGTCGGGCCAGTTTGCACGCATACGCGAAAACTGGTGGGCGATCATGAAAACAAGCAAACGCCTGAATATCACCTCGACTTTCTACGCGCAGTTTGCGGTTATTTTTCCTTTTCTGGTGGGTGCGCCCCGATACTTTTCCGGCGCATTCACTTTGGGCGGCCTGATGCAGATTTCTTCCGCATTCGGGCAAGTGCAGTCTGCGCTGTCATGGTTCATTGACGCCTATGGTCAACTGGCCGAATGGAAGGCTAGCGTCAATCGACTGGCTGGCTTTCACGAAGCTACCATCGCCGCTCATGAACAACCCTCGGAAATCTCAGTCCTCCATAACAATGTCGGCGCACTGCTCATTGAGGCGCTTGTGCTGCATCTGCCGAATGGCACGCAGGTAAACACCGCATTCACCTCGCGCGTACAAACTGGGCAAAGAATACTAGTGACAGGACCTTCAGGGTGTGGCAAATCCACCTTGTTCCGAGCCATCGCTGGCATCTGGCCCTACGGATCGGGCAGCGTCGAAATTCCACACAAGCTCAGCGTACTATTCATTCCACAGCGTAGCTATCTGCCCATTGGTACGCTGCGCTCTGCTATCGGCTACCCCAGTGGCTCGGATACATTCAAGGATCTCGCCATCCGACATTACCTGCAAAGCTGTCGGCTTGACCATCTCGCACCATTACTGGATACCGAAGACAACTGGAGTCAGCGCTTGTCACCCGGCGAGCAGCAACGAATCGCCTTTATGCGAGCGCTGCTAACCAAGCCTGATTTGTTGTTTCTTGACGAAGCGAGTAGTGCACTCGATAGCGAAACAGAAAAGGCGCTCTATGAGCAATTGCTGGAGGAACTGCCGAACACAACGGTCATCAGCATTGCTCACAGAACGCAAGTTGCTGAATTCCATGAGCACACCTGGCGTTTTGATCCGATTCAATCTGAAGAAGACACCACGGGGCCTAAGGCCCCGCCCACGTATCAGATTATTGAAGCCGGAGTGCGTCGACCGAATGGTAAAGCGGGTTGATCAAAACAAAGCCAGACACATCAACGCAGCGGTGGCGTCGCCAGGAATTTCTCTGCCAGTCGCACCCAGTAACTTGCGCCTATCGGGAGTAATTCGTCATTGAAGTCATAGCTGGGATTGTGCAAATTACAGGGGCCCAATCCATGGCCTGCCAATCGGTGGTCTCCATCACCATTGCCGATAAAAACATAGCAGCCCGGTTTTTCTAGCAGCATGAAAGCAAAATCTTCCGATCCCATAGTGGGCGCAATTTTCTTCAACGTACCATCCTTGCCCACCACATCTTCCATCACACCGAGTGCAAACTCGGTTTCTATCTCGTGATTGATCAATGGGGGATAGTTGCGATGGAATTTGAACTCAACTGTCGCACCAAAAGCCTCTGCCGTATGTTGTGCAATCTCGCCCATCCGCTTTTCGATCAGATCAAGCGTCTCCATGGTGAAGGTGCGCACCGTACCAATCATGCTCGCCGAATCGGGAACGATATTTGTACCGCTACCTGAATGAATTTGCGTCACCGACAAAACACCGGCATCTAGCGGATTTTTATTGCGGGAGATAATCGTCTGCCAGCTTTGTGCAATCTGAACTGCCACCATCACCGGATCGGTGCTGAGATGAGGCTGCGCTGCATGAGAACCTTTACCCTTGATTGTCAATTCAAATTCATTCGACGATGCCATCATCGGCCCCGGTACGACACCCATCGTGCCCGCTGGCGAACCGGGCCAGTTATGCATGCCAAACACGGCCTCCATCGGACATTGCTCGAACAGTCCCTCATCCATCATTCGTTTAGCACCGCCTGCGCCTTCTTCTGCGGGTTGGAAAATCACATACACCGTCCCATCAAAATTCTTGTGATGCACAAGATAATGCGCAGCACCTAGCAGCATCGTCGTGTGACCATCATGGCCGCAGGCATGCATCTTTCCCTCATGCCGCGACTTGTGCTCGAAGCTGTTCATCTCTTGAACGGGAAGTGCATCCATGTCAGCGCGTAAACCAACGGCCCGATTGCTGGTGCCGTTTTTGATGATGCCCACCACGCCCGTCACGCCCATGCCCCGAATAATCGGTATGCCCCAGCTCGTCAGCTTTTCAGCGACCAGATCGGCAGTCTTGAACTCTTCGTAAGACAGCTCCGGGTTTGCGTGAATAGTGCGGCGGATTTGCTTGAGTTCGTTATGGAACCCTAAAATAGGATCAATCAGCTTCATGGTGGTGTCTTCCTGAGTAGATGCCCGCTGGGTCGGGCAAGCGTCTATTGTGCTGTCTGAGCAGCCCTATGTCTTCGCCATATTACCTTGCGCCGGCCTACATGCAAAATTGCCAATTCAGCAAAATAATTTGTGAGAACATAAGGTCCTAAACTTATCCTCAGCTCTGCGCAATTGACAATAGATACGATACCCATGGGTACATCAGATTTACGGACAGCGTCGGCGAGTACCATCTCGCGCGTTGTCTTTTCTCTTTTATTGCCTCTGCTGGCGGGCGGCTGCGCGCAACTCGGCTATTACACACAGGCTGTTCACGGGCACTTCGCCGTGCTCGCGGAAGCCAAACCCATAGACCAGTGGCTTGCCGATCCCGGTACCAGAGAGGATCTCAGGGCACGTCTCAAGCGCGTACGTGACATCCGCGCATTTGCAGCCAAAGAACTCGCACTACCTGATAACGGCAGCTACACCAAGTACGCTGATCTCAAACGCAAATACGTTTTGTGGAACGTAGTGGCCACGCCAGAACTTTCCTTGAAACCCGAGCGCTGGTGCTTTCCTGTGGCGGGCTGCGTTGACTATCGTGGCTACTACAGTCGCGAAGCCGCGCAGAGTTTCGCTGATAGCCTGAGCCGCCAAAGTCTCGATGTACGTGTAACGGGTGTACCTGCCTATTCGACGCTGGGCTGGTTCAACGATCCTGTACTGTCAACCTTCATCGAATATCCCGACGCAGAACTCGCAAGGCTGATCTTTCATGAGCTCGCGCATCAAGTAGCCTATGCGCCGGGTGATTCGCAATTCAACGAATCATTCGCCACCGCCGTCGAAGAAATTGGCGTAATGCGCTGGCTTGAAGCCAGAGGCGATGATGCGATGCGCGCAGAATATATCGCCTATCGAGAGCGCAAGGAAGAATTCCTCGCACTCCTGTCCACCTATGCGCGTCAGCTTGAGGAGAATTTCAATCGGCGCGTCAGTGATGCAGAGAAACGGCAACGCAAAGCCGAGATATTTGCAGACCTTCAGCAGCGCTATGCTCACATAAAGCAGGCGAAGTGGGGCGGCTACGCAGGCTATGACCGATGGTTTGGTGAGCGCATGACGAATGCGCATTTTGCGCTGATCTCAACTTATCACGATCTTGCACCTGCCTTTCGTGCCATGCTCATCCGGGAAAAGCACCTACCGACTTTTTATCAATCGGTACGCAAACTGGCCAAGATGGATAACGCCGAGCGCCGTAAAGCATTGTCTGCCTACCTGCCGCCTGAGCCACCATCCCAAAATGCAGGCATCGAAACAACAGTTACCCCAACTGCTGCGATGCAATAAAAGACAATTCAAAATTTATCGGCTAGGATTCCATGCATCAAATCACGGGAAATTCTCTTCAGTGATCATATGGCCAGTCGTGCCGAATGACCGCACATACCACTCCGAGGTAAAGCATGGATAAATTCTGGCTAAAGTTCTATCCGCCGGGCGTACCTGCCGAGATTGATTACACGCGTTATCGCTCACTGGTGCATTTGCTCGAAGAAGCATTTGATAAATATGCGCAGAGAAATGCTTATGTGTGCATGGATCGTTTCATCACCTATGCCGACGTTGATCTGATGTCCAAGAAATTGGGCGCCTGGTTGCAAGCTCAGGGTCTCAGCAAAGGCGCGCGCGTAGCGCTGATGATGCCCAACGTATTGCAATATCCCGTGGCCATTGCTGCCGTACTGCGCGCCGGGTATGTGGTGGTGAATGTGAACCCCCTCTACACAGCGCGTGAACTCGAGCATCAGCTCAAAGACTCGGGTGCTGAAGCCATCATCGTTCTGGAAAACTTTGCTTCGGTTCTTGAAAAGGTCATCGCACGAACGCAAATCAAGGTCGCTGTAGTCGCCAGCATGGGTGATCTGCTAGGTGGCATCAAGGGTGGCATCGTCAATTTTGTCATCCGCACGGTCAAAAAAATGGTGCCCGAATTTTCTCTGCCGAACGCTGTGCGTTTCAACCGCGCGCTCAGTGAAGGCGGATCGCTCATATTGCGCCCCGTTGAGCTAGGCCATGACAGCATCGCCTTCCTTCAATACACCGGTGGCACCACCGGCGTTTCAAAGGGCGCGACGCTCAGCCATCGCAATGTCATTGCCAATCTTTTGCAAAACGAAGCCTGGCTACAGCCCGCAATGGATAAGCCGCCGCGCGTTGAAGCGCTGAGTTTTGTTTGTGCCTTGCCGCTTTATCACATCTTCGCGCTCACCGTTTGCTGTTTGATGGGTACTCGTTTGGGTGGCATGAATATCCTGATTCCTAATCCGCGCGATATTCCCGGACTAGTCAAGACACTGTCAAAGCATAAATTCAATATGTTCCCGGCCGTGAATACGCTGTACAACGGCCTCCTGAATCATCCTGGTTTTGCCAGCTTGGATTTTTCAGGGCTGAAGTTAAGCAATGGTGGTGGCATGGCAGTGCAGCGTGCGGTGAATGATCGCTGGCAGCAAGTCACGGGTAAAAGTATCGTTGAAGGTTATGGGCTCTCCGAGACTGCACCCGTCGCCACGGCCAATCCTGCAGATTCATCTGTATTCACCGGGACCATAGGCTTGCCTATTTCGTCCACCGAGATCGCCATCCTCGACGACGACGGTAACGCCCTTGCCATCGGCGCGGTCGGTGAAATTGCAATTCGCGGTCCGCAGGTAATGGAAGGTTATTGGCAGCGTCCGGAAGAAACTGCGCGTGTCATGACTGCGGACGGATTTTTCCGCTCAGGTGATATCGGGTTCATGGATGAGCACGGTTATGTAAGCATTGTCGACCGCAAGAAAGACATGGTGCTTGTCTCTGGATTCAATGTCTATCCCAACGAAGTCGAGGGCGTGGTCGCCATGCATCCCGGCGTACTTGAATGCGCGGTGGTCGGCGTGCCTGATGCGAGCTCAGGCGAAGCGGTCAAACTTTTTGTCGTGCGCCGTGATCCTAATCTGACGGCAGAAAGTCTAATGGCCTATTGCCATGAGCAGCTCACCGGTTACAAGCGGCCGAAGCATATCGAGTTTCGTGCCGAGCTGCCAAAGACCAATGTGGGCAAGATCTTGCGCCGCGAGCTGCGCGACAGCAAAGCCGCGTAAGCTATCGACCTGTCAAGGCAACGGAGGCAAAGGTCGTGGCCGACGATGGTCATCCGTTGCCACATAGGTCAGCGTCGCTTCAGTGACTTTCACCACCTCGGCTTGCAACCGGTTTCTCTCCGCATACACCTCGACATTGACGGTGATCGAGGTGTTGCCGGTTTTTACGATCTTCGCGTAAAACGACAGCAGATCGCCAACAAATACCGGCTGCTTGAAAACAAAAGAATTCACTGCCACGGTACCCACCCTGCCGTTAGCACGTCGCACCGCAGGTAATGCACCGGCAATATCCACTTGCGCCATGATCCAGCCGCCAAACACATCACCATGGATATTGGCATCTGCCGGCATGGGCATCACCCGCAGTGTCGGCATGCCCTCCGGCAGGCTTGAGTTTTCTGTTGCACTCATCCTTGTTCCCTGTGTTGATCCGTCATAAACGCTACAATCTATGATTGCGCAAGCATAACGCAAGCAAGCGCGCGCTCCCATCCTCACCCGGCAGAACCCACAACCCATCATGCGCCACCATGCCCGTCCACCCGCCGATGCGCCCGCCAATCAGAGCACACGGAATGACTGGGGAACGCTCAAGACCCTGCTGCCGTATCTTTGGGCTTACAAGTGGCGCGTGATCTTTGCGTTGCTGTGTCTGGTCCTCGCCAAGATCGCCAACGTTGCTGTACCGCTGGTTCTGAAAGAGCTTATTGATGGTCTGACCATCACGCCTGACAAGCCAGCATCCTTGCTCATACTACCTGTCGGATTGCTGATTGTTTACGGCTTGTTGCGCCTGTCTACTACCGTATTCACCGAGCTGCGCGAATTCTTTTTTGCAAAAGTGACTCAGCGTGCAGTTCGAACAGTCGCGCTCAAAGTCTTTCGTCATCTGCATGCGCTATCACTGCGTTTTCACCTCAACCGTCAGACCGGCGGCATCACCCGAGACATCGAGCGCGGCACGCGCGGCATTTCTTCGCTGGTGTCTTACACCCTCTTCAGCATACTACCGACCATCATTGAAATCACGCTGGTAATCGGCTATCTGGCCCTGCAATATGACATCTGGTTTTCGGTAATCACGTTCGTTGCTCTGGTGACGTATGTAGTTTTCACGGTACTGGTTACGGAATGGCGTACGAATTTCCGTCGCACCATGAATGAACTCGATTCGAAAGCCAACGGTCGTGCGATCGACTCACTGTTGAATTACGAAACCGTCAAGTATTTCAGCAACGAAGAGTATGAAGCCAGACGCTACGATGAAGGCTTGCAGCGCTACGAGCACGCAGCAGTGCGTTCGCAAACATCGCTGACGCTCTTGAATACCGGCCAATCGTTGATCATCGCCTCGGCAGTCACGCTCATCTTGTGGCGCGCCACACTCGGTGTGATTGGCGGCACCATGACTCTGGGTGATCTCGTGCTGGTGAACGCATTCATGATCCAGTTGTACATTCCCCTAAATTTTCTCGGCGTGCTCTACCGCGAGATTAAGCAAAGTCTAGCGGACATGGAGAAAATGTTTACACTGCTCGATCAACATCGTGAAGTTGCAGATTCACCCGCAGCGCGACCACTGATAATTCGTCAAGCAGAATTATGTTTCAGTCAGATCAATTTCAGCTATGAGAAAAACCGGCAAATCCTGTTCGACGTTGATTTCACCATCAGCGCCGGCACCACAACCGCTGTGGTGGGTCACAGCGGCTCCGGTAAATCAACGCTCGCGCGGCTGCTGTTTCGCTTTTACGATGTCGACAAGGGCGGCATCCTGATCGATGGTCAGGACATTCGCGACGTCACGCAATCTTCCTTGCGCAGTGCGATCGGGATCGTGCCTCAGGATACTGTGCTCTTCAACGACACGATTGCCTACAACATCGCCTATGGTCGGCCGAACGCCAGTCAGCAGGACATCACCGCAGCCGCACGCGCTGCTTGTATCCACGATTTCATTGAAAGTCTGCCGGACGGCTATGACACCATGGTCGGCGAGCGTGGCCTGAAACTCTCCGGCGGTGAAAAACAGCGTGTCGCCATCGCCCGCACGGTACTCAAAAATCCCGCTATCCTGATCTTCGACGAGGCCACATCCGCGCTAGATTCTCACGCCGAGCAGGCTATACAGGCGCAGCTCAAGGACATCGCCCGCGATCGCACGACGCTGGTGATTGCCCACCGCCTATCCACCATTGCTGATGCTGCACAGATTCTGGTCATGTCGCAGGGTCGCATCGTCGAGCGTGGTTCGCACGCAGAATTGCTGGCAAAGCAGGGACTGTATGCAGACATGTGGGAGCGTCAACAGGCGCCGCCGGACGAGTCCGCCCGCACCGCCGATGGCGCCGCGTTCCCCGAGGGCGCCACTTTCGGCGTGAGCCGGGCCTGACCCGCCCGCAAAACTTTTAAGCGGCCGCAGGCGGTGCTCTTTTACAATGCGTAATTATCCCTAAAGCCAAGACCTACCATCCACGCCATGAATCAAAGAACCCTCCTCACCGACAGCTTCCATGCGGCGGTCGGCGCCGTTGATCCCCTTAAAATCGTTGCCGCATACCTGCCCGCGCCGCCCAAGGGCCGCACCCTCGTCGTCGGGGCCGGCAAGGCCGCCGCGAGTATGGCCAGAGCCGTTGAGCAGGTCTGGCCGGCCGGTGCGCCGCTGGAGGGCTTGGTGGTCACGCGCTATGCCCACGGCATGCCCACTGAGCGAATCCGCGTCCTGGAGGCTGGCCATCCGGTACCGGACAGCGCGGGCGAGCAGGCCGCCGCCGAAATCCTCGCCCTGACGACTTCCCTGACCCCGGATGATTTGCTGATCGCGCTGGTCTCTGGTGGCGGTTCCAGTTTGCTCTCCCTGCCTGTGGACAGCGTGCCCATGGTTGACCTCAAGGCGGTCACGAATAGTCTGCTGCGGTCCGGTGCCCCCATTACCGAAATGAACATCGTCAGAAAGCATCTGTCGCGCATACAGGGTGGCCGCCTGGCTGCCGCCTGCCGCGCCCCCGTGCTCACCCTCATCATCAGCGATGTCACCGGCGATGATCCCAGCGCGATTGCCTCTGGGCCGACTTGCGCTGATCCCAGCACCTATCGCGATGCGCTCGATATTCTTAAACGCTTCCAGGTCGATGCGCCCGCCTCGGTGCTCGCGCATCTTGAAGCCGGTGCTGCAGGCAAGATCGACGAGACGCCCAAGCCCGGTGACCCGGCGCTGGCGCATGTCACCAACACGGTGATCGGTACGCCGCATCAGAGCCTGCAGGCGGCGGCAGAATTTTTTCGTGCCCATCAGATCACGCCCGTCGTGCTGGGTGATACCGTCACCGGCGAAGCGACTGAAGTCGCCAAGGTCTACGCAGCGCTGGTTCGAGAGATCCGCGATCATCAGCAGCCCTTCAAACCCCCGGTGGCATTGATTTCCGGCGGTGAGTGCACCGTTACCGTACGCGGCAATGGTCGTGGTGGTCGTTGCGTTGAGTTTCTGACCTCACTCGCCATCGAGCTCAATGGCATGCCCGAGGTCTATGCACTCGCTGCCGACACCGATGGTATCGATGGCACCGAAGACAACGCCGGCGCCTTGCTCTTCCCGGATACCGTGGCACGTGCGACGGCCAAAGGTGTCAGCGCACAAAAAATGCTCGCCAATAACGACGGCTACAGTTATTTCGAAGCCATCGGTGATCTGCTTGTCACGGGTCCGACCCGCACCAATGTGAATGACTATCGTGTGATTCTGGTGTTGTAATTTGTAGAACGCTTTTGTTGTCGAATATTTTTTCAGAAAGCATCAGCCCATGTCCAGCGCAGCACCGATAGCCACACTGACCCTCACTCGCCCCGACGACTGGCATCTGCATTTCCGCGACGGTGATGTGCTGCGCGATGTCGTGCCGCACACCGCGCGCCAGTTCGCGCGAGCCATCGTCATGCCCAATCTCAAGCCACCGGTCACCACCACCGAGATGGCCGCTGCGTATCGGCAGCGCATCATCGCTGCGCTGCCCGAGGGTGCAAGCTTCGAGCCGCTGATGGTGCTCTACCTAACCGACAACACTAAGCCCGATGAAATCCAGCGTGCTGTCGATAGCGGCATCGTTCATGGAGTTAAGCTCTATCCCGCCGGTGCCACCACCAATTCCGACGCGGGCGTTACCGATATTCGTCGTTGCATGGCCACGCTCGAAGCGATGCAGAAGCTGGGTTTGCCCTTGCAGATTCATGGTGAAGTCACCGATGGTGATATTGATGTCTTCGATCGGGAAGCTGTTTTCATTGATCGCATACTGCAGCCGCTGCGGCGCGACCTGCCGGGACTGAGAGTCATTTTTGAGCACATCACCACGCGCGAAGCAGCCCACTATGTGCGAGATGCCGAAGGCGATATTGCTGCCACCATTACCGCCCACCATCTGCTCTATAACCGCAATGCGATTTTCAAAGGCGGTATCCGTCCGCATTACTACTGCCTGCCGATTCTCAAGCGCGAAACCCACCGTCTCGCATTGATCGAAGCCGCGACCTCGGGCAATCCCAAATTTTTCCTTGGAACCGACTCGGCGCCCCATCCCAAGGGCTTGAAAGAACATTCCTGCGGTTGCGCTGGTTGCTACACCGCTTTGCATGCGATGGAGTTGTACGCGCAGGCCTTTGAAGAGGCCGGTTCGCTCGACAAGCTTGAAGGATTCGCCAGTTTTTACGGCCCGGATTTTTACCGACTGCCACGAAATACCGGCACCATCACCCTGCGCCGTCAACCATGGACCATACCCGACGAATTGCCCATGGGCAGAACATCTGTCGTTCCACTGGACGCGGGTAGCCAATTGCAGTGGACATTTGTCTGAACTCATCGTGTCGTTGGATGCCATTGACTGGCAGCGACCCTGGCTCGCGCCATTCAGGGAAACCGGGCAGGCACTAATCCACAGCGGCGACTGGTTGCAGGCAGCGAATCAGATCGCCCAAGCGCATGATCTCAAGACCGCAAGCGCTTGCTCTGTCGTCTTTGTTCCTCAGCACAGTCTGCCTGCCGATATCGCGTACGAAGCCCACATACACGCAACCGGCCAGGTACCCACGCGTGACAATCTGCATGATTTTTTCAATACGGTCATCTGGCTGCATTTTCCGGAAATCAAAAAGACACTGAATGCCTTGCATGCCGCAAACTCATTGACGGTAACAGCCCACTCGGGTGTTGATGGCACGATCAACTCAGGGGCACGTGGCCGCGAGCGGGATGCGGCGACCTTGTTTGACGAGAATGCGGCGATTTTTATTTGCAGTGATGCACACTTAGCGGAAGCCTTGCGTCAGCATCAATGGCAATTTCTTTTACAACGATCGCCTGAGGAATTTTTTTCAAAGGTGTCGGTGGTTTTGTTTGGGCATGCCTTGATCGAGAAGCTAGTTCAACCCTACAAAGCCATCACGGCCCATGTCTGGATAACGATCGTCGAGCCAGCGTGGTTTTCATTCAGCGACAAACGGCGCTGGGAAGCGATCGATCACAGCGTTGCTGCTGCCATAAGTACAGGTTTTTCATCCCGTGATTTTGCGCATCTGCCCGTATTAGGTGTGCCGGGCTGGTGGCTGCAGCAATCGGGCGAATTTTATGATGACCCATTCGTGTTCCGATCATTGCGCCAGACACCCAAAATTTCCTGACCCCGCACTAGCCCAGCCAGATATCGCTGACTGGGCAAGCACGATTACAAGATACTCAAAAGCCTTTCTGTAGTCCTAAAATCAGGGCATTGGATGAGCCCGCCTGTGCCAGTGCCGCATTCGCTGCGCCATCCACCCAACCCGAGTAGGAAGAGGGCGCGCCATCCGTGCCGCGATTGAATGCAGCGTACAAGTTTGTGGTTTTTGATAGCGAATACACAGCAGACAGATTGATGATCGAAGGATGACCCGCACTGTCATTGCGCGCATAGTTCACGCCTAGGCTGGTGTTGGGTATCACCTTCATTTGCGCACCCACGGTCCAAGTATTGCTTGAGCTACCTAGCTCTGGTTCGAAGTGCACATAATTCGCGGCAACCATGAATGGACCCATAGGGATACTTCCGCCGACCAGATATTGCCGGTATTGCGCATCACGATCAGAGGCTGCAGCCACGATTTTCAGATCGCCGGTCGTATAACCCACATTGCCCGCCATAAAACGATTGCGTCCGGAGTCCCCGGGCGTGCCGCCGAACGCATACATCAAACTCGCCGTTACGCCCCCCAGCCCTTCTGTCGGCAAGCTATAGGTGACTGAATTCGGAACAAAGAAGCCGCCGGTTGTGCCCAGCGAAGGATCGCCATCCGCACCACCGGTGTACGCTGGCACGGTTGCGAGCGAAGAGTTGAGCACGCTGCCATCCCGGTGCAGCAAGAGCGCGGGCACATAGAAATTCTGACCAGCGAGCCCAAGTGTCGAGGTATAGGCCGAAATAAATGGCGATTGATTCAGGCCTGCCGTCACCGATCCGAAGGCACCATTGAGCCCTACATTCGCCTGACGACTGAACACGCCCGTGGTGCCGCCGTTAGCGATTGCACCATTGCCCGAGCTGAAGCCGCCTTCAAGTCGAAAGTTCGCGTGCATGCCGCCGCCCAGATCCTCGCTGCCTTTCACACCCCATACCGAGGGTGCCCAGTTACCCTCGCCAAAGCTGTTACGGTGATCCGAAGTCGTACCAATACCGGTGGCGGTGACCATTGAAGCATCCACATTGCCATACAGTGTCACCCCCGATTGCGCCAAAGCGGCGCCACAGGTCATCGTCGCAACAACAGTCGTTGCAAGCAGTGTTTTGTTCATCGCAAATTCTCCAGTGGTTGAGAGGAATCCGACCAGTCTGGCGATGTTTGGTTTTGCGAGGGGGTGGGGTGATCAAAGAGGGGTGGGAGGGGGATTGTGTGAGCGCAAAAAAAGTAGTGCGCCGCCATGCTTTATGAGTAGAGATTTATGTGATTGCCGAATCGGGTGGCGTGCAAGAGATCTCGCTGGCTAAGTCTGAGGGTTACCTGACGCCGAAAGAAAAATTAAAGGAGGCTCGTGATCTTGTGCTGGCGACCACATTGGCAACGGTGAGCGGTGATCAGATCGCTGCACAAAACAATCCCGAGAAAAAGGGCGCGCAGGCAGTAGCCGTTGTGACCTTAGTTTTTTTCATCACTTGAGTTTGTCTTTTTAAAGGACGTCACAGGCGGAATTGAAGTGTTAGCGCAGAAAAATCTAGAAATCCGTGTTGTGTAAATTTTCAGCTACCAACGTACTTGCAATTGCGTCCGCCGCGAATGCGATATCCACTGCTCCTTACAATGTTTTCAGGTGTGAATTCGATAACAAACGACTTGCACTGATAGTTTTCGTAGCGATAGTGCCACACCGAACCCCGATTCCTTGCAAGGCCATTGGTGATTTTCGTGCTGCCAATAATTTGAATAACCTGATCTTTTTTCATCCCAGGTTGTATGCTGTTGAAGCGATCTTCTGTTAGCACCTGTTCCCACCCAAGTACTCGATCATTGTCATCAAGATAGACAAAGTAAGTGTGACTTCCAGCAGGTCCACGAGTGAAATGAAGTACCTGCATGCCATCCAGCACGTATTCAGTTTCAGGCTGACCCATGTTGACCACCAGAGCTGCGCGGTCTTGCCCTACGATGTTTTTGTTTGGAGAGTAACTAGCGCAGCCTGCTGTCACAACAATTGTGAGAATGGCGGTGAGTATGAATAAGCGCTTCATGGGTAGCTCCTATGAAAAAGCCACTCCGAAGAGTGGCTTTTTCGTTGTTGCAGTTCTATTCAAGCTAACGCTAAATTAGCTAGGTGTTAGAACGAGTGTGCGATACCGACCATGGTGGTAGAAATGGAAGTGGTACTTGTGGTACTGTAATTTCCGCGATTACCCAATGCAGACTGGGCACCGTTTGTCGCGTTGAGATAAGCAACGTAGGTATACGTACGCGCCGAAAGGTCATATTTCAGACCAATGCTACTGAGTGATTGTTCGGTAGCGAGATCATTTTGCGCAACACCCGCATTCAAGCTGAGCTTTTCTTGAAGCTTGTAATTTGCACTAATCATGGTTGTGGCTGTTTTGACGCCCGGCTGTCCTGCCGCTGTAGCCCCGGTTTCAGGCTTATGTGAACTATGGTTGATACCGATTGTCAAATCGCCGAAGGTGGTTGTTCCGCCAATTACATAGCTTGTATACTGGCCGTTTCTGTTTTGGTAGCCGCCAGATACGTTGATTGGACCAATTGCGCCGATCACGTTAAAAGCGCTGTATTTGTCTCCGGAGCTAGTGGAGGCTGCCATTGCGCCGTCTTTTGCGCCGTTTTCAGTGTTGGTAAGAACGGTAGCAGTCCAGCCGCTGATGCTGGGGGTAGTATAAGAGACCGCGTTAGCAATGAAAAAACCACCCTGTTGGAATGCACCGGTGCCTTGGCCAACAGCCGCGGCACCCAAACCGCCGCCCATAATGATTCGGTTAACCCAGAAAGAACCTGGTGTACCAGCTTGCGTAATTGCGTGGGTTACGATGTACGGGGAAACCTGCTGACCCAGTCTCACACCGCCGAAATCGCCGCTCAAATTAATCGTTGACTCACGGCTAAACAAAGTACCGTTACCACCGTTACCTGGATTACCGTTTTGTGTAAAGCCACCCTCGAGTGTAAAACCTGCCTTGAGGCCGTTACCCAAATCTTCGGAACCAGAAAATCTAATGTGGCTGTTGTCTGCCCAACCGCCTTGTTCCATGAAACTACCACCAACGCCAGTTGATCTACCTACGCCAAGGTCAAACTGTCCGCTGACTTTAACTTCAGCCAAAACAGCGGTCGATGCCACCAGAGCCATTGCGGCCAGAGCAACTTGAGTCTTTTTCATTTAGCAATCTCCAAAATGTTGTAATGCAAAGATTTCCATTTCGCTGCCCGGCCGATTTACATCGGCTCGGTCCGCGAAATAAGGGCTCCAAGACCAGTGGATCTAGAGTCAGCATGCATTGAAGCAAAACTTAGTCTCCAGAGCAAAGTTAATTTTTTGTTCTTGGAAATTTTGCTAATATTATGTGGCTTGTTTACAACGATTTTGTAAAAAAATTAGTAGGGTGACAACAAATGGCAGAATTGGACGACCTTATTTGTGCTTTTGATCGCAGCTTGCGTGTGATCACCGGTGTGTCGGTCGCTCATCGACCTAACCCGGCCGCGAAGGTGCCGGATCAGGCGCTAAGTGAACCGGAGCGGCGGCATAGCTCAGGGCTGATGCGCGTGAATCATGTTGGTGAGGTGTGCGCCCAGGCCTTGTATGAGGCGCAAGCGCGATTTGCCCGCAATCCCGACACGCGGGCGCAACTTCGACATGCTGGAGAAGAAGAGCTCGACCACCTTGCCTGGACGGCCGCACGTCTGACCGAGCTGGGATCTCGGCCCAGTTTGCTCAATCCCTTGTGGTACGCCGGATCGTTTGCATTGGGCGCTGTTGCCGCGCGTATGGGAGATGCGCAAAGTCTGGGTTTTGTTGTTGAAACCGAGCGGCAGGTTGAGGCGCATCTCAACAGCCATCTCTCAGAGTTGCCGACATCGGACCTGCGATCGCGTGCGATTGTGGCTCAGATGCGGGATGACGAGGCGGCGCATGGCGCATCGGCACAAGCGATGGGGGCCGCCGACTTGCCCTTGCCGGTACGCACGGCGATGCGCGGTATGGCCAAACTGATGACAGGTACTGCCTACTATATATAGAGGCGCTATCCCAGACCGTCGTCCTCTATCAAACGCGTGCGTCTGTCCGGAACGATGACTGGCAAGCTACCTAGAGCAGTATCGCGGCCTGCTGGCTCAGGTGTCGCGCGAGATGGTCGGTTACACGGCTTGATCAATCGATCTAGCCTCCCCAAAGGAAAAGCCGATCGTCAAGCCGACGTTGTTTGCGCTGGCAGATCAGCAAGATCATCAATGATCTCGTAGGAGTGGGTCAGCTCCGCCGTTTTTTCCATCATGATCGAGGCCGAGCAATATTTTTCATGGGAGAGTTTGATCGCCCGCTCGACCAGATTGGCTTTGAGATTCCGTCCGCGCACGATGAAGTGAAAATGCACCTTGGTGAAGACCTTGGGATCTTTCTCCGCGCGTTCCGATTTCAAGCTGACCTCGCAGCCTCGAATATCTTGGCCGCTTTTACGAAGGATGACCACGACGTCATACGCTGTGCAGCCGCCGGTGCCAGCCAAGACGACCTCCATGGGCCGTGGGGCGAGATTGCGGCCGCCGCCGTCGGGCGCGCCATCCATCGTGACCAGATGACCGGAGCCGGTCTCTGCAACAAAGCTCATGCCCGACAAGCCGGTCCAACGTACTGTGCATTCCATGGAAGTCTTCCTGCGAAAAAGATCAATATTGTAGGCCCGGACGCCATAGCGCACCGATCGTGGACCGAGATGTTGCGATAGAAATCATGTCAAAAAGGCAGGGCTTGCGGCGTTTAGCCCGTTTGCGGGTCGGTTTTGGCGACTGTAATTGACGCCAAGTCCTTGAAAACACTATAATCGCCGGTTCTCCAGATTGCTCGAGGAGAAAATATAACAAGGGCGCGTCCGCCGGCCGGCGGAACCACCACAGCGAGCACGACATCTTTTTTTTAGGAACATCATGAAAACCTTTTCCGCAAAAGGACACGAAGTCCAGCGCGACTGGTTTGTGATCGACGCCACGGATAAAATCCTCGGACGTGTTGCCAGCGAAGTGGCACGCCGACTGCGCGGCAAGCACAAGCCAGAATTCACCCCACATGTAGACACGGGTGACTACATCATCATCGTTAACGCCGGCAAGCTGCGCGTGACCGGTGCAAAATCCACCGACAAGATTTATTACCGCCACACCGGTTATCCGGGCGGTATCTATGCGACCAAATTCCGCGACATGCAGGAAAAATTTCCTGGCCGTGCGTTGGAAAAAGCAGTCAAGGGCATGCTGCCCAAAGGTCCACTGGGTTACGCCATGATCAAGAAGCTGAAGGTGTATGCCGAAGGCACACACCCGCACAGCGCCCAGCAACCGAAGTCGCTCGATATCTAAGGAACAGACATGATCGGTAACTACAATTACGGAACCGGCCGTCGCAAAAGTGCAGTGGCGCGCGTGTTCATCAAGACAGGTACAGGCAAGATCACCGTCAATGGCAAGGCTGCGTCGGAATATTTTTCGCGCGAGACCGGCCTGATGGTCATCCGTCAGCCACTCGAACTGACCAACAACGTCGAGCGTTTTGACATCATGGTCAATGTGCACGGCGGCGGCGAGTCCGGCCAGGCCGGCGCAGTTCGTCACGGCATTACCCGTGCGCTGATTGATTACGATGCAGCACTCAAGCCTGAACTTTCCAAAGCTGGTTTCGTCACGCGTGATGCACGTGAAGTCGAGCGTAAGAAAGTCGGTCTGCGCAAAGCACGTCGCGCAAAACAGTTCTCCAAGCGCTAACCCGCTGGTGTGGCTGGATAAAGAGCCGCCGGGTTTGCGCCCGGCGGCTTTTTTATTCAATGGCTTGGAGAAGCTGCTTCGTCATCATGTTTGTGCGGTTTAAGTCAGCGTTTTTATTGATTGCAAATCAGGCGGTATGCCTGAAGATTGCCTGAAGGAGTCTGCAATGATCAAGGTTGGTATTGTCGGTGGCACCGGCTACACGGGCGTGGAACTCTTGCGCATTCTTGCGGCCCATCCTCAAGCACGGCTGAGCGTTATTACCTCGCGCAAAGAAGATGGGATGCCGGTCGCCGACATGTTTCCTTCATTGCGTGGTCATGTAGCATTGGCGTTTTCAGCGCCAGAAAACGCGCAGCTTGATCAGTGTGATGTGGTGTTCTTCGCCACACCGCATGGCGTTGCGATGGCGCAGGCGAAAGCCCTACTGGATGCTGGCGTCAAAGTGATTGATCTCGCTGCGGATTTCCGCATCAAAGACACGGCCGTGTTCGAGCAGTGGTACGGCATGCCGCATAGTTGCCCAGATATTCTGGCGGAAGCCGTCTACGGTCTGCCGGAAGTCAATCGCGATGCCATTCGTACAGCGCGTGTGATTGGACTGCCCGGCTGTTATCCCACCTCGATGCAGTTAGGTTTTGCGCCACTGCTCACGCAAGGCAAGCCACTGGTGAATGAGGGCGCGCTGATTGCCGATTGCAAATCTGGTGTTTCCGGTGCTGGTCGCAAAGCCGAAGTGCATACACTGCTGGCCGAGGCTGCTGACAATTTCAAGGCCTATGGTGTTAAGGGTCATCGTCATCTCCCTGAGACTGTTCAGGGGCTGGAAGCGATTGCGGGTCGCAAGATTGGTCTGACCTTTGTGCCGCATCTGGTGCCCATGATTCGGGGTATTCACTCGACCCTGTATGCCAGCTTGTTGCCCGAGGCGCGCAATACCGATTTCCAGGCGTTGTACGAAGCGCATTTCCGCGATGATCCCTTCGTCGACGTACTGCCAGCCGGTAGCCATCCAGAAACGCGCTCGGTCAGGGCGTCGAATATGCTGCGCATTGCCGTTCACCGTCCCGGTGGCGGCGATTTGCTCGTCATATTGGTCGTTGAAGACAATCTGGTCAAAGGTGCTGCAGGGCAGGGCGTGCAATGCATGAACCTGATGTTTGGCCTCGATGAAACCACCGGTTTGCGTCACGTACCGATTCTTCCCTGATGTGATTGTCCCCTCGCAAGCAGGGGCGCGATGTGCCCCCGTCGCCTGATGTTTCAAGGGCAGAATCCTGTGTCGCGTGACCCTGAGAAAGGCAATGCTCACGGTCGCGTCTGACTCACGGAGCGGGCTCTTCGCAGGCGAGGTTACGATGTTGGGGAAGAAACGCATTGAACACGAGCAGGAGGGCGTTGAGACCCTGATCGGGCGCGGTTGCCGCATTGAGGGCGATGTCGTGTTTCAGGGTGGGTTGTGGGTCGGCGGCCATATCATCGGCAACGTGCGGGCCGAGCCTCAAGGGGCGGGCTACCTGATCGTACTGCCGGAGGGGCGTATTGAGGGCGATGTCTGTGCCCGGCATATTGTCGTCAGGGGTGAGGTGGTCGGAAATCTCCATGCTAGCGACAGGGTTGAATTACTGGCCCGGGCGCGCATAATCGGCAATATTGCGTACGCGGGGATGACCATGCAGGTCGGTTGTAGTGTTCTCGGCAAGCTTATGCAGGCCGAAGAGTCGAATATCCCTGCAGACCATGCGTCATTGTCGGCAGCGCTTCGTGCGCGCGGCTATAATCCCAAGTTATTGATTCATAAGGCAGGAGCATTCACATGAACGCAATCACCGAAATGCCGACACCCATCAATTTCACGGACAGCGCAGCCAACAAAGTGGCTCAGCTGATCGAAGAAGAGGGTAACCCCGATCTCAAACTGCGCGTGTTCGTACAGGGCGGCGGTTGCTCGGGTTTTCAGTATGGTTTCACGTTTGATGAAATCGTGAACGAAGACGACACGGCGATGATGAAAAACGGCGTGCAGTTGCTGATCGATTCGATGAGCTACCAATATCTCGTTGGCGCTGAAATTGATTACAAAGACGACCTCGAAGGCGCTCAGTTCGTGATCAAGAATCCGAACGCGACTACCACCTGCGGCTGCGGTTCGTCGTTCTCTGCCTGAACCATTGCTGTATTCGCAAAAAGCGCGGCTTAGTCCGCGCTTTTTTGTTGCCTTCGTATCGGGAAGTAGGGACCCATCGTCACGCAGGGTAAAGCGCCCCAAGCACGCGCGGGCCTCGCGCGCCGGTGACCGATGGCAGGTTGCCTGGCAAACGCTCGCAGAAGCGTTCTGCCAACCAGGCAAAGGCCAGTGCTTCGACATGCTGTGGTGCCACCCCCAGCGCACTTGTGTTCGACGCTGGGCACGCTAGCTGTTCCTGCAACAAGCGCATCAGGTACGCATTCAGTGCGCCACCACCACACACATACACCGCCTCAGCGTCCGGCGCATCGCGCCGTATCGCATCGGCTAGTGTGCGCGAAGTGAATGCAGTCAGCGTCGCTTGTACATCGGCGGGCGCGGCGCTGGTGAAGTGCTGCAGATGCTGCGTCAGCCATGGGGTGTTGAACAAATCACGCCCCGTACTCTTGGGCGCGGGCTGCGCGAGATAGGGTTCGCTCATCAGTGCTGCGAGCAAGTCCGGCAACACATTGCCCGAAGCTGCCCACTGACCGCCCTCGTCATAGTGCTGGCCGCGCTGTGCGTGTATCCATCCATCCATCAGCATGTTGCCGGGCCCGGTGTCGTAGCCGGTGACATTGCCATCGGGCTTAAGGATGCTGATATTGCTGATACCGCCGATATTGGCCACCACGCGCATCTGGGTCGTGCTGCCAAAGACGGCTTGGTGAAAGGCGGGCACAAGCGGCGCACCCTGGCCACCAGCGGCGATATCGCGATGACGAAAACCACTGATTACATCAATGCCAGTCAGTTCAGCCAGTAACGCGGGGTTGATGATCTGCCGCGTGTAACCCAGTTCAGGCCGGTGACGTATGGTTTGGCCATGGGCGCCGATGGCAGCTACCCGTTCGGCGCTGATACCGGCGTCTGCCAGCAGTTGCTGCACACACCCCGCGTAAAGCACAGTCAGCTGATTCGTGGCCAGAGCCTCGCGATGAATTTCATTTTCAATTGCCGATTGCAGTGCGAGTAGTTCAGCTCTGAGCGCATCAGGAAATGCAACGAAAGTGGCATGCAAAGCCTGATTGGATAAGCTCAGTACACCATCAATACCATCCAGGCTGGTGCCTGACATCAGGCCAATGTAAAGAGGAATTGAAGGCATCGTGGTGGATAAGGTGATGCCGTGATCGACGTTCAGCGCGAGGCTAGCGTCACGGGATTCGGCGCCATCATCGCAAAGCGATGGTTGATGTCGGCGACTCGTTTGCGAAAATGCGGTAACTCAGCAGCAGAGAGCGCCACCGTCTGCGGCAAGGTAATCGAGCCCGGATCGCGCGCTTCACTATTGACGCGGAATTCGTAGTGCAGATGCGGGCCGCTCGACCAGCCGGTGCTGCCCACATAACCAATCACCTCTCCTTGCGCCACGCGTTTGCCAAGACGCATGCCTGGCCCGATGCGGCTCATATGCGCATACAACGTTGAATACACTGGCCCGTGTTTGACGATCACCACGTTGCCATAGCCACTTTGCACACCTGAAAAATCAATGACACCGTCTGCTGTTGCGCGTATCGGTGTGCCCTCAGGCGCGGCGAAATCAATACCCTTGTGTTGTGTCCATTCGCCAGAAACCGGGTGCATGCGCATCGCAAAACCTGAGGTGATACGCGACATTGGGAGTGGCGATTTGAGGAAAGTTTTTTTCAATGCGTTACCTGACGCATCGTAATAATCGCCCCGCCGGCCCTCGCCAGTACTAAACCATATGGCTTGCCGGTGATTGCCGTTGTAGTGAAACACCGCTGCCAGCACACGGCCACTACGAACAAACTCGCTGCCGTGCCATAGCGATTGATAAATCACCTGAAAGTAGTCACCTTTACGAAGGTCCGCGGCAAAATCAATATCACCCGCAAAAATTTCCAGAAGCTGTTCCGTCACTGTGTCTGGCAACTGCGCCCTGTCAGTGGCCACAAAGAATGATGAGCGAATTTCGCCTGAGCGCATCTCGACGCGCGGCTCCAGCGTCACCTCAGTGAGCTTGCTGCTGAAGCCATCGGCAGTTTTTTCGAGAACAAGATTGGTGGCGTTATTTTGATTGCCAGGGTTATCCAGCAGTGTTTGCATGGATAACAATTTACCTTCCGGGCTGATGCTTGCCTGCAACCGTGCACCGGAGCGTAGGCTCACCAGTGTTCGTGCGTGAGCATCCTTGCGGATGAAATTCACGGCACCCGGATCATTCACACCCATGCGATTGAGTAAGGACCACAGATTGTCGCCGGGGCGTACCCGCTCTTCGACGATGAAGGACGTCGAAGCATTGCGCAATGCGTTGATCTGGGTGGAGAGGTCAGGTAGCACCAGTTCTTCGGTGATGGTCACGACGGGCAGATCGGCCGCATCCGGTGCTAAAGGCGCAACACCGGCGGCACCAAACGCAATCAGAAACAGACCTGCCGCCGCAAAAGACACCTTGCGGGTCGTTGGTAGCGAACAGAGCTTTCGCCACAGGTGGATGACTGCTATCCGGGATTTGTCGGTAAGACGCATGCGATAGGATAAAATTTGCTGTTTTTCTTTGCGGCACTGCTTTCGCCGCAGTGTATTTCAAGAAAAAACAAAGATCGCATTATAGCAAACGCAACACACGATTTTTTGACCCGGTACAAGCCATCATGGACGTAAAAACGCAATCTGATTCCAATTCTCAATCTGGCGGAACAACAGCCATCGCAGCCACCGCAGCCGCCGCATTGCCGCTCTCCGACAAGGTTCGCGAGGCATTGGCCATCGTTAAGCGGGGTGTTGACGAATTGCTTATCGAATCCGAATTTGCGCAAAAGCTGGCATCGTCTGAAAAAAATGGCAAGCCACTGCGCATCAAACTCGGTCTGGACCCCACCGCACCCGATTTACATCTGGGGCACACGGTCGTACTCAACAAAATGCGTCAGCTACAAGATCTTGGTCATACGGTCATTTTTCTGATTGGTGATTTCACCTCGATGATCGGCGATCCTTCCGGGCGCAACGTTACACGACCACCGCTCACGAGAGAGCAAATAGAACAGAACGCGAAAACCTATTTTTCGCAAGCCAGTCTGGTGCTGGATCCAGCGCGTACTGAAATCCGCTACAACTCCGAGTGGTGTGATCCGCTGGGCGCTCGAGGCATGATCGAGTTGTCAGCGCGTTATACCGTTGCGCGTATTTTAGAGCGTGAAGATTTCACCAAGCGATTCAAAGCGGGCACACCCATTTCGGTACATGAATTGCTCTATCCGCTGATGCAGGGCTATGACTCCGTGGCGCTGAAATCCGATCTTGAAATCGGTGGCACTGATCAGAAATTCAATTTGCTGGTCGGTCGTGAACTACAAAAAGATTATGGCCAGACGCCGCAGTGCATACTCACCATGCCCTTGCTCGAAGGCCTCGATGGCGTTGAAAAAATGTCCAAGTCCAAGGGCAATTACATCGGCATCACCGAGCCGGTCAACACCATGTTTGCCAAGGTGATGAGTATTTCCGATGTGATGATGTGGCGTTATTACGAATTACTGTCCTTCCGCTCAATCGCTGAAATCGCGCAATTCAAAACGGATGTCGACGGTGGTCGCAACCCGCGTGACATCAAGGTACTGCTGGCCCAGGAAATCGTTGAGCGTTTTCATTCGCGCCAAGCGGCCGAAGATGCGCTGGCTGATTTCAATCATCGCGCGCGCGGCGGCATACCGGATGAAGTACCTGAAGTTGCCTTGTCCGGAGCACCTATGGGTATAGGTCAGTTACTGAAACAAGCCAATCTGTGCGCATCGTCATCGGAAGCACTGCGCATGGTCGAGCAAGGTGGCGTGCGCATCGATGGCGCCGCTGTCAGCGATAAAGCGCTCAAGGTCGATGCGGGCACTTTTGTTGTTCAAGTCGGCAAACGAAAATTTGCACGGGTCACACTGTCTTGATCGCGCTGCTGCAACGTGTCACTGAGGCCAGTGTTACGGTAGAGAGTGAATGCATAGGCCGCATTACGCATGGCCTGATGGTTTTGTTGTGTGCAGAGCGGGGTGATAGCGAAAAAGAAGCCGATGCCTTGCTCGCCAAATTGCTTAGCTACCGTGTGTTTGCCGATGCCGAAGGCAAAATGAATCTGAATCTTTCGCAGATACAGGGCGGTCTCTTGCTAGTGCCTCAGTTCACGCTCGCCGCCGATACCCGTTCGGGTACACGCCCCTCCTTCACTCCCGCTGCGCCGCCTGCTGAGGCCAGTCGGTTGTTTGATTACACACTCTCGCGGGCGCGTGTTTTGCATCCCGTAGTGGAGTCGGGTCGCTTTGGCGCTGACATGCAAGTGGCGTTGGTCAATAACGGTCCGGTGACTTTCTGGTTGCAGGTCTCGCCTGTGAAGACTGCATGATGAGCCCGTCACTATTTTTTTGATCCGAGGCGCGTCCATATGACTGACATTCTCCTGATTCGCCATGGCGAGACCGCATGGAACCGTATGCGGCGCATGCAAGGGCACATCGATATCGGTTTAAATGACGAGGGGCAGCGACAAGCGCGATCATTGGCGCGTGCTTTGCAGAGTGAGTGCCCGGCAGCGATTTATGCCAGCGACTTGCAGAGAGCCCGCAATACCGCACAAGCCGTCGCCGACATACATCAGCTTCCAGTGCATATCGATATTGCGCTGCGTGAACGATGCTACGGCGCGTTCGAAGGTTTGATGTACGATGAAATCAGCCTTCAACATCCCGAAGCGTTTGCGCTCTGGCAGTCCCGCGATCCGCAGGCACGATTCCCGGCGGGCGAGCGCGAGGCAGAAACTTTGGAAGAATTTCATCAGCGATCGGTCGATGTTGTTACCCGCATTGCGCAGCAACACCCCGATCAGCGCATCGTGATCGTCACCCACGGCGGTGTGCTCGATTGCCTGTATCGCGCAGCGCATGACTTGTCCATCACATCACCGCGTGATTTTGCGATCCTCAATGCGGCGATCAATCGTCTGCAGTGGGATGGTCACCAATTTCGCGTGCAGCAATGGGCCGATGCGACCCACCTCGAGGCCGATGGCCTCGATGAAATCGATCGTTCTCATCCCGCGGCATGACACAAATCGGTTTATTCCGGCATCTGCGCAGCTGCGTATAAAATAGGCAGCCTTTTGTACTGCCATCCCAGCGGAACCCCTCATGCAGCTCGGCCCCTATCAGCTTCGCAACAATGTCTTCGTCGCCCCGATGGCGGGTGTGACCGATCGGCCATTTCGCCAATTGTGCAAGGAGTTGGGCGCAGGTTATGCGGTCTCTGAAATGGCCGCGTCCAATCCGCGCGTATGGGCCAGCGAGAAAACAGCGCGACGCATTAACCACGAAGGTGAAATGGAACCCAAGGCGGTGCAGATCGCCGGCGCTGATCCTCTGCTGCTGGCTGAAGCGGCGCGTTTTAACGTCGATCGCGGTGCCCAGATCATCGACATCAATATGGGCTGCCCCGTCAAAAAAGTTTGCAATAACTGGTGCGGCTCGGCGCTCTTGCGTGATGAGCCCTTGGTGGCCAGTTTGCTCGAAGCCGTAGTTGCGGCGGTTGATGTGCCGGTGACGTTGAAATTTCGTACGGGCTGGGACCGGCAACATAAAAACGCACTGACGATTGCGCGTATTGCCGAGCAAACCGGTATTGCCATGTTGACCCTGCATGGCAGAACGCGCGCGGATGGCTACAGTGGTGAGGCCGAGTACGACACCATCGCCGCAGTCAAAGCATCGGTGCGTATTCCCGTCGTTGCGAATGGCGACATCGACACGCCTGAGAAGGCGGCCTTTGTCCTGAAAAAAACTGGTGCCGATGCGATCATGATCGGTCGCGCAGCGCAGGGACGTCCGTGGATTTTTCGCGAGATCGATCATTTTTTGCGTACTGGTCAGCATCTTTTACCGCCGACCGTTGAAGAGGTCAGGCAGCTGATGTCGCGCCATTTGCTGGAGCACTATGCGTTTTATGGCGACTATCTTGGCGTGCGTACCGCGCGCAAACACATAGGTTGGTACGTCAAATCACTGGAAGGTGGCGAGATCTTTCGTCAGCAGATGAACCTGATCGAAGATTGTGACACTCAGCGTGCAGCGGTTGATGCATTTTTTCATTCGCAGCATGTGCTGGGCGAGCGGTTACAATATGCGCCCGCCGCACATAAGCTGGCGGCATAAAACTGCAAAGTTTGCATAATTCCTCACATTTCGTACCGACCGAATCAGCATGAGCAAAGATAATATTCAGGATGTCGTCAAGAAAAGTCTTGAGAAATATTTCCGTGATCTCGGGGAAATGCAGCCACACAACGTCTACGAGATGGTCGTTGTTACCGTCGAAAAACCCATGTTGGAAGCCGTGATGGTTCGCGCCAAAGGCAACCAGTCACACGCCGCCGAAATGTTGGGCATTAACCGCAACACACTGCGTAAAAAATTGCAGCAGCACAGCTTGCTCTGATCTTGCAAATTCACTATTGCACAGGCGGCTAGGTCAGCGCGAATGAAATAAAACTGTAATTTATTTAGCTAAAAAAATAGCAACAAGCCCTTAATTTTTCTGGGTCCCGCGTCGTACAGCTACGCTGGTGCGCCATAAGACGGGGATCAATTTAGTATCTCCCCGGCCTGCCTTATTCAAATTTTGATAATTTCTCATGATCAAACAAGCGCTTATTTCTGTCTCCGATAAAACTGGCGTGCTTGAATTTGCCAAAGCACTCGCTTCCATGAACGTGAAGCTGCTGTCCACTGGTGGCACGGCCAGAATGCTGGCAGACAATGGCCTTGAGGTTACCGAGGTAGCCGACTACACCGGTTTCCCCGAAATGCTCGATGGACGTGTCAAGACCTTGCATCCCAAAGTGCATGGCGGCATCCTCGCGCGTCGAGATTTTCCTGCGCACATGCAGGCATTGGCCACGCATGACATACCCACTATCGATATGGTGGTGGTTAATCTGTATCCCTTTCAGCAAACCGTCGCCAAAGACCAATGCGCGCTCGAAGATGCGATTGAAAATATCGATATTGGTGGCCCGGCCATGCTGCGGTCCTCGGCAAAAAATCACAAAGATGTGGTCGTGATTTGTGACCCCTTGGATTACGAACAGGTGCTGACCGAAATGCAAACAGGGCAGGGCGATGTGAGTTACGAGACCCGCTTCGCGCTCGCCAAAAAAGTCTTCGCGCATACCGCGCAATACGATGGTGCTATTACCAATTACCTCAGCGCGCTAGGTCCGGACCGTCAGCATGCAACACGCGCCGTCTATCCTGAGACACTCAACCTACAATTCACCAAAGTGCAGGATATGCGCTACGGCGAAAATCCCCACCAGTCCGCTGCTTTTTATCGCGATATCGCCACGATTGACGGCGCGCTGGCAAATTACCGTCAGCTGCAAGGCAAGGAACTGTCTTACAACAATATCGCTGATGCCGATGCGGCATGGGAATGTGTCAAAAGTCTTGAAGGTAGCGCCTGCGTCATCATCAAACATGCCAATCCCTGCGGCGTTGCCCTCGGTGTCGATGCTGCTGATGCCTATGCAAAAGCCCTGCAGACGGATCCCACCTCCGCATTTGGCGGCATCATTGCGTTGAATGTCGAAGTGGATGGCAAAGCCGCTGAAGCGATTGCCAAGCAATTCGTTGAGGTGCTGCTCGCACCAGCGTTTACTGCTGAGGCGTGCAAGGTATTTGAAGCCAAACAAAATGTGCGCCTGCTGGAAATTTCGCTCGGCCATGGCAGTAACGCATTTGATATCAAGCGAGTTGGTGGCGGCCTGCTGTTACAGGCGCCGGATGCGAAGCAGGTGATGCCTGCCGAGTTCGTCGTCGTCAGCAAAAAGCAGCCAACGCCACAGCAGCTGCAGGACATGATGTTCGCATGGCGTGTCGCCAAATTTGTCAAATCAAATGCCATTGTCTTTTGTGGGAACGGCATGACACTTGGTGTCGGTGCCGGACAAATGAGTCGGGTGGATTCAGCACGCATCGCCTCGATCAAGGCACAAAATGCCAATCTCTCGCTCGCTGGTTCTGCCGTGGCCTCTGATGCTTTCTTCCCGTTTCGCGATGGACTCGATGTCGTGGTCAGTGCTGGTGCAACTGCGGTGGTGCAGCCAGGTGGATCGATGCGCGATCAGGAAGTGATTGACGCGGCCGATGAGCAAGGGGTGGTGATGGCGTTTACGGGAGTGCGGCACTTCAGGCATTGATGGTCGTTGTGCGAACGACGCTGGATCCCGGCTTTCGCCGGGATGACAGTTTTGAAGTTATCAGTGCTTGTGATTTCAAGATAGTTTTGAAGGTATCAGGATTTATAGTTTCAAAACGATCGGGCTAAATTGATTGAAAATGTTCACGCCGAACAGATTAAAAATGCTCAGACCGAGTATTTTTAAAGCGACCAACCCAAACAACGTCACCCCGGCGAACGCCGGGGTCCAGTGTCTTTGGTGTTTCCCAGCCGAGCGACTATAGAATGAGCAGGCTAAATAGTTCAAAAATGATCAGACCAAGATTTTTAAATACGATCACCTTAAACAACGTCACCCCGGCGAACGCCGGGGTCCAGTGTCTTTGGTGTTTCCCAGCCGAGCGACTATTGAATGAGCAGGCTAAATAGTTCAAAAATGATCAGACCAAGATTTTTAAATGCGATTACTTCAAACAACGTCACCCCGGCGAATGCCGGGGTCCAGTGTCTTTGAAGTTTACCAATGCCGTTCGTATACATGATGGCCAATGAGCGAAATGGCACCTTGTACATCGGCGTTACCAATGAACTGATTAGGCGCGTTTACGAACACAAAACAGATGCCGTGCCGAGCTTCACCTCGCGGCATCAATTGCATCACTTGGTTTGGTACGAACATGCGGTTGAAATACGCGCGGCTATACAGCGAGAGAAGCAGCTAAAAAACTGGAAGCGCCACTGGAAGATCCAACTCATAGAACAAACCAACCCCTACTGGCACGACCTCTACCCCGCCCTCCTGTCATAATCCCGGCATGAAAATCCTCGGCATCGACCCCGGCTTGCGCGTGACCGGCTTTGGCGTGATACGCAAAGAGGGAAACCGGCTCGCCTATATCGCTTCGGGCACCATACGCATACCCGACGGCGACTTGCCCTCCCGCCTAAAAGTCATCCTCGACGGCGTGGCTGAAGTCATCACCACTTATCAGCCAGATTGCGCAGCCATCGAGATCGTTTTTTCCAACGTCAATCCCCAGTCCACGCTACTCCTAGGCCAAGCACGCGGTGCGGCGATCTGCGGACTGGTTGGCGCTAATCTCCCAGTGGCCGAGTACACCGCCTTGCAAGTCAAGAAAGCGGTAGTCGGCCAGGGCAAAGCGCAAAAATCTCAGGTGCAGGCGATGGTGCAGCGTTTGCTGAAACTCGAAGGCCTCCCCGGTACCGACGCTGCCGATGCGCTGGGTGTGGCCATCTGCCATGCGCACGCGGGTGCGGGTCTGGCCACGCTAAGTGGACTGGCGCCTGAGATGGGTCGCAAGGGACTGCGCATTCGCGGTGGTCGTCTGGTTGGCTAAGACAGGTGCTGAGTACGCGAGGTGCTGCGTTATGATTGTGCGCGCAAGCAGCATGGAGCATGCTTTATGACCCACCCCCGCTACACTCTTCTGCGTCGGGATGACTTTCGAAGAACTGTTGGCCACAAAATCGTCATCCCGGCGAAAGCCGGGATCCAGCGTCTTTGTTTAAATGAAGGGTGCTCGTTGCTCGCACGATGCTTGTGACCAATTCACCAATAAAATTTAACCACGCACCTAGTATTTACCCAAGAGATTCCCCATGATCGGTCGCCTCTCCGGCATCCTGCTGGATAAAAATCCTCTCCAATTAATCGTCGATTGCCAGGGCGTAGGCTATGAAGTCAGCGTCCCCATGAGCACCTTCTATCAATTACCGTCAGTAGGCGAGAAGGTGGTGTTGCTGACCCACTTCGTCGTACGTGAAGACGCGCAATTGTTATTTGGTTTTGGCTCTGCGCAGGAGCGGGAGCTGTTTCGCGAACTGATCAAAATCAGTGGCGTGGGTGCGCGTACGGCGCTGGCCCTGTTGTCTGGCATGTCGGTTGCGGATCTCGCGCAAGCGGTCACCTTGCAGGAAGCAGGTCGGCTCACCAAAATTCCCGGCATCGGCAAAAAAACCGCAGAGCGTTTGTTGCTTGAATTAAAAGGCAAGCTCGGTCCTGATTTGGGTAGTGGTGGTGCAGTGGCCCAAGACAGCAACAGCGACATACTGAACGCGCTGCTTGCACTGGGCTATTCCGACAAAGAAGCCGCGCTCGCACTCAAACAAGTACCCGCTGGCAGTAGCGTCTCTGACGGCATACGTCATGCGCTCAAAGCCCTTTCCAAAGCTTGAGCCAGCCAGCCTCAGGCTACAATGCAGTGATGAGCATACAGACCGACGATTTCAGCGAGCAGCGCATTATTGCCGCCACCCCGGTGTCGCCCAACGAAGAGGCGATCGAGCGTGCCTTACGTCCTCACAAGCTCGACGACTACGTGGGTCAGGAAAAAATTCGCGAGCAGCTGGAAATTTTTATCACCGCTGCGCGTAATCGTGGCGAAGCACTGGACCACACCTTGTTGTTTGGCCCACCCGGCTTAGGCAAGACGACGCTGGCGCACATCATTGCGCGTGAAATGGGTGTCAACCTGCGGCAGACCTCGGGCCCAGTGCTTGAGCGTGCTGGCGATCTCGCGGCCTTGCTGACCAATCTCGAAGCCAATGACGTGCTGTTCATCGACGAGATTCACCGGCTCTCACCGGTGGTTGAAGAAATTCTTTATCCAGCGCTCGAGGATTACCAGATCGATATCATGATCGGCGAAGGTCCGGCCGCGCGTTCGGTGCGACTTGATCTGCAACCCTTCACGCTGGTCGGCGCCACGACGCGCGCCGGTATGCTCACCAATCCACTGCGTGACCGCTTCGGTATCGTGTCCCGACTGGAGTTTTATACCCCGGAAGAATTAGCGCGTATCGTCACCCGCAGCGCATCTTTGCTCAATGCCGTGATCGTCGGCGATGGTGCGATTGAAATTGCCCGCCGCAGTCGCGGCACGCCGCGTATCGCAAACCGACTTCTGCGTCGTGTGCGTGATTACGCGGAAGTCAAAGGCAAGGGCGAAATCACCAGTGCGATAGCAGATGCCGCACTGAAGATGCTAGACGTTGATCCGGTGGGGTTTGATCTGATGGACCGCAAGCTGCTCGAAGCGGTGCTATTCAAATTCAGCGGCGGACCTGTCGGTCTGGACAATCTTGCCGCCGCCATCGGCGAAGAGCGCGACACCATCGAAGATGTGCTTGAGCCTTATCTAATCCAGCAGGGGTATTTGCAGCGCACGCCGCGCGGGCGCATTGCAACGCCAGCGGCATACAAGCACTTTGGTGTGGCTGCCCCTCGCACCAGTACTAACGGAGATTTGTGGGAGTCTCAGTCTTAAGACGCTACAAGTTCTTAAGGCCTTTCAATCACCCTCTTGTTCGGCCTGTCTGACCTTCACTCGACCCAGCCTGTCGCCCAATGAGTGCGGCTAATTAATACATCGGCAGTATCTCTTCTCCGGATCTTTTTTTCATGCCCGGTCACACAGATCCGTGTGCACCCGTCCGTAGGTGCGTCTATACCCTGAAGGGAAATCATAGTGAAAAGCTCTGTGACAGGTGGGGGCGGCCAAGCAGGCGCGCCATCAACGCAAATTAATGGAAACCCATCCATTGATGAAAACTCATCCGCTAATCGAACCGATCAAAACAAACCGACTATCAAGCCACGAGAAAAAGACGGTACGGGTCTTGAATGGGAAGTCGTCCCTACGGATATTATTTTCCGAATATTCGATGTGCTAACGCAACAAGTCTTTCAAAGCCATGGCACAGCCAGAAAAGATGCGTTACGAGCAGTACTCCATTTTGGATCGGTCAGTATTAGCCAGCGCCATTCCTTTCAAGAGTTTCTCAAAAATCACCCCAATGGCGCTGTGCTGCGGCCTGAGATATTTGCCTTCACACATCCGGAATAGAAACAGGAAGCAAAAAATTTGAAAGCAAATTGTGACAAATTGCGCGAAGATTTTTCAAAATCAAAATCCCTAATCGCCGAATTAGGTACGTCATTTCATTCTTCAAACTCATCCAGTACCGCAAATCAAGGACCTGACCTTCAGATTTTTGATCAGTTTGAAGGAATTCAGATAGATTTCAAGACGTTTACATGGGGCTCGGAAGTGGGGCCATTGATCTCGTCGATCCAAGGAAAAGTCGTTAAGCTGGATGCAAAGAATATTGGGCGCGAGCGTGTTTTAAACGAAGTTATTCCTTGCCTGAAAAACATCCCTGTCAGTTGTCCTATTGTGTTTGACATATCAAGTAATCACCTCGTCAGCAAAGACTTGGCTCCTTTGATTGAATGCATGGCGGCCAACCCGACGATTTACCGGCTGGACCTTAGCGAAAACCCTCTTTTCGAAGACAAAGATAATCACAAGGAGGTGATACAGCTATTCGCGTGTGGAGGCCCTTTGACGCATTGTTATCTATCGAATGTTGGCTTCAACGATACGGCCGCTCAAGAATTAAAACAAGCGATCGCGCAATCAAGCGTTCTTGAGCATCTTGACTTGCGCTTCAACCACTTATCTGCGAATGGTGTGGCGGCAGTAATAAAGGCATTTATACCCGGCGCAGAACCAGATCAGAAAGTGATTGCATCAATCCGAGAGGTAAGATTATTTAATAATTCTTACGATGATGTAGCTGATGATGAGATTATTCGAGGTGCTGTTCGTCAAGGAATAGAAAATATTGAGGAATTCACCAAAAATGATCCTGAACTAGGCGCGGTCGTGACCGGTAATTGGGGAATAGAATTAAGGGCAGTGTCTTTTGGTGCCATTTTTCAAATTGGACGCTATCCGCAAGACCCAGCAGAAATAGACGTTAGCGCAATGAATAACGACTTTAGCGCAGAGCAGACGAAGCTGTGAAGAGTCTACCAACCATGCTGATCTGCGCGAAGAAACTACTCTTCGCGCACCCAAACCTGAGTACGCCCCAGCACCGATACGCCAATAAAGCCTCGCACGTTCAGTTTCTTTCCTTTGTCTTCCAGCCAGACCTTGCACTTATAGGTCTTGCCGTTTTGTGGATCAAGGATCTCGCCGCCTGACCAGACATCGCCATCTTTCTTCAGCCCGCTGCCGATCTGCATGCCGATGACGGGTTTATTTTTTTTCTCACCCGGACATTTGTCGCACAGCGGATTAGGCTCCTCACCGGGTTCGCGGAAGAGTTTTTCAACGGTGATCTGCAGCTGACCATTAGATTCAGAAACACGCACCAGCGATTTTTCTTTACCAGATTTATCATCAATAGTGCGCCATAGTCCGACAGGATTGTCAGTGGCTGCAGCGAGCGTTGATATCAGTCCCAGTGCAATCAGAAGCAGAATTCGTGTGCGCATGTTGGTCTCCTTGCTGTTTATTTTAGTTTTGCTAGTTGTTCGCGTAATTTTTCTAAGGTCGCGCTGAAATTCTGTACGCGTTCTTTTTCTTGTTCGACGACTTGCGCCGGTGCGCGTGCGACAAAACTCTCGTTGCCCAGTTTGGCATTCGCCTTGGTGATTTCGCCTTCGAGTCGCAGCACTTCCTTGTTCAACCGCTCGCGCTCGGCAGCGATATCAATCTCCACCTTGAGCATTAGTCGCGTGCTGCCTGCCACTGAGACGGGAGCGGGCGATTCAGGCAATGTATCAACGACCTGCACTTCAGAGAGCTTGGCCAATGCCTGCAGGTAGGGTGCAAAACTTTGCAGACGCGCATGGTCAGCACCTTCGATAAGCAGCGGTACTTTCAGTGCCGGCGAGAGTTGCATTTCGCCGCGCAGATTACGGCAGGCATCGGTCAGTGATTTCAGCTCTGTCATCCAAGCTTCGGACTGCTCGTCGATCTTTTGTAGCTCAGGCATTGGATACGCCTGCATCATGATTGAGTCACCCGCCGTGATGGTACGTCCCGCCAGCGGCGCGACCGTTTGCCATAGCTGCTCGGTGATGAAAGGAATAATCGGGTGCGCGAGTCTGAGTACCGTTTCCAGTACGCGCAGCAGGGTCCGCCGTGTGGCGCGTTGCTGCGCTTCGTTCCCATGCTGAATCTGCACCTTGGCGACTTCGAGATACCAGTCGCAGTATTCATCCCAGATGAATTTGTAAATGGCTGATGAAATGTTATCGAAACGATAGTCGCCATAACCCTTTTCGACATCTGCCTCGGTGCGCTGTAGGATAGATACGATCCAGCGATCTGCTTGAGAGAATTCGAGATAGCCGCTCGTTGCGCATTCTTCCTTAGTGTGTGGTTTGAGTCCGCAGTCCTTGCCCTCGGTATTCATCAACACAAAGCGCGTCGCGTTCCACAACTTGTTACAGAAGTTTCGATAGCCTTCGCAGCGACTCAGATCAAAGTTGATATTGCGACCGAGTGATGCATAGCTTGCCATCGTGAAGCGCAGTGCATCGGTACCATACGCCGCGATACCACCCGCGAATTCCTTGCGAGTAGCCTTTTCAATGCTCGCCGCTTGCTTGGGATTCATCAATCCGGCGGTACGCTTGGCTACGAGTTCATCGACACCGATACCGTCAATCAGATCAATCGGATCCAGCGTATTGCCTTTGGATTTGGACATTTTCTGTCCTTGTGCGTCGCGCACCAGCCCGTGTACATACACGGTTTTGAAGGGCACTTTGCCGGTGAAGTGCGTGGTCATCATCACCATGCGCGCGACCCAGAAGAAAATAATGTCGAAGCCCGTCACCAACACAGTGGAGGGCAGAAACAACTTGTAGTCGGGGGTTTCTTCCGGCCAGCCCAGCGAGGAGAAGGGCACCAGCGCAGATGAGAACCAGGTATCCAACACATCCGCTTCGCGCGTGAGCGTGCCGTGATAACCGGCAGCGGCGGCTTTCGCTTTGGCCTCATCTTCATTGCGCGCAACATAAAAAGTGCCCGTGTCGTCATACCACGCCGGAATCTGATGACCCCACCAGAGCTGACGTGAAATACACCAATCCTGAATATTATTGAGCCACTGGTTGTAGGTGGTGGTCCAGTTCTCAGGTACGAATTTCACTTCGCCCTGCGCCACCTTGTCGAGCGCGACTTCGGCAATCGACTTGCCCGGGAAATGGGTGTCAGCCGGTGCAGCTTTGCTCATTGCGACAAACCACTGATCAGTGAGCATAGGCTCAATCACCACACCGGTACGGTCACCGCGCGGCACCATCAGTTTGTGCGGCTTGACCAGTTCCAGCAGGCCTTGTGCATCCAGATCAGCGACGATCTGCTTACGTGCAGCAAAGCGATCCATGCCCTGATAAGCAGCAGGAGCGTTGTCATTGATCTTCGCATCCAGCGTCAAGATACTAATTTGCGCCAGGCTGTGGCGCTGACCCAATGCATAGTCATTGAAATCATGCGCAGGCGTGATCTTCACGCAGCCAGTACCGAAAGCTTTATCGACATAGCTGTCGGCGATCACCGGAATTTCGCGGTCCGTCAAAGGCAGCTTCAGCGATTTGCCCACGAACGCGACATAGCGCTCATCGGTAGGATCAACAGCTACCGCCACATCGCCTAGTAAAGTTTCTGGTCGCGTGGTGGCCACCGTCATATGCCCGCTGCCATCGACGAAGGGATAGCGGATATGCCACATGCTGCCGTCTTCTTCTTCGGAGACCACTTCCAGATCCGATACTGCCGTGCCCAGCACTGGATCCCAGTTCACCAAACGCTTGCCGCGATAAATCAGCCCCTGCTCATGCAGACGAACGAAAACTTCGGTGACGGCTTTCGACATTTTGTCGTCCATCGTGAAGTATTCACGGCTCCAGTCGTTGGACGCACCCATGCGGCGCATCTGTCCCGTAATGGTGGAGCCGGAGTGTTCTTTCCACTGCCAGACTTTTTCCAGAAATTTTTCGCGACCGAGATCATGGCGCGAGATTTTTTGTGCATCCAGCTGGCGCTCCACCACGATCTGAGTCGCAATGCCCGCATGATCGGTGCCGGGTATCCACGCGGTGTTATGGCCGCGCATACGGTAATAACGCGTCAGGCCGTCCATGATGGTCTGATTGAACGCATGCCCCATGTGCAGCGTGCCGGTCACATTGGGTGGCGGCAGCTGAATGGAGAACGAGGGTTTGCCCTCATCCAACGTGGCGGTGAAGTAGCCGCGCTTTTCCCATTCGGTGCGCCAGTACTGTTCGATCTCGGTGGGCTCAAAGGCCTTGGCTAATTCCATGATTTTGCAGAGATTCCGGTGAATTTGCGAAACCACAGATTATAAGCGGTGTGCTGGTCACTGAATCGACATGGGGTGGGCTGCGTTTCGCGTGGTGCGAAATTTGGAATCAATTTTCGAATATCAAATCAGCAATTTTTATCCGGGGTTGGCAAGTGTTTAGCTGAAGATGGAGAGCATGGCTATAAAGAAGAAAAATTGGAACCTGTTGTGCGACAGAGTGACCAAAGTGCCGTTGTCGAAGTCTTAGGCAATATGTCGATGGACGTTTGCCTTTTTTTTGAAATGGGTGGGGGTGATCAATATGAGTTTTCCAACTGTCCGTCGTTCGCACGGCTCTTCGTATAGTGATGATTCCATCGTCGAATCCACTGCAAGCTGGTCGAGTAATGATTCTGATAACGACGGCATTCAAAGTAACGGTGGGTCGTCAGGTTCGACGAGAAAGACAACAGCGCAAAATATGTCTGGCGGTGCCACAACTACCACTAGCACGGCCACCACTAGCACCACCACCACGCAGATAGCCCCTGTTATGGTGACGCGCGAACACCTTTTGCAAGACTTTCCTTCGGACTTGCGTTCCTATTTTTCTTCCAACCACATTGCCGATGAAAATGCCTCACCAAAAGAGCAGGCTATCAATCTTCGTCACTACGCTAGAATCAGCAAAGCGCACCATATAGAAGTGATTGAGGTACTGAACGCTCTTCCAGCTGTGTGCCTTGCAAGTACCAGAAATGCACTTCCCATATTGGCGACTTTTGCAAAAGGGGAAAAGCAAAGAAAAATCCGCTTCGATCTAGCTTCAAAAGAATTGTTCCGTACTTATCGCCATGTACAAGTAAATCTTTCAACGTCAGATTTGTATGACAAGAAAAAAGTAGCTTACTTTCCGCAAGGAATGCGTCAGCATGCGCTAATAAATTTACTGGAAAGTGAGCAAGTAAAAGAATTTATTCTTGACGTCTCTCACGATTCCTATAAATTCTCAAGCCATCAGCATCCTGGCCACATTAATCTTTGGTCGGGAAAGGTGAATGAGCGTAAAGCACGCGGCTATAAAAATGGAGCTAAAAAAATATCGCAATGGAAATATGATTTCTTTGAAAGAAAGGAATTGTCAGATGCTTTGTGCAAAAGCCTCAAGACGTTTTCCAAAAGTGAAGGCCGATCTTCCGTTTCTTTTGGCCTTAAATGTTTGAACCAACCTTTCAAAACATTCCTTGCGCCCCTTGCTCAGACGCTGGCGGATTGCAAAGACGGTCTGGGCGCTATCAAAAGCCTTGATCTTGGTTTTTCATTCCTTGTTTCTGGCTACGATTATCACAATACCGACATAGGCAGCGATATCGCGTTGATGGCTACCTACGCAATGAATCTCGCTGAATTTATTGGGTCGAATGAAAAATTGCAGCATTTGAACTTATCCAGAAATAGCATGAATTCCACTGTACTGTTGCCTGTAGCTAAGGCATTGCGAGTCAATGTGGCTTTGGAAAGTCTAGATCTTTCGAAGAATCTTCTTTCAAGTCTCAACGGTAAAAGCGAATCATTGATCGCAGTGCTAGTCGATTCCTTAGCCGGGAAGTCGTCCTTACGCCACGTGAATCTAACAGGTTGCAATCTGAATGATTTGTCTGCCGATCTTCTGTGTGGATTTATGAAAGAAAACCCTCACGTGACTATTTGCATTACTGCAAACATGAATATTTCTCGTTCACATCCACTAATCAAATTTGACAACGTTGAGTCAGAGCAGAGCGATGATGATTACCAATCAACCTGACTCGATCGGAAGCCATCGTCATCACAGGACGGGGGCTATCATTTAGTAGGCCTCTGTGTGACGTGATGGGCACATTTATTTGATGGCCTCAAACTTGTAAGCAAACACGGTCGCTTGAGCGGAGCGGCCGTGTTAACAGATTCATCACTCTCAGATCTTCTCCAGAAATCATTCGCAACCAAAATCCTGGCTAATTCCGTGATGTTCCGGCGATTCAGATGATTTTTCCAAGACCGGCATTAAAGCGATGCCCTTGTGTGCCCCTTAATCTGAGTAGTGATCTGCTTTGCAATCCTTGAGTGGGTCTATTTGGCAGAAATTTAGGGCATCTGAATAGAATTAAAGCCAATCTTCCTTATTCCTTGTGTCGACAAGCTCATGCACGCGCTTTCAGAAAAAATTGCTGCTTTATTTTGAACTCATAGCTACTTATAAAAATTTAATAAAAATATTTGAAAAGTAAGGATATAACCGAGGGGACTTGGTTACTCAAACTCCTGTTGTGCACAAAAAATTTCCAAAACGCAATTTTATTTTCAATCATTTTAGGAGTTTATCCAATGAGTACCGCATCTGGCAGTATCGTAAAAAAATCCAAAGCCGCCGAATTTAATCAAGTCGAAAAAATCGTCGAAAAATCAAAGAATAGAG
>JAIXYM010000063.1 GCA_027490255.1 Oxalobacteraceae bacterium | reverse complement strand
TCAGGGAGTTAGGTGTGCAGTTTTCTCTGGATGATTTCGGTACAGGCTATTCATCACTGTCTACTTTGATTCAGTTACCGCTTGAGCAGTTAAAGATCGATCAATCTTTCGTATCCAAGATGTTATCCAAGCCGGGTGATCAGATCGTGGTGAAAACTATTATCGGTATGGCGCACAGCTTGGGACTTGAGGTCATCGCCGAAGGTCTGGAGACGGAAGACCAAAAAGATTTTCTGCATCTTCATGGCTGTTCTCTTTATCAGGGATATCTGTTCAGTCCTGCTTTGCCGGCGGATAAGTTCTTCGCACTCGTTCAAAGCCAACATCACTGAAATCCCGGGGACGGTCTCGCGTCGTCCCGGATAGCCCATCGGGTAGTAGCCCGAAATATGACCACGCGCAAAAGATGGCTACAATGAGCTCGGCTGCGGCATGGGCCGTCGTTTACCTTCGCCGCGCCAGCCGGCCGTGCCATCGCTTTCAGCCTTGCGGTCGGACTACCTCGCTGCGTTGGTTTGATGTGTGGGATAACAAGAATGAAAAATATCATCAATGGCCTGATTCTGATATCGCTGTGCGTCATACAACGGACAGCTGTCACGGAAAACTTGCCCCCACCGCCTCAAGCGGTTGTCATCCACGCCTCGTATCTGCAGCCCGTGCCGGGATTGCAGCCAGAGCAAAAAAAGCGCTTCCGCGACGGTGAGAAAGTCTTCAACACCTTCTGGTTGGCCGTACCCAATGATGTGATTTCACAGTGGTGGGATTTATCCCGTCCCGGGCCCGGGGGTGGTGAGTGGGGGCTGGGCCCGAGCTTTCTTGCGACTTCGTGTGTGTCCTGTCATGTGCAAGCTGGGCGAGGCAAAGCGCTCGATACCGATGGTGGTCCCTTGTTCATTCAATCCCTGCGCTTGTCGATTCCGGGCGAGGGGCCTTATGGCTCGCCCAATCCAGATCCGCACTATGGGTTGCAGATGCAGTCCTTTGATACCGTGCAGCGCAAGGACAAGTCGGCAAGGGCCGGTGAGGGCGAAGTCCATGTGCGTTGGGAAAAGCAAAGTTTTCGTTTTGCTGATGGTTCGACTGTGGAGCTGCGCAAGCCCGTGGTTGAGATTAAGCACCTCAATTTCGGCCCCTTGAGCGAAGGCGTGATGATGTCGCTGCGGAATTCTCAGGCGATTTTCGGGTTGGGCTATTTGGAAGCGGTGAGTGAGAGCGATATTCTGGCGCTGGCTGAACTGCAAAAATCGCAGGGACTCAATGGTCGGCCCAATTACGTGCGCGACGATATCAATGACAAAATGTCGATCGGACGTTTTGGCTGGAAAGCCAATCAGCCCAGCATTAAGCAGCAGATCGCGAATGCTTTTCTTGCAGACATAGGTGTCACCTCGCCGCTGTATCCCGAGCAAAATTGCCCGCCGGTGCAAAAGGAATGTCTGACTGAAAAATTCAGCAGCAAAGCTGAATTGCGTAATGAACTTTGGGAGCCGGTAACGTTCTGGACCTTATCACTGGATGCGCCCGCACCTCGCGATCGAAACAAGCCAGCGGTCAAACGAGGCGAAAAGCTCTTCGACACTGCCAAATGTTCGCAATGTCATGTGCCCGAACTCAGGACGGGCAAGTTTGATGCGCTGCCTGCGCTCGCCGACCGTACCATTCGGCCTTACACCGATTTGCTCTTGCATGACATGGGGCCGGAGCTTGCCGATGGTCGCCCCGATTTTCGCGCTACGGGTGCTGACTGGCGCACGCCACCTTTGTGGGGCATAGGCTTGTCAAAACAAGTCAATGGCAGCACCAGCTTTCTGCATGATGGTCGAGCACGCAATGTGCTCGAGGCAATCGTTTGGCATGGGGGTGAGGCCAGTGTTTCGCGGGATATTTTTGCAAAACTCTCCAAACGCGAGCGTGAGGATTTGATTGCCTTTGTGCAGTCGCTCTAAGTGCGTTAACGACCTTTGCAGGCAGAGCGAACTAGCGCCTCATCAGCACTGCCGGCTTCAGGCGCAGTCCATCCCCACGGGCCATGCGTCCAGCTCACGGTGATGCTGTTACCCATTGCTTCGCTATGCCAGGAGCGGAGCATGTCACGGAACAGGCCTTTGTCGCAGTTGTATTCGTGCCGGAATTTGATGGACTTGAAGGCCTTACCCTGAATCTGTTGTGGTGTGGCGTAATCAGCGATATGCCATAGCAGAACCATATTCGGTCCGGATTTTTCGGTGGTACTCCGGTCGATGTAGAGCGTCACTTCATTCGACGAATAATCAATCTTGGTCCATTCCGCATGCGCGGCGACAGTATTCAGCGCAAGGGCCAGTAGCAGAAGGATTTTTTTCATAGTTGATGTCTCCGGGCGGTATTGGAATAGTGGCGTTGAAAAGTATAACAGCGTCATTGTCGGGTTCTAAAATGGCGCGCATCCTAGTGACATTCACCGTTTAAAAATGTCACACGGCCATCCGCAAACTGCTGATAAGCATGTGCAAGATAATTACCGCCAAAATTTCGTATCACCGAACCTATTGCACATTCTTTTAGGCCTTTCGGCGTCTCTATCATCAGCGTGCAGGTGTTCAGATCAGCACTGGGTTTTATCTCCGCAATTTTGAGCGTGTAAGCAGGCACATTAAATTTATTCGAAATGCCTTCGGCATATTGCACCGACAAGCCGGATATCTTTGCGCATGCGGCGCTATTGGGTTGGTAAATCCTGGCGCCTCCTTCATTCACCGCCCAGAATACAAGTGACTCAGATTCTTTGACTGCATTTTTATCGGTGGCGCTCAGCTTGAATGGAATCAACAGCATCGTGATCATTAGGCTGACGCAGCACAGATCTCTGCGCATCATGAGAACCGTACCTCATATTTTTCAGGTGCGATGGTGGGGGCGGCTTTGTTGAGCAAATCTCTTGAAAACCCAGCCGCTTTTTTATAGCTGGCCATGTACTCGTCGCGTTCTGCCTGCGGAATGACATCATCGATGGTGGTGAAATGACCGCCGCAACGATCATCGACAATTTTCAGCAGACCAAAAGGACCATCACCGCGATTGCGCAAAACGACTTCGGATATCGGCCCACACAGTGCCTCGTTGAAGGCCGCCAGCGCTGCCGGCGTTGTTCCTAATCTAACCAGAGACGCCCCCAATACCCGCGCATCCACGATGGCTTGGCTGGCCCCGTTGGAGCCGGTCGGATACATCGCATGTGCCGCATCGCCCATCAGCGCAACCGGTCCGTCATTCCAATAGGGGACAGGGTCGCGGTCGATCATGGGATTTTCATAGGCGATATCTGCTCGCGCCAAAAGATCGGGCACATCCAGCCAATCGAATCTGAATTCATCGAAATACGAAGCAAATTCGGAGATTGCTACGGGTTTGAACCAGCCGCTTTTTTGCCATTCCGTCGAGCTGTCGACGGTGCGTTCCGCAATCCAGTTGATGGCCGCCAGCCCATCCTTATTCGGTTGGGAAATTGGATAGATGACCATGCGGTGTTTGTGCGTACCCAGTCCAATAAAACTCGATCCCGTGCGTATCGGTTTTGCCAATGTGGTCCCACGCCACATGATGGTGCCGCCCCAGTGTATGGGTGGCTGATCCGGATGCATTTGCGCTCGAATGGATGAATGAATGCCATCGGCACCGATCAACAAGTCACCCTGTTCGCGCGTGATGTCGCCATTCGTGTGTTCAATAATCGCCGAAACAGTACCGTCGGCATGTTTTTCATACCCGGTAATTCGCTGACCCAGACGTACGGATGATTCACCCAGTCGTGCAACAGCGGTATTAAACAGCAGTACATGCAGCTTACCGCGATGGGCTGCGTATTGTGGCCACTGATAACCTGCCTTCAGTCCGCGCGGCTCAGAATAAACATCATGGCCATTGAGCCCAACCAGCGCCCATTCTTGTGCCTGAATTCCCACCTGATCCAGTGCGTCGGGGCCGATACCCAATTCAAATAGTTCGCGCACGGCGTTAGGTTGGATATTGATACCCACGCCCAGAGGCTGTATCTGCCGAACTGATTCATATACTGTGCATCGGATACCCAGCTGGTGAAGTGTCAGTGCCATCGTCAGTCCAGCGATACCGCCGCCGGCAATCATCACGCGCTTGTTGTTTTTCGCAGTTTCCATATAAGTAAAGAACGGGATCTAGCCTTTTTCAAATTTTTTCAATTAACGAAAATAGAAATACAGACGTCGGATCGGAAGATTGGCAACGCGTAAAGCGTTGTGACTAGTGTTTCTTTGCGTTCAGTGCCATGAACGCCTGACGGACGAAGGGATCAACATTAGTTTGGTCTAGTAACCAGCGAACATAATCCTTAGGTACCTCGGCCAGCGGCAGACCTTTGTGTTTGCCAAAAGTCATGTGGGTTGGTAGCCGCGCATCTTCCGAGGCGGCCCAGAGCGATTCCATATTGGTGATCTCCAGCCTCTGGCAGACGTGATCGAGTATCGTGCCGCAGATACCTACATCGGCAACCGCAGAGTGCGCATCGCGCAGACGTTCTCTGGCGGTTTTTCGTTCCAGAAAATAGAGCAGGGCGCTTTGACTGTGTGAATCCACCTCTGGCCAGACTTTGCGGGCTAGCGCCAAGGTACAGATGCGTTTGACCTCAGGCTGGCCGATTGCCTGCCAGTCAAAATCAATATTGTGGCCAATCAGGTACTGTAGATCGTCGGGTAGGCGAAAGCTGCTGGCGGGCGGGCAGCCGACCAGCTCCTCATCCATGATGTGATGCGTCGCCAGTGCACCAAGACTGATTGGTTTGCCGGGATGGTAGCGTTGATGGAAAGTCTCGCCGAGCGTGAAGGGTTTAAGGCTATCGACCGCTACCCATGCGGCTTCGATGATCACGGGCTCATTGATACCGGTAGCTTCGGTGTCGAAAATAATGGCAGAAGGCATGGCGAGGGGTATATTTTTGTAAGTTGCTGTTTGGCTTTTTTAAATCCAAAAAATCAGCGCGTTGATAGGATCATCTTCAAGGGACAGATTTTAATCGCTTTGCTTCACCACAAGGAAGTCAACGTAGACGAACAGTCACACGCGGGGCGCGCTAGCCGCCCGATAGTTATTTGGCAATAGCGTGGCATTCTTCGATTCACAAGTACATTGGGTGATTCGCGCACTACCGCAACACCGCAACACTCATCAAGGGATACAGATTAATGGATACCAAAGCGCTGAAAGCATTGCAATGGAAGGTATTTCAAAACGTCGCCGCCGCACAGTTAGTGCCGTTGATGCGTATTGGTGATGAGCTAGGTTTGTTTACCAAGTTGGCCGATATCGGACCTTGCGATAACGCCAGCTTTGCCAAGGCAGCCGGCATTCATGATCGCTACAGTCTTGAGTGGCTTTGTGCGATGTGTGCAGCCGGCTATGCATCGTATGACAGCGAAAAAGGTCATTTCTTTCTGAGCGAAGAGCAGGCGGCTGTCTTTGCCTACGAGGATAGCACTGCATTAATGATCGGCGCTTATGACAGCGTGGCATCGTTGGTGATGGACGAGCCCAAAGTGCGCGCCGCCTTCAAAACGGGTGAGGGTCTGGCGTGGGGCGAGCATCATGCCTGCTATTTCCGTGGCACCGCTCGTTTTTTCAAGCCGGTCTACAAATCCAATTTGGTATCGCGCTGGCTGCCGCAAATACCCGCATTGACTGAAAAACTCGCTGCCGGCGGCAGTTTTGCAGATGTCGGATGTGGTCACGGTGTCTCCACCATGCTGATTGCCGAGCATTTTCCGAGCGCTCAAGTCCATGGCTTCGATTTCCATGGCCCGTCGATCGAAGAGGCTAAACGCCTAGCAGCAGACGCAGGTCTCAGCGAGCGTATTCATTATGAGACGCGCAGCGCCAAAGATTACAGCGGATCGTTTGATGTCATTGCATTTTTCGATTGTCTGCATGACATGGGCGACCCGATTGGTGCTGCCGAACACGCCTGCCGGCAACTGAAAGAAGATGGTCTGCTGGTTATCATCGAGCCCTTTGCCAATGACAAGCTGGAAGACAATTTCAATATTGTTGGCCAGATGTTTTACACAGCATCGACCATGGGCTGCGTACCTGCATCGATGGCGCAGGAAGTAGGCCTCGCACTCGGTGCCCAGGCGGGGCCCGCAAAACTTAGTATGGTGTTGCAGCAAGCGGGCTTCTCCACCGTAGAGACAGTAGCAACTACAGCGACCAACATGGTGCTCTGCGCCAGAAAGTAGATCGATGCGATGGCATTGCCCATAACGCTTCGAAGACAAACGTAGTTTTCAGTAAGCCCACTAATCCTCTCAATTTCATTACACAAATCGATCAGGCAGCGGTTCCGGCTACCTGGCTGCTGCTGTCAAGATGCAGTCATTACTCTATCTAAGAGTATTTGAGAGTTTGTGTGACCCATGCAGCGCAGATTGAACGTTTGATCAAGTAATTTGTCGGAGTCCCCACGGTACCCGATGAATTGCGATACCGCATGCCGGTATTGAAAGTCAAATTGCAAATTTGCGCCTGTGATGGAAAAAACAAACCTTTTTAATCGCTTGCTGACAAGCCTCGCTGAGGACAAAGGATTTGTCTCGCCCGGCAGCGGCGGTGTTATCCATCTGACTCCCTACCTATCTCTGATCGTCGCTATTCTTTACATGATGGCGGCTGATGATGAGATATCAGAGCAGGAGTGCAGTCACCTTCTTTCTGTATTTGGAGGTGATCAGCAGATTCTGCAAAGAGCACTGAAATACGTTGAGTCAAAAAGTGTCGATGAGTTTCTGGCTGAAGTGCCTGAGGTGGTTGAAGGTGACAACAGACTCTGCATTTTGCTCAATGTCTGTGATTCAAGCATGTCAGATGGCGAATTTGCAAAATCCGAAATGATTTTGTTTTCTCGCATGCTAGGTAGTCTGGGATACGACAAAAACTCTTTCAAGCCTTACTTTGACACGATATCACTGAAAAATAAACACTCGGTGTTTGGTGACGTTGCAGACAACGGCGGCGAAGAGATGACGCCATCGCGTGCCCTAGTGGTGGGCATGCTCTACATGATGAGTGTTGATGGCGAAATGGCGAAAGAGGAAATCGGCCAGATTAATTCGGCATTGAGAGGATCAAAACATGTCCTTCCGCAAGCGCTGAAATACGTCAAGCGAACCAAATTTCCTGACTTCATGAATGCTGTCGTACCGATCCTGAATCATCAGCAAAGATCATGCATCTTGGTCAATGTGGCTGATTGCATGATGTCTGATGGGCGTATTGACCGGCTTGAGCAGGATTTATTTCGTCGAATGCTCTCTGGCTTTGAAGTCTCGGAATCACAGTTCAGGAAACACTTCAGTCACTTGACTATCAAAAACGACCGGCCTATTGATATTCGCAAGGCATCAAAGTCGGAAAAGAAAGGTCAGGTTGTACTCAATACAATTGACACCGACGAGACAAAACAATTTGCAGATGCAGGAAACAATGGCGTTAAGGACGCTGCGAAGGCGCCGCTGGCTTCAGAAGCCTCTGCAAAACTAGCCAATGAAATCGTCAATAAATTAGAAAGAAATGTAGAGTCCTTCCAAAGTCAGGCTGAGGTCGCAGGTGGTATGGATCTCATGGCGGCAAACGCCAGAGCGTCTGCAAACAACAGAACCAACGAATCGATATCGAGTCCCGCCAAAAAGGCGGCGCTTGAATCAGATAAAAATCAAGCAAAGAAATCAGCCAACACAGGCGCCGCCGTTGGTTCTGCCAGCCGTAAAGCCGACGGACCGATGGACGATCGTAGGCAGCAGCTACGCGATGCTGAGGGTATGTCCGACATACGTAACCTGCGCGATGGAAAAGGTGGTGAGTCGGACACGCGAAGTCTGCGTGATGCGCAGGGTGTATCCGACAAACGTAACCTGCGCGATGGTAAAAATGGTGAGTCGGACACGCGAAGTCTGCGTGACGCCCAGGGTGTGTCAGACAAACGAAATATCCGCGATGGTGAAAGTGGCGAGTCGGATACGCGAAGTCTGCGCGATACTCAGGGAACGTCCGACAAACGTGACCTGCGCGATGGTAAGGATGGTGAGTCGGATACACGAAGTCTGCGTGACGCCCAGGGCGCGTCAGACAAACGTAACCTGCGCGATGGGAACGATGGTGAGTCGGATACGCGAAATCTGCGTGATGCTCAGGGCGCGTCAGACAAACGCAATCCACGCGGTACGGAAGGTGATGAGCCAGACAAGCGCCGTCTGGGTGATGCGGAGGGTGACTCAGACATACGCAGTTCACGTGATGCAGACGGCGATGCCGATATGCGTCGTCGTCGCGATGCAGAGGGTGATTCGGACCTACGCAGTTCTCGTGATGCCGAGGGTGATTCCGACGCGCGACGGCTGCGCGATGCGGAAGGTGATCACGACAAACGTCAATCACGCAATTCACAGGCCGGCAGAGACAAGCATCATCTGCGCGATGCCGAGGGCGAATCAGATCTGCGACAAACGAGCGATGCTGATGGCGAGATTGATTTTCGTAAAGCGAAAGATGCTCGCGCAGGAGCAAAATCACGTCACCTGCGCAATGATGGATCGGGTGGTGGAAGAAAACTCGATGATAGTGATTCTGACAATGATGTCATGGCCTTGCAGGACAATCATGGAGCGCATGACTCTGAATCGCATTTGAATGTACGCATGGATTATCTAAAGAGCTGGACTGGGTCCCTCAAGGACAATCTGGATGAGTTTGAATCCATCGACGCACGCCATACCAACAAAAGAGCAACGGCACTTGAAATGGTCACGATCAGACCTGATCGTCCAGCGGTGCTCGCGCTAGCACTGACAAACTCATCCATTTCAACAAACACGCAAACCATCAAAAATGACATTGCAATCAGGCCATTGGCAAGGGATTTTGATATGACTGAAAGACATCAGCAAATCGCGACGGAGTCTGAGGCGGCAACTGTCGTGGATAAAAATAGAAAAGTGCTGGCTGCGCTCACCACGGGCCTGATCATTACGCAGGGATTTTCCAGTTTTGGATTGTCCGAAGCACAAAATGCCTTCACTACGAATCAGCTGATGGCATCAACGACCCAGATGTCAGTGCAGACGCTCACCGTGCAGCAGGGAGCTTTCAATCTGACTGCAGATCTCATGGATCACATCGTCTCGAAAAACGAGGGTTACACCAGCGATCTACGTGAGCTATCGAAAACAAGTGCGGAAACGTATCGCACGCAAGCACAAAAAATAGAATCAGGTAATGAAGTTAATGAAAGCAAACCCTCATTGAAAGAAAAGATAAAAAATTATGAAAGTCAGAGCGCAATACAGCTGCTGAAACTGAAATGGTTCGGTCTAGCTAACGGCATCCTGATGCTCGGATTTTTCTTGTCGTTCTTTGGTTTGTTGTTCAAATCAAAAATGTCCATCACAGGCTCCAGCGTCGTTTTCATTTTGGGTACGCTGGTGACCCTCAACGGTTTCTATCTGTTTATCTGACGCAGAACACCAGTCATTAAGGGCGAGCAGCGACTCATAACGATCATCTCCTTGACATACAGAGCAAGTGCGGCAAGCAGTTCGATTGCATCCGAATGGTCGATTTGTATCCGTACGAGACTCGTCTGATCCTGCGTTGCGAGCAAGGCAGAAGGTTATTTTTCTGCTCATGAATCCCTGTTAGTTTTCATGGTTTAGCAGGTTAGAATGCAAGAAGCGTTCAACAAACCAATGAATCCTAAATACTCATGAAAACTCACAATCATTGCCGTTTGTTGACAAGGTTCCTGCTGGTGTGAACACCTTGCGCCACATAGATAATCCGCGAGTCTTTGTAAACTTTCCTTGTTTGCTGAGGCGGCTGGGGTATTTATTGTGCTTATGTTTCTGGCTGTGCAGCGCAAGTACTGCAATGGCATCGAACGAACCCGCCGTTGAGCAGTCCTTTTTCATCGACAAAAATTCTCAATTTGATATCGGCGCAATTGAAGGGGCGCCATTTAAAAATTTTGAAAAGCGATTGAATCTCGGCTACCAGGCGGCGCCCATCTGGATACGCATGCGTATTGCCCCACTCGCATCATCGTCAGCGGTTGATGCAGGCTTAGATCAGATGATTTTGCGTATAGGGCCGCATGACGCCGATCAGATCGAGGTTTACGAATTTGATCACGGCCAGTGGCAGATTCAGACGGTGGGTGACATGTCCCCACGTAAGAAAAACTCATGCGCGGATGATTATTACTGCATCAATTTGCGCGAGACTGCATCGCCTTCAAACACCATTTATCTCAAAATCCAGACGAGCAATTTTCTGATACTGGATACAGAAATCGTGACCTTGCAGGATCTTTCTGCAGTCACCGCCAATCGGATTAAGCGTATTTTTATTTCACTGACGCTGGCAAGCGTCTTGCTGATCATTGCTGTTTTTTGGATGATCAAATACCGTTCGAGCATGACGCTGTCGTTTGTTGGACTCCAAGCCAGCATCTTTGTTTATCTCCTTTGTATCTACGGTTTCTCTTCAATATGGTTTCCGGATTTGCCCCCCGTACTGTTGGATGCCTTGCCGCATTTGATGTTCATCCTCCGAAGTTTTTTTTCGATACTGACGATTTTTGTCGTAATCAAGACTTATTGTGATTCAAGATTTTATTTCGCGATGGTCTATGCCATCCTGGTGGTCTGTGTACTGAATTGCGTGCTGTTCTTTACTGAGTACAAGAATCTCTCAATCCGTTTGAATCTGATCATCTTTTCGATTTACCCTGCAATACACATCTTCGGTGTGGTGAAATCCAAGGGGATGATCAAAAATGTCAGGGTATTGTTTTTTGTCTCATTCTTTCTTTTTTATGTGGTACTGCTTCCGACAATGGTGGGAGGCCTATTTTTCTCTCTTTTTAATGGTTTTGTTGGGCCAATTCAGAATATTTCGGACTGGCGCTTAAATGGACTGATGGTGGGTGCCGTCATATTCTTACTGATCAAATTCGAGGAAGAGCACAGGGAGAAACAGAAGGCAGATGAAATCAATCAAATTCGCATTAACCGGATCGAAGCAGATTCTTATGCAGCCTTGCTGTCTGATCGAAACACCATGATTGACCTGCTGACCCATGATCTAAAAAATCCCTTAGGGACTATAACCTTTGCATCGAGGTCGCTGAAGGAGCAGTTTCAGGATAACCAAGCGGCCACACTGAAGCTGCGACATATCGATCAGTGTGTCAATCGCATGAATAACTTGATTGAGCATGTGGCAGTGTCGGCGCGTTTGGATCGTTATGAGTCCCTGCCTTCCGAGATGACATCACCGGCATTGGAGCTGATTGAAGAGTTGAAGGAGACATATGCGGAGCAGAGCAGATTTCAGATCAACGTAGAGACAGATGTGGAATTTAACGCAGACCGAGAAATGCTGACGGTTGTATTTGGCAATCTTATCAATAACGCTTACAAATATGGCCATGCTGGTGGCGATATCTCGATTACGGTTAAACGTATCAACACGCCGTCGGTCGGTTCGAACGAGGTTGGATCGATAGAAAGCGAAGCTACGTCGGTTTGTTTCGAGATCAGTAATGCGGTGGGTACTTTCGGAATGCCTGATCAAGACCGGGTGTTTGAAAGATATTACCGACATCCGAATTCCATTGCCGTTCCGGGCATGGGATTGGGGCTGAGCCTTGTAAAGGCGGCGGCTGCAAAGATTGGTGCGAGTGTGGATTTCCGGCTCGCTCGCGACACAGTTACATTTACGGTCAAGGTACCCAATTGAAAAATCAACAGCTGGTCAAGATCATGCCGCCACAACCCACCATGTCGATTGCACTCGTCGAGGATGATGAATTGTTGCGGGCAGAGGTGAGCGATCACCTGAGCAGTCATGGCTTTCTAGTCAACGCGGTGAATTCTGCGCGTGCGCTGGATGATCTTATTACCCACAGGCCGGTCGATATCTTTGTCATCGATCTTAATTTGCCCGGTGAAGATGGTCTGAGTCTTTCCAATCGTTTGCGGCAGACTCTGCCTGAAGCCGGCATCGTGATCATGACGGCGAGAGTGACGCTCAATGATCGCATCGCTGGCTATGGTGTGGGCGGTGCCGATGTTTATTTGACCAAGCCTGTGGTGCCCGATGAACTGGTGATGATACTTCGCAGTCTGGGGCGGCGGGTCAAACCTGCGCAGGATGATCGTGCGTTGTCGCTGAGTCTCAGGCAGCGCACCTTGCAGGGGCCCGGCTTGTCTTCCGTGCTGCGCTTGACGATGCGCGAAAAGATATTGTTGGTGGCACTCGTTCAGGCGCACGACAATACCTTGGATTCAGCCACATTATGTGATGTGTGTACCGGGCAGACTGCCGATGACATCATCAGCAAGCACGCGCTGGAGGAATTGGTCGCGCGCTTGCGCAAGAAGATTCGCTCGGCACAATCGGACGATGCAGAACCCGCCATCAAATCAGTCTGGGGTGTGGGCTATCAGCTCTGTCTGCCTATCAATCTGGTTCCTTGAATCGCGTGCAGCGACGTCGATAGTGACCAATGCGCTGGTCGGCTGCTGCCTGCACAACTTTTAAGCAGTCATGCCTCATCCGGTAAAGTAACGCTTTTTCGGGGAAATAGATTTCCCGAAATGCTTAACAAAATTTCGTTTTATCGGATAGTAATGATGAATGTTGATTTGCTGATTCAAAACGCTGCTGTCTACGATGGCAGTGGTGAGGAACCTACCGTTTGTGATGTCGCGGTCAAGGCAGGGATGATCGTCGGTGTCGGGAAGTCGCTTGTTGTTTCGGCAACCGAAACACTGTCCGCCGATGGGCTTGCGCTCATGCCCGGCATTATCGACAGCCACACCCATTTCGATGCACAAATTACCTGGGATTCGTTCGTGCGACCTTCACCGTCCATGGGCGTGACCACGGCCGTGATCGGTAATTGTGGCTTCACTATCGCACCCTGCAAGCCTGCTGATCGTGATCTTACGATGCGCAACCTGACTCAGGTCGAAGGCATGTCACTCGATGTTCTGCGCAATGGTATCGACTGGGGCTTTGAGACCTTCCCGCAATACCTGGACCTGTTGCGCGAGCGAGGCTGCGCGGTCAACGTCGCTGCCTTCGTCGGGCACTCATCGGTCCGCACTTGGGTGATGGGCGATCAGGCAAACAAGCGCGAGGCCACTGAAGACGAGATTACTCAGATGGTGGCCATTGTGAAAGAAGCGATGGCGGCCGGTGCGATTGGTTTTGCGTCTAGCACCAGTCCGGCGCATAACGGTGAGGGCGGTTTTCCTATGCCATCTCGTCTGGCCAGTGATCATGAAATGATGTCGCTGATCAAAGCGATGGGTCATCAGGGGCAGGGGATTTACATGGTGACCAAGGGTGGTCAGATGCCTATCCCTTTCCTGGAAGAGATGGCGGTGGCATCGGGTCGGCCAGTGATGATTGCAGCCTTGCTGCACAACCCCACCAATCCCAATGCCGTATTCAATGATCTGAAGGCTATCACCGAGGCCAACGCGCGTGGCGTGCCACTGGTGGGGCAAGTGTCCTGCTGCCCATTGACGATGGATTTCACGTTTCATTCGCCGTACCCGGTGGAAGGTCTCGCCAGTTGGAAGCCAGCGCTCGGTCTTTCGCATGACGCACTCAAAGCCAAATTGGCGGATCCTGCGTTTCGGCAAAGTGTGCGCGACGAGTTGGCTTCGCCGACGTCATTCCGCTTGTTTAACAATGAGTGGGACAAGGTACATGTGGTTGAGACCCAGTTGCCCGAGCATGCGCATTTCGAGCAGCGCAGTGTGGCGGAGCTGGCGTGCGAGCAGAATAAAGACCCACTTGATGTTGCGCTCGATCTCGCGCTGGCGGAAGATTTGCAAACCGTCTTCACGGCTATTTTGTTGAACAGCGATGCCGATGCTGTGGCCGAATTACTGAATCATCCCCACAGTCTGGTTACCCTGAGCGATGCTGGCGCGCACCTGACCTTCTTCAATGATGCTGGCTTTGGCTTGCATCTGATGGGGCATTGGGCGCGTGATCTTGGCAAGATGCGTTTGACCGATGCGGTGCATCAGATCACTGCACGACCCGCACAGATTCTCGGCTTGCAGAACCGTGGTTTGATACGTGAGGGTTATGCGGCGGATTTGCTGTTGTTCGATCCGGCGACCGTCGGTCGTGGCGTGAAAAAACGCGTGTTCGATTTACCCGGCGGCGCTCCCCGGCTTGATACCGATGCGTTGGGTGTGCATGGTGTTTGGGTCAACGGACGGCAGCTGGTGGACAGCAAGGGCTTGTTGCAGGATGCGCCACTGGCGGGGGAATTGCTGACGGAGTTTCACTGATCTGTTGACTGATCCAGTTTTAAAATCCCGCTTCAAGGTCCAGCTTCAAGGTCCAGTCCCAAGGCCTAGTTTCAAGGTCCAGTTACGAGAGCCCGTTGGAATGACTTCCGGAACACCGGAACACAGGCAGACCCGGTAGGGCCGTAATTCTGGCGGCTTATGGTTTGCAGGCGTTACACTGTCGCCTTCTTTTTGGAGGTTCCATGCACACCGTGATCGATAGCACCGCCGTTAGTACCTTGTTTACTGAAGCCCGCAGCCAAAACGGCTGGACCGATAGGCCCGTTAGCGATCAACAGCTCCACGATCTCTATGAGTTAATGAAATTTTGCCCAACCTCGGCCAATAGCCAGCCGGCCCGCCTGGTGTTTTTGCGGACAGCTGAAGCCAAAGAGCGTCTGCGGCCAGCGCTCTCGCCGGGTAATGTGGACAAGACCATGAGTGCGCCGGTGGTTGCCATCATTGCGCATGACACGGACTTTCATACGCTGCTGCACAAGACATTTCCGCACAATCCTGATTTCGCCGCGATGTTTAACAGCGATGAAAAACGCGCAGCACGTGAGAGCTTCGCTTTTCGCAATGGCTCGCTGCAGGGCGCTTATTTGATCATGGCAGCGCGCGCGATCGGACTCGATTGCGGCCCCATGTCGGGATTCGACAATGCGCTTGTCGACAAGACCTTCTTTGGCAGCGGCAGCGTGAAATCGAATTTTCTGTGTTCGCTGGGCTACGGCGATCCATCGAAGGTGATGGATCGCTTGCCGCGGCTGACATTCGGTGAAGCCTGTCAGCTGCTGTGAGGTTTATCCGAGTATTTTTCGGTTGTTCTTGACAGAGATGCCGAGCGCATAAGGCTGCAGGGTCGCTTCGCTGACCCCGTAAGCCGTCATGAAACGATTCAGCAGTGCCTGTTCCTGAGGCGCTGCCACACCGTCCGAGAGCAGCGAGTCATACAGGTTGAGCAAGACGCAAAGCTTCTGATCTTCATTCAGCAAAGCCGCTGACTCAGCCAGAAACGCATCGACATCTTTGGATTTTGCGTATTTACCCGCATCGTCGAACAAGGCCTTGTCGTTGCCCAGCGCCTGCAGGACTTGTCCGATTTCTTCTGCCTCGACCTCGCCATCGGCATGAATCATGTGCAGCAAGCCCACTGCAAGAACCAGTTTTGGTGTCAGCGCGGGTGCCGCGCCTTTGAACATATCAAACAACCCCATGGATAAACTCCCTTAAATACGTTGTGATCGAGTGCCGCGACGGCCTCGGCAGGCTGAGCGTACAGGCTCGAAATTGTCAAAGAAGCATCGGAACACTCCGTGCCAGCCGGAATCGTAACGCATTTGTTGACGGACGATGGGCGCCGTGTCGAGCATTCAATCAACAGCATTCAGATGGGCATCATCGTTCAGTGCCCGATGCAGCTTTTCAAGCACTCGTAGCTGTCTTGTTTAATCCGCTTGCCGCCCACCCTTACGTGCTTGCGCGGGTATGGTGGGGAGGGGCTTTGGTCGAGCTGGCCAATCGGGCTTCCCGGCGCTAGGGTTATTCGTCAGCCTGGGAAAATAATTGTGATAGAGTAACTTTAGCTTATTAGAAAAGTGTCAGCACGCCAGAGGTTCCTCACGGCGAGCGTAGTTGCGTCAAATGCAGTATCGGTCTTACGAGTTTGATTTCCAGCATTGATTGGAGCCAAAGCCGGATGAATTCGATTTTGCCGTTTTTGTTTGACCTGCTGGCATACACGGCCGTATTCGTCATCATTGTGCTCGGTTTGGGCGTCATCGCCAGCATGATGGGGATCTTCAATTTTGCCCACGGTGAGTTTCTCCTGCTGGGTGCCTATAGCGTATTTTTTCTCGACAGAGCAGGGGTGCCGCCGTGGATGGGTATGGTGTGCGCGCCCATTATCGTGGGTGTGGTCGGCCTATTCCTTGAACGCTTCGCGATCCGGCGCTTCTATGCGACACCGGTGGTCGCCATGCTAGGCACCTATGCGATTGGCTTGGTCATCAGAGAGGCAGTCCGCACGGCGCTCGGCGGTCAGTTCTATACCGTAGTGGCGCCGCTCGATGGCCCCATTTTGTTTGGGGACCTTTCTATTTCCAAGTGGCGCACGGTCGTGATCGTGGTCACGTTATTGGTGCTACTGGGCTGCTGGATATTATTCAAAAAAACAAATTTCGGGCTCAAAGTCCGCGCTGCGCTGGAAAATCCCATGCTCGCCCGCGCCTCCGGTGTGGCGGTCAATCGCGTGTATTCCGCGACCTTCGCTTTTGGTGCCGCGCTGGCAGGTCTTGCCGGCGCATTGATGGTGCCTTTGTATCCCCTGAACGCCGATATGGGCGTGACCTTCCTGATTAAAGCATTTTTAGCCGTCATGCTTGGTGGCGTCGGTGGGTTGCAAGGATCAGTTGCAGGATCGACCCTAGTTGGGTCAATAAGTGCTGCCTTACCTTGGGTCATCAAGCCTGTGGTGGCAGATGTAATGGTGTTTGTCATTGCCATAATGGTAGTGAAAATCCGGCCTGATGGCCTGCTTTCTAAACGGAGGAGTTAGTCAAATGAGCGATAAGAAACACAACGATCACCTCGAGTCTTACTCGCGGCGTTTATTTGCACAGCGCACAAGTCTGATGGCTGGTCTGGTTGCCCTCGGCGGTGGCAGTTATCTTTTGCAGCCCAAAGGCGTTTGGGCGGCTGACCCGATCAAGGTCGGTATTGCGACAGACCTCACGGGTCCGATCAGCTGGGGTGGCATTCCGAACGCGAACGTCGCCAAGATGGTTATCGAGGAAATCAACAAGGGTGGTGGTCTGCTCGGCCGTCCGCTGCAAATGATTCTTGAAGATACCGCGACCAATGAGCAATTGGCCGTGACCAAGGTTCGTAAACTGGTCACGCAGGACAAGGTGGATGTCGTGTTTGGTGGCATTACCAGCTCCATGCGTAATGCGATCAAGGACACCATCGTTAACCGCGGCAAGACTTTGTACATCTACCCGCAGCTGTACGAAGGCAAGGAATGTACGCCCAATCTGTTCTGCACCGGGCCATCACCGGCGCAGCAGTGCGACACCTTCATTCCATGGCTGATCAAGAATGGCGGCAAGAAGTTTTACCTGCCCTCGGCTGACTATGTGTGGCCGCACACCCTTAACGAATACGCCAAGAAAGTCATCAAGAAGCATGGCGGTGAAGTCATCGGCGAAGAGTACTTCCCGGTTGATCACACCGAGTACAGCGCAACGGTCAACAAGATCATGACCTCGGGCGTGAATGTGGTATTCAACACCACCATTCCCCCCGGTGTGGGCGCGCTCTTCAAGCAATTGCATGAAGCCGGGTTCGGTAAAAAAGGTGGTCGTTTGGCCTGCGTGTATTACGACGAAAACGCGCTCGGCATCACGCCTGCCAATGAGATTGAAGGCTTGGCAACGTGCCTCGACTATTTCTCGGCCATTAATGATCCGATGGGCGCCAAGATCTTCAATAACTACAAGGCGAAGTTTGGTGACAAGTCGCGTTTCTGCGCTGGTGGTGGTGCAACCGGCATGTGGCGTGGTCTGATGCTCTGGGCCGAAGCCGTCAAAGAAGCCAAGAGCGTCAAGCGTGACGCAGTGGCAGCGGCACTCGATCATGCAAAACTGAGCGATGGTCCTGGTGGCGGTTGCGAAATGGTGCCAGGCACGCGTCACCTGAAGATGAACATGTACATCGCCGTCTCCAAAGGTGGTCAGTACAAGGTCGTCGAATCAAGCAAGATGGTGGCGCCGGGAGAGTGCGCATAACTGAGTTGTGCTAGCCGGAGGGCAGGCTTGCGGGCTTGCCCTCCTTATAAATTCCCAATCAAGAGCCTTATGCCATGCAAGAAGTTCGCTCAACTACGATCAACGTTCTGATGGTCATCGAGATAGCACTACTGCTGCTGGCATTGGTTTTGCCGCCGTTTCTTGATAGTTTTTGGGTTCTTTTCATTACCAAGATTTTCATACTCGCGCTGCTGGCGATTTCCTTTGACCTTGTCTGGGGTTATGCCGGCATTATGAGTTTTGGTCAGGCGCTTTTTTTCGGTGTCGCAGGTTATTCGGTCGCCTTGCTCTCGCAAAAGACAGGTGTCAGTTCTGTGTTTGTGTTGTTACCGGTGGCCGCTGCGATCGGGCTACTGCTTGCCTTCTTGATGGCGCTGCTTGTCATTTTAGGTAAGCGCATTCCTTCTCTGGCTTTCGTGGCGCTTGGCACAATGACTGGCTCGTATGTGATCGAGCGCTTGGCGCGTGGCTGGTCGTATGTGGGCGGACAGAATGGCATTTCTTCACTGGCTCGCCTGACGGCAGGCGAGTTGGAAATTGAAGAGGGCATTCTGTTTTGCTACATGGCGCTGTCCATACTGATTGTGATTTATCTGACCTGTCGATGGCTGGTCAGATCGCAATTTGGTCTGGTGTTGGCGGGTATTCGACAGCAAGAAAGCCGTATTTCATTTCTGGGCTATAACGTTCAAACGTTCAAGGCCGTGATTTTTTCTCTCGCCGGCATGATTGCGGGTATCTCTGGTGCACTGTTCGCTTTTCATGAAGGTTTTGTCGGTCCCGGTCAACTTGGTCCGGTTCTATCGACGCAAGCAGTGCTGTATGTGCTGTTTGGCGGCGTGGGTACCTTGGTGGGCGCCATCATTGGTGTGACGGTACTTGATCTGATGAACTTTCTTTTGCCGCAGGTCGAGTTTTTTGGCCCAACTGTCAAAAATTTTCTCGAGACCGGTTGGCCCATCCTGTTGGGCTTGTTGTTGTTGGCGACCGTGCTGTTCCGTCCAACTGGTCTCATGGGCTTCGTGATGCGCGATCGAAGTCGTAATTTCTTTTTCGGTAAAAAAGACGATAGTGCGGCGAAAGACAAAACTGACACAGGGGTTCGATCATGAGCCTGCTGCAAGTCCGTGGTGTATCGAAAATTTATGGGACATTGACCGCCCTGTCATCAGCTGACATGGTCGTCGATGATCACGAGTTTCATGGTCTGATTGGCCCGAATGGTTCCGGTAAAAGTACTTTGCTCAAGTGTCTCGCGGGTGCCGAGATTCCCACTGCTGGCACAATTCATCTGGCAGGCAAAGACATCACCATGCTCACACCGCAAGAGCGCTCGCGCGCGGGTCTGAGTCTCAAGTTTCAAATCACGGCGATACTTCCCGAGATCGCCGTCTACGACAACATGCTCATTGCATTGCAGGCACATCAGTCCATCTGGGGATTGCTGCGCTCAAGTTCTCGCGACAGTTTGCATGCGGAAGTTATTCATTATCTGGATCGTTTCCGCCTTAGAGAACGTCAATACGATTTGGCGGGAGAGCTTTCGCATGGTCAGCAGCAATGGCTGGAAATTGCGATGGCATTGGCGCTCAAACCCAGACTGCTGCTGCTCGATGAGCCCACTGCCGGTATGAGTCCACAGGAGCGTCGTGCAACGGGTGAGCTATTGCAGCCGATCAAAGCGCAATGCTCCTTGCTGATCGTTGAGCACGATCTCGATTTCATTAAGGATATTTGTGATTCTCTGACGGTACTGGATCAGGGACAGATTATTGCTTCAGGGCGCACGCAGGATGTACAAAATGATGCCCGTGTCAAAGAGGTTTATCTCGCCCATGTCTAATTCACCGCTTCTGGTCGCTAACAATCTCTGCACCTACTACGGTCATAGCCAGGCCTTGTTCGATGTTTCATTGTCGATACCTGCCGTGGGTGGTGTTGCAATTCTTGGGCGAAATGGTGCTGGTAAGACGACACTGCTAAAAACGATTGCGGGTGAATTGCTTGCGCAGCGAGGCAGTCTTTCGTTTGATGGCGAGAGTATCGATACCGCTGCAATAGAGCAGCGTGCTTCCCGGGGTTTGGGCTATGTGCCGCAAGACCACGGGATATTTGCGCGTTTGACGGTCAGAGAAAATCTTCAGGTGGGTGCCTTGCGCGAATCCAACAGCGATCAGGCGATTGAAGAGATGGTCGCGCTCTTTCCAAGACTGGGGCAGCGTATGTCACAAGCCGCTGGCACATTGTCAGGTGGTGAGCGAAAGATGTTGGCCATCAGTCGCGCATTGCTCGGCCGTCCCAGCCTGCTGTTGCTCGATGAACCCACCGAAGGTGTATGGCATGGCGTGATCGAGGAAATCACCGAGCGGCTGCGCGAGCTTGCGCAAGATATCGCGGTCGTGATCGTTGAGCAGAATGTCAAGATGGCCTTGAGTATTTCACAGCACTGCTATGTGATGGATCGTGGCCACATCGCACTTTCAGGGGAATCTGCTGCGATACGCGATGACCCTGAACTTGAACGTCTGCTTTCACCTTGAAGCGCCATTGGCGAGCATTGAATATAGAAACCCTTTACCTGGCAGCACTTTCTTAAACTAAAAAAATCAGGAGGATCCGATGGCAGTCCAACAACCCACCGCAGAACAAGTCCGTGCCGCAGCTGAGGAGGTCGGCCTGGCTTTGACCGAGGACGATATCAAGTCATATCAGGGTCTGATGGCGGGTAGCATCGCCGCCTATAACATGGTTGATCACATGGCCGATGAATTGCCGGATGTGAAATATCCTCGCACACCGGGTCATTTTCCTGCGCCTGAAGATAACAAGCAGAACGCCTGGTATGTAAAAACCTCGATCAAGGGTGCAAGCACAGGACGACTGCAAGGCAAGCGGGTTGCGGTCAAAGATAACGTGATGGTCGCTGGTGTGCCGATGATGAATGGCTGCTCGATCCTTGAAGGTTATGTGCCGGAAATCGATGCGACAGTGGTCAGCCGTCTGCTCGATGCCGGTGCCGAGATTGTTGGCAAGACGCATTGCGAGTCGTATTGCATTTCGGCTGGTAGTCATACCGGTGCAAAAGGTCCGGTTCACAACCCTCTGAAGATGGGCTACTCCGCAGGAGGATCATCATCAGGTACTGCAGTGGCCGTCGCACTCGGCGAGGCTGATCTGGGTATTGGTGGTGATCAGGGCGGCTCAATCCGTATGCCAGCTTCGTGGTCCGGTATCGTTGGCATGAAAGCTACCCATGGACTAGTGCCTTACACGGGCATCATGCCGATTGAGATTTATGTTGATCACACCGGCCCAATGACTCGAACCGTCGCTGACAATGCGCTCATGCTCGAGGTAATTGCGGGACATGATGGCTATGATCCACGTCAGTATGGCCCAGCTCCGGATTTGAACTATACGAAAAAGCTTGATGCGGGCGTTAAGGGCATGCGTATCGGTATTCTCAAGGAAGGATTTGGTCGCCCCGAATCCGAAGCTGCGTCAGATGCCAAAGTCAGAAAAGCTGCCGAGCTGCTCGCCAAGTTGGGGGCGACTGTAGAAGAGATTTCCATTCCCGAGCACCTGATCGGACCTGCGCTGTGGACGCCGATCGGTGTAGAGGGCATTGCGCAAACGATGATGTTTGGTGATGGCTATGGCTTGTCTCGCCCTGATTTGTACGTCACCAGCCTAATTGACAAGCTGCATGGATGGAATTTACGTGCCAATGAGCTGTCCGAGACAACGAAGGTGATGACGGTGCTCGGCACCTATATCAAAAAACACCACGGCAGCCATTACTACGGCAAAGCGATGAACGTTACGCGTCGTCTGACAGCGGCTTATGATGCAGCGCTTGCCAAATATGATTTGCTGCTATTGCCGACCATGCCCATGAAAGCGACCAAGCTGCCACCGGCTGATGCGAGCCGCGAGGAATATTTTGCGCGTGCGCTGGAGCAGATTGGCAATACCTGCCCCTTTGATATTTCGCATCATCCGGCGCTCACCGTACCTTGTGGCCTCGTCGATGGTTTACCGATCGGCTTGATGCTGGTTGGTAAGCACTTTGATGAAGCGACTATCTACCAGGCAGGTAACGCTTTTGAGAAGGCGGGGGACTGGAAGACGATGTAAATAGTTTTTCTTTGCGCAGCAGTTCATTCAGCGCTCACCTCCGAAGGGAGGTGGGCGCTTTTTTTGGGTAGTCGTATTGGATCTTGGGAGGCGTTGAACAATTTCAGTGCTGAAATTGGTTTTGTTGGAGCGTGGTTTGTTGCAAGCGGTGGAGGCGCAGCGGCTCGCTGGTGCAGCTCAAGACAGGGTTTATCGGCGGCAGTAGGCTGGAGGTATCGCTTCTGGTCTGGTTCACAGCAGCCTATTTTTTAGCCGATAGTTTTTAGCAAAGTATAAAAAATTGTGCTTTAACTGAGCTATATCGTGTTTATGCATAATTTATTAGACTTTACATCCGCTTCCTCGGAGGAGGTCCTGACGGCTGCATTTTCTGGGGAGGGCAAGGCCGGAATGCAGCCAAGATCACACACAATTCCCAGCGCAGCATCGACGCTAGCCAAAGCTGACCAACGCCCACTTCAACCTGCGCCATATCGTGATGCGCGCCAGCTGGAAGATGATGAGATCTCTTTTCCTCGGTGGAGCCATTCAATGGATTCGACGTGGGGGTGGGGGTGGCACGGTAAGCCTTTATTCTTGTACCATGCAGTTTTACTGAGGAGTCAGTATGCTCACTACAGCTGAAAAACTTTGGGAAGTCACGCGGTCCCTGCCAGAGCCCCTGCTGAACGAAGTGCTCGATTTTGCCGAGTTTTTGCGAGCCAAGCGCGGTGTTCCCGCTAATTCTGAATCATCCCTCCACCTGTCTTCTCTGTGTGGGGGCTTGGAGTCTTCGGATGCATTTAAGGCCGATCCATTACAATCCTGATTTCGCCGGGATGTTTAACATCGATGAAAAGCGCGCAGCACGTGAGAGCTTCGCTTTTCGTAATGGCTCGCTGCAGGGCGCTTATTTAATCATGGCAGCGCGCGCGATCGGACTCGATTGCGGCCCCATGTCGGGATTCGATAATGCGCTTGTCGACAAGACCTTCTTTAGCAGCGGTAGCGTGAAATCGAATTTTCTGTGTTCGCTGGGCTATGGCGATTCAGCGAAAGTGATGGAGCGGCTGCCGCGATTGGGGTTTGCTGAAGTTTGTCAGGTGCTGTGAGGTTCATCACGGCAATCTGAGGTGGTACTTTACGAAGAGGCTGATTTTGCATGCTGAGCTTGCAGTTGAAACAAGCCCTTCCTCTTGCTACTCGCTGCACGGCATGAATGCCCGATTCTCCATGAAGTCGGGCTGCATATTCAATAACCGTGAAATAGGAAATCCAGGGCTGCGGTAATCTTTGACTGCTGACTTGCTAGCGAGATTATCGGTTTTTTTAAAATGCGCACTGGCACGGCACCCATTTTAGGTGTCTCCAGGAGGTATTCGTGTCCTTTGATGGTGAACACGGGTGTCAAGTGTGACGATAATTTGACCTTCGGAAAGTGCTTTAGGCTACGTAAAGGAATCACTACTCGGCTCTCGAGGTCATCGAGAAGATTGCTTTGTACATCAAGCAGGTAGGGAGTTGTGTCGGCCTGACTACCTGGGTTGGCATAGACATCGAAACGTGCCATCAGAAGTTTTTCCACTCTTCCAGCGGTAAGCTTTCAGCGTCGATCGCGGCATTGTAGGCCGCGATAAAATCCGCGTGTTCCTCGCGCCATTTATTTTCCAGTTCAAGTCGCACTACCTCGCGAAGGTGCTTGTCACATACTTGGGATATGTTGATGCCCAATTGTCTGGCGGTCTCCAGCACATCGGTACTCAGGCTGAGGTTGATCGCGCGCTTGCCCGGCAGGTCGGGGTGGGGTCGTCGAGTGGTGCGTGAGGTGGACATTGAATCTCTGTGCACATGGAGTAATGCGCATAGTTTACCTTGCAATTTCTGGGCAAGTCCAGACCGGAATGTGGCTCCGATCAAACACAATCCCGAGCGAATCCGGGACGATAGCCAACGCTGAACGTCTCCCGCTTCAACCTGCCGCAATACCGCCATACCTGCACGCTAGAAGATGATGAATTCTCTTTTCATCGGACACCTTGCGTGGCACTCGAACCCCCGTTGCTTTTTGCATTGCATGGTAGTGAGCCGCTAGGCGCAAAGATTGCGCTGCATCTCGGCATCTCTCTGGCTGCGCATGAAGAGCGCGATTTCGAAGATGGCGAGCACAAGTCGCGGCCCTTACAAAATGTTCGTGGACGTTCTTGTTATGTGCTGCACGCATTGCACGGCGATGCGTCGCACACTACCAATGACAAGCTCAATCGTCTATTGTTTTTTATTGCGACACTCAAAGATGCGTCGGCGTCTCGCGTAAGCGCGGTCGTGCCTTATTTGGCTTATGCGCGTAAAGATCGAAAAACCAAACCGCGTGATCCGGTCACGATGCGCTATGTCGCGCAACTTTTCGAGGCGATGGGTACTGATGCCTTGCTGGCCTTGGAAGTACACAACCCGGCAGCATTTCAGAATGCCTTTCGTTGCCCTACTGAGCAGCTGGATAGTGCGGGATTGTTTGCGCGACATATTGCAGATCAAATCGCCGGCAAAATTACAGACCAAATCGCCGACAAGCCCAGCCCCGTTGACGTGGCGGTGGTGTCGCCCGATGCAGGCGGTGTAAAACGCGCGGCACTGTTTCGCGATCGGCTGTCGCAAGCACTGGGTCGCCCCGTGAGTATGGGCTTCGTTGAAAAATATCGCAGTGAGGGAGCGCTGAGCGGCGAGCTGCTGGTGGGGGATGTTAAGGGACGTCAGGTGCTGCTGTTTGATGACTTGATCAGCAGTGGTCAGACATTGTTACGCGCCGCAGCCGCCTGTCGCGCGCATGGCGCCGCTAGCGTGTGGGCGGCTGCGGCCCATGGACTTTTTAATGTCGATGCGTTGCAGCGGTTAGGTGCAGGGCCGATTGATCGGATTTTTGTCAGTGACAGCGTTGCAATCGCAGGGCTTGAAAATACGCCGCTTGAGACCAAGCTCGATGTGGTGAGTTGTGCCGTAATGCTCGGCGAAGCTATTCGTCGGTCTCACGAAGGTGGATCCATCGTCGAGCTGATGCAGTCCTGATGCTGCTGCGCGAGCGCTAACCACTGCCTCGCGCGTTGTGTCCACAGGGCCGGTTGGCTGCAAACGATTTCGTCCAAGTGCCGTATCGCGATACGTGCGCGTATGCCTGCGCGCAGCGACTGATAGAAATGCACCAGTCCAGCGGGCGGGGTGTCCTGTGAAAGCGCGTAATAGCGACGGAGCAGCACATCGGCCAGTGCAGGTGCTCGCAATCGTTCACAGTCCAGCGCCAGAAACGCGATTTCGTCAGCCACATCCAGCGTACGAAGCTCGCGCGAAAATTCAAGGCAATCAATCACCGTGATCTCCCCAGTGATGCAGACATGCTCGGCACGCAAATCGCCATGACCCTCGACGATATGGCCATCGTAAATACGTGTGTCGAACCACGCGGCATGCGAATGCAAGATAGCCCGCTGCGCATCACATAGCATTCGTACTTTGTCTGAGGCCAGAGTTTGCTGATGTTCGAGAAGCGCGCGCTCATTACGATCGATTTCTGCTTTCAGCGATGCGC
>JAIXYM010000030.1 GCA_027490255.1 Oxalobacteraceae bacterium | reverse complement strand
GTTCTGCACGAGCGCGTCATATTCCTGAAACTCTCCATCTGGGACGTACCTTATGTGCGTGATGAAGAGCGCCTGACCGTCACTGAATTGGGCAGCAACATCTACGTAGTGCGCGCAGTGCATGGTTTCAAGGAGACACCGGACATCAATACCGTGCTGAAGCTACTCGAACAGCAGCATGGTCTTGCGCTGGAATTGTCAGATACGTCTTTCTTCCTTGCGCGCGACACCATCGTTCCCAGTAATCTGCCGGGCATGGCCTTGTGGCGCGAACGTTTGTTTGCCTGGATGATGCAAAACGCAGCGAAGCCATCGGACTTCTTCCGCATTCCGCCGAACCGGGTGGTGGAGCTGGGAACGAAAATCGAAATATGACGAAGGCAGCTTGAGAAAAACCTGAGGGTGAATCGCGTGTTGGTCGGGCTAGTGCATTCGCTGAAACGGCACGCGATACAACCACACCGGCTTACCTTCCACGGTGCGAAGCACGGCCGTGGCTTGTAAATCTTCTGCAGGAAATTCGAGGCTGGCCAGCCATGCGCCGGGCCGTAGCTCGGCCACTGCTTTTTCTACTGCACGCGGCATGGTTTCCGGTCGCTGAAACAAATACACCATGTCATGCATTGACCAATCTGCACCCCACATATCGCCTTGTCGTATCTTCGCCCAAGGGCAAAGCAATGCTGTTAGTGCGCGCAATGGCCAGCTCCATTCAATACCGTGCAGCGTGGCCTCTGGGTAGGCAGATCGCAATGCGCGCAAGCCATGCCCCAAACCACAGCCCGCATCGAGAATGGACGCGCCCGGTTTCAGTGGCGCAGAGGTCGCCATCCCCATCAGTGCCTCGGCCGGTGTCGGAAACAAGGGTGCATCGCGCCAGGCATTCATCGGATACACCAGCGCCACGATCACTAACGGCAGCAGCCACGCCCAGGCAGGCAGGCTAACCGCGCCCGATAACAGCAGCGAGAGTGGAAAGCCCGCAGCCACCGCGACACGTCGCCAGAATGTCCCGGCAAACACGCTCAGCAGCACGCCCAATACTGTAGCCAGGCTCAAAGCCAGCCAAGTTGTCATGCCCGACTTTTCGAGCAAGCCATAGCAAAGCCAGCTACCGCCCCAAGCCATCAGGGCGGGCAAGGGCCAGCGCAGCAAAGTAAAATGAAAATTCGGCACGCGTGGATTATATTCGCCCTATGCATGACGTCATGAAAATGACTATATTCCCTGTCGCCTCCATTCCAGCGCTAACTCTTTTAAGGAAAACTCATGAAAGTCAAACAAATTTTGTCCGGAGTCGAACTCGTGATCGCAGATATTGAAGTTCAACTAGAAGGCGAAATGCGGTCCAGTCACACCCTGTGTGCCTTGCTACGCGATCAAGGTGGCAAGGAAGTACTGATCCCGCTCAACACGCCCGATGGCCGTCCGATTTTCATGAATCCTGAAAACGCCATCGCTGATGGCTCCGATAATTCTCATTAAGAACCGCTCGTGCCCACCCGCCTGCTCACCGACACGTTCAATCGCTTTTTCGAATCCGAAAAAGCTGGCGGTCTGCTGCTCCTGATCGCTACAGCCATCAGTGTGGCACTGACCAACTCAACGATGGGCCCGCAATATCTCGGTTTCTGGCAAACGAAGTTTGCAGGGGTGACACTGGAGCACTGGATCAATGATGGTCTGATGGCGATTTTTTTCCTGATGATCGGCCTTGAACTTGAACGCGAATTGTATGTAGGTGAGTTATCGATTCTGCGTAACGCACTGCTCCCCATCTTCGCTGCGATTGGCGGCATGCTTGTGCCTGCTTTGCTGCATTACGGATTCAATGCTGGACTCCCCTCTCAGCCCGGTGTCGGCATACCGATGGCAACCGATATCGCCTTTGCACTGGGCGCACTCGCGCTGCTGGGTGCGCGAATTCCTGCGTCGCTTAAAGTTTTTGTCGTGGCTTTTGCGGTGATCGACGATCTGGGCGCCATCATCATGATCGCCTTGTTCTACACCGATACCGTCGCACTGCATTATCTGGCCGGGAGCCTGGCGGTCTGGGTATTGCTGCTCAGTCTGAACCGCTTCTGGCGCATCGATTCATTACCGGTGTACGTAGCAGGTGGCGTGTTGATGTGGGCGCTGATGCTCATGTCGGGCGTGCATGCCACCGTTGCGGGGGTCATGCTCGCGTTTGCCATACCCTTCTGGAAAAGAAGCGATGCCGAGTACTCGCCGTCCCATTATCTTGAAAACAGATTGCACAAGCCGGTTGCATTTTTGGTGCTGCCGATTTTTGCGCTGGCAAACACCGGCATCGTGATCGGTGCTGGCTGGCTGGAGAATTTGAGTGGCCCCAATGGCATCGGTGTCATCAGCGGATTGGTCATTGGCAAACCCGTGGGTGTGGTGCTGCTGTCGGTTATCGCCGTCATGCTGGGCATCTGCAGCCTCCCATCGGATCTACGCTGGCGTCATGTGATCGGTGCGGGCATGCTGGGCGGCATAGGATTTACGATGTCGATCTTCATCACCAACCTGGCCTTTGCCGACCAACCGGAATTGATCAATGCTTCCAAAATGTCGGTATTTGCTGCGTCGCTGATGGCGGGTGTGCTGGGCTTTTTGTGGCTGCGATTTTGCGGCTCTGGGGAAGGGGAAGCTGAACCTGAATGATCGTCAGCAGTGATAGCAGAGACCGGACCAAAGATGGTGAAATTCATGGCATCGGACCGACGTCCGAGCAGGCTGCTGCCCTGTGAAGCCGATCAGAGGAAACGGTCCAGCAACCGGCGAGTGTGACGATCCATCACGCGCATGTCTTCGATGCGGTAGGTCACGCCATGGCTGTCCGTAATCAACAGCCCGGTGCCCCGCAAGCGACGAATATCTTCCTCGCCCTTGAGAACAAAACTGGTGAGACCCCGATCAGTGCGCACCTGCCATGTACTGGGGGTCGCGAATGTGGACACCGAAATCAATCTATCGATGACAGGAATGAAGTCTCGCTGCGCAATCTCTTCCATCAAGAGCTTCCGACTATCAGCATCGAGTTCCGAAATGTTTGCGACAAAAGCCAGTTCGTGTCCCTCGCTGTCGAGCAGTGACACGTTCTCGCCCGGCGCCTCGATAGGAAAAGGCTGCGCAGGCACGATACCTTCATGCGATTCACCATGCTCATCGGTGAATACCAAACGTCCGAAGGTATCGCGCCAGAGACGGTGTTGCGCCGGCTGAAACTGCTTACCACTGGTCTCATCAGTCACGTCGATCACGTTGCTTACCTCGTTCATGACACCACCCGCGCCAGCGGAATGTGAACACGCGGTGGATCTTGGTCTTCAGTATCGACATTGCGCGCCTGTGCTTCATAGAGCCGCCAATACGCACCACGCTCGGCCATCAGTTCTTCATGCGAGCCCAGCTCGACGACTTCGCCACGCTCCAGCACGATCAGTCGGTCGGCGCGACGCAGTGTGGACAGGCGGTGTGCGATTGCAATCGTCGTGCGTCCCTGCACCAAGTTATCCAATGCTTTCTGAATTTCTTTTTCGGTTTCGGTGTCCACACTTGACGTTGCCTCGTCCAGCATCAGAATGCGTGGATTAATGAGCAAGGCGCGTGCAATGGAAATACGCTGACGTTCGCCACCCGACAAGCCCTGACCTCGCTCGCCGACAATGGAATCATAGCCGTGACGAAGTCGAAGAATAAACTCATGTGCGTGCGCAGCGCGGGCAGCAGCCACCACATCGGCTCGAGTCGCATTCGGCTTGCCGTAGGCAATATTCTCGGCAATCGTGCCATGAAACAGAAACGGCTCCTGCAACACAAGACCGATGTGCTGTCGGTAATCTGCCACTGAGTAACGACGGATATCCGTACCGTCCATCATGATCGCGCCATCAGAGACGTCATAGAAGCGACAGATCAGATTCATCAGCGTACTCTTGCCCGAGCCACTGTGACCGACCAGACCAATCATTTCGCCGGGACGAATATCGAAGTTCACACCCTTAAGAATGCGGCGACTGCCGTGTCTGAAGCCAACTTCACGCAGCGAGATCACGCCCTGCTTCGCTGGTACCGGCAAAGGATTGCTGGGCTCGGGCACGCTGGACTTATGATCCAGGATATCGAAAATCCGCTTGGCGCCCGCAGCCGCTTTTTGCGTGTGCGACACGATGCGACTCATGGAGTCGAGTCTGCCGTAGAAGCGGCCGATATAGGCAATAAACGCCACCAACACACCTACCGTCACCCCGTGACGCATCACCAGCCAGATGCCAAAACCCCAGACCACCAGCAAACCAACTTCAGTGAGCATGGTGACCGTGGGTGCAAACAAGCTCCAGGTACGATTAAGTTTGTCATTCACCGCAAGATTGTGCATGTTCGCATCGCGAAACCGCTGCGACTCGCGCGACTCCTGAGCAAAAGCCTTGACCACGCGAATACCGGGAATCGTATCGGCCAGCACATTCGTGACATCACCCCAGATACGGTCGATCTTTTCAAAGCCGGTTCGCAAACGATCACGCACCGAGTGAATCATCCAAACGATCAGGGGCAATGGCAGCAGGGTCACTACCGTAAGCCAAGGATTGATCGTAAAAAGAATCACTGCCGTCATGACGAGCAGCAGCACATCGGTGGCGAAATCAAGCGCGTGCAGCGACAGGAAAACGCAGATGCGATCAGATTCATTACCGATACGCGCAATCAAATCGCCGGTACGCTTGGCACCGAAATATTCAAGCGACAGTGTCATCAGATGATCGAAAGTGGCGGTACGCAAATGTGCGCCGATACGCTCCGACACGAGCGCTAACAAATAAGTGCGCCACCAGCCCAGCCCCCACGCGGTCAATGCGGCAATCAGCAATCCGGACAGATAAATCATCACGTCGTGCGTGTCGATCTCTGCACCCGTGTGCGTGGGTATCAGGATCTCGTCCATCAAGGGCATCGACAGATACGGTGGCACCAGCGTAGCGGCAGTTGCGGCCAAGGTCAGGAAAAAACCGAGCAGCAGCTGCAAACGATAGGGTTTGGCGAAACGCCAGAGGCGGAACAATACCCAGGTAGAGACAGGCTGCAAAAGCTCGCGATGACAAACTGGACATTCCTCACTCTCCTCGGGCAAGGCGGATTGGCAGCTGGGGCAACGGGCTGCCGCTTCATCGGAGGTCAGGGTCTGGCCGGCGCGGGTGATCTGCACGCGCTCAAACTGCTGCATCAGGCGTATGGCACCGACCTCCTGCTCCAGCGTGAAACGCCAGCGCGCAAGACAAGACTGTGCATTATGCAAAGCCAGCGTTGCCACACCTGCATGGTCCGTGTGATGCAGACTCAAGTCACTTGTCAGCGGCCAGCTGACCCACCCGTGTCCATCCGAATCGCTTATCATTCGATCCGTCGTCAGCAGAACTCTGCTGACGGCAAACCGCAAAGCCGAATCAAGATCGGGTTCCAACGTAGCCAGAACCTGCTCCCCTTCATGCAAAGGCGGCAAGGGTCTGTTCAGTGCAACCGACTGACTGTCCTGAGACAAGGCGCCGGTCGGGTTGGATGACGGTAAACTGGAAGACATGAATGAAGAAGTCGGGTGGGCGATGCAATATGTTTTTGGTTTGGGTCTCTGTGGGTGATGCCGCTTGGCCGCGGAAATCAACACGAATTGTCGCGCAATCCGCCTGACTCGTCCAACTTGGTCGCCATATTACCCTTTTACGCCGTTTTAATTTGACATGACCCTACCTGCCGCTGACTCCCACATGCCTGAAGGCCCACTGGAAATCGATATCCTCCGGGTCACCTACCTGCGCGGTCCCAACATGTGGACCTACCGCTCGGTTCTGGAAGCATGGCTGAATCTCGGCGAACTGGAAAACTGGCCCAGCAACAAGCAGCCTGGCTTTGTCGACCGCCTTCTGACGGTGCTGCCTCAGGTCGCAGCCCATCACTGCAGCCCGGGCGTCGCCTACGGCTTCGAGCAGCGGCTGCGCGAAGGTACTTGGATGGGCCACATCCTTGAACACATCATCATCGAATTACTCGAACTGTCCGGCATGGAAGCCGGCTTCGGCCAAACACGCGAAACCACCAAATCTGGCACCTACCGCATGGTATTTCGCGTACCCGATGAAACGGTAGGCCGTATTGCACTCGACGCCGGTCTGGCGCTGCTGCATGCCGTGATTAATCGCCAGTCCTTCGACATCGAGCCCGAGCTGGCCAAGATACGCAAAGCGATTGACGAGCACTATCTTGGGCCAAGCACCGCGCATATCGTAGCCAGTGCCAACCAACGCAAGATCCCGCATATTCGTCTCAACAAGGGCAGCTTGGTTCAGCTCGGCTACGGCGCGCTGCAAAAACGTATTTGGACTGCTGAAACAGATCTAACGAGTGCCATTGCCGAAGGTATCGCCGCCAACAAGCACATGACCAAGTCGCTACTGAAAAGCTGCGGCATTCCGATTCCCGAAGGCGATGTCGTTCATAGCCCCGAAGAAGCCTGGGAAGCGGCGCAAGATATCGGCGTACCCGTTGTCGTCAAGCCACGCGACGGCAACCGCGGTCGCGGCGTGATGCTCAATCTCTCTACCGAAGAAGAAATCAAAGCCGCCTATGCCGTCGCCGTCGTCGAAGATATCGATGTGATCGTAGAGCGCTACATCATGGGACACGAACATCGTGTGCTGGTGGTGGGCGGACAAGTGGTTGCGGTGGCGCGTGGCGAAAGCGCCTGGGTTACCGCCGATGGACGATCAACGATCGATCAACTAGTTGATGCGCAAATCAATAGTGATCCTCGTCGTGGTAATGCCGACATTCATCCGCTCGAGACCCTCCACCCAAAAACCAACAGCGTGATTCAAGCGAATCTGCAGCGACAAGGGCTCATACCTGGTGATGTTCCTGAAGCAGGCCGTCGCGTGCTAATTGCCGCCAATGGCAATCACGCGATCGAATGCACCGATCGCATTCATCCGGATATTGCGCATCTCTGCACGCTAGCCGCTCGGGTGGTCGGGCTTGATATCGCCGGTATCGATCTGGTGTGCGCCGATATCAGCCAGCCGCTCGATTCTCAAGGGGGTGCCGTGGTCGAGGTCAATGCCGGTCCCAGCTTGCTCATGCATTTGCGTCCGGCGGAAGGTGTACCGCAACCGGTTGGCAATGCCATCGTCGGCCACCTCTTTCCCGAGGGTCAGCGTGGACGCATACCCATCGTAGGCATCTCCGGAAGTGACGCGACCACGCCGGTCGCACGCATGGTCGCTTGGCTGATGCAGCTCTCTGGTGCTCAAGTCGGCCTCGCCTGTCGTGATGGTTTGTTCGTCGGGTCGCGCCGTCTCGAAAACGGCGATGCCGCACACTGGGAGTCAGGGCAGCGCCTGCTGATCAATCGTAATGTTGAAGCTGCCGTATTCGAGCATGACCCGATCGCCCTGCTTACCGAAGGACTTGCCTATGACCGTTGCTGGGTCGGTGTCGTTACTGACAGTCAGCCAGTGCTCGGGTTGGATGAGCAACTCATGACCGAGCCAGAACACCGCTATAAGATTTTACGCACCCAGGTCGACGTGGTGGTCGAAACCGGTGTCGCCGTGCTCAATGCCACCGACGACACCGTGTTGTCCATGAGCGAACTTTGCGATGGTGATGTGATCCTCTATGCCGCAGATGGTCAGCACCCGGCATTGCTGGCCCACCGCGAGGCTGGCAAAGGCGTCGTGTTCATCCGCGAAGGTCAGATTGAATGCGCAACGGGTGGCACGGTCACGCACACCTTCGACTTGAACGCCGATGTCAGCCCTGCGACGCGTACCCTACCGGCCGAGGTTCTACTGCCCGCGATTGCTGCTGCCTGGGCGCTCGGACTAGACGACGCAACCATACGCACGGGTCTGGAGACCTTTGCGACCGATGAGACACAAAAACTGGTGATTGCCTGAGCATGGAAATCCTGCAAACGAGAGCCCTGCGCGGGCCCAATCTATGGAGCCGTTACACCGCGCTCGAAATCGAAGTGCGCTGTGCCGCTACTGAACTTGGCCTTGAAAAAATATCCGGTTTTGAAGAAACGCTGCGCAGCCTCTTCCCCGGCATTGGCGAATTGCGTGCACTCGGCTACACCGGGCCGCTGACCCTGGCACACGTACTGGAAGCCACCCTGCTGGCCTTGCAGGCACAAGCAGGTTGCCCGGTCAGCTTCAGTCTGACCTCTCTAACACCGGTCGCCGGCGTGTTTCAAGTGGTCGTGGAATACAGCGAAGAAGACGTAGGCCGTCTTGCACTCAAGATGTCCCAGGAGATCGTCGCACATGCATTGAAATTATCGACAGGACAAATCGCTCCGCAGGCAAACGCACCTGACGTGCCAGCCATGCTGGCCGAATTGCGCGAACTCGATGAAGATAATCGCCTCGGGCCAAGCACGGGCTCGATTGTGACTGCGGCCGTCGCACGTGGCATACCGTTCAGACGCATGACCAGCGGTTCGCTAGTACAGATTGGCTGGGGCCACCGACAGCGCCGTATCCAGGCGGCCGAAGTCGATTCCACCAGCGCAGTCGCCGAAGCCATCGCACAAGACAAAAATCTCACCAAGCACCTGTTGCATGCCGCTGGCGTACCCGTCCCAATCGGTGCGCCCGTGAAGTCCGTCGATGAAGCCTGGGAAGTGGCGCTGCGCATCGGCTTGCCTGTCGTGGTCAAGCCACAAAATGGCAGCCAGGGCAAAGGCGTGACGGTCAATATTCAAACACGCGAGCAAATCGAAAAAGCGTTTCATGCAGCGACCGGCAAAAGCCCTGTACTGGTAGAAAAATTTTTCCCCGGTAGTGACTACCGACTGCTAGTCGTTGGCAGCAAACTTATTGCAGCAGCGCGACGCGACCCACCGCAAGTAACCGGTGACGGAGAGAACTCCGTTAGGCAGTTGGTGGATATTGTCAATGCTGACCCACGTCGCAGCGACGGTCATGCCACATCGCTGACCAAAATACGCTTTGATGACATCGCCGTCACCTGCCTGTCAGCACAGGATCTGCATCCGGATTCAGTACCCGAAAAAGGCCGGCGCGTCATCTTGCGCAATAACGCCAACTTGAGCACGGGCGGCACCGCCACCGATGTCACCGATGATGTTCATCCCGAAGTCGCCGCTCGCGCCATTGACGCTGCTGCCATGGTGGGGTTGCATGTCTGCGGTGTCGATATCGTCTGCGAAAGCATCATGCGCTCTCTGGAAGAACAAAATGGCGGCGTCGTTGAAGTCAATGCCGCACCCGGATTGCGTATGCATCTCTCACCGTCCTACGGTAAAGGACGCAACATCGGTGAAGCCGTCATGCAACTGATGTTCGAGCCGGGCGATGACGGCAGAATCCCGGTGATCGCAGTGACGGGTGTCAACGGCAAAACCACCACTACACGACTCATTACGCACGTGCTTACGGCGAATGGTCTGTGCGTGGGCATGACCAATACCGATGGGGTGTTTGTCGATGGCCGTCAGACCGACAGCGGTGACTGCAGCGGACCCAAGAGTGCGCGTAATGTGCTCTCGCATCCTCATGTGCAGGCAGCAGTGCTCGAAACAGCACGCGGTGGTGTGCTACGCGAAGGCTTGGGTTTCGATAAATGTGCTGTCGCCGTCGTGACCAATGTCGGCGAGGGTGACCATCTCGGCATGAACCATGTACACACGCCCGAGGATGTCGCACGCGTTAAGCAAATCATTGTGCAAAACGTTGCGCCTAACGGCTATGCCGTACTGAATGCTGCCGACCCCCTAGTCGCAGGCATGGCACCGCATTGCCCCGGCAAGGTGATTTTCTTTGCACAGAATGCACATCATCCCGTACTCGTCACCCACCGTGCGCGCGGCAACCGCGTCGTATTTGTCGAAGCCGGCGATATCGTCGTGACCGAGGGAGCCATGCAACATCGCATGCCGCTGGCCGACGTGCCTCTCACGCGAGGCGGACTGCTGGGATTTCAAATCGAGAACACGCTGGCCGCCGTTGGTGCCTGCTGGGGACTCGGCATGGAATGGCAGCACGTCGTCAGTGGCATTAACAGCTTTCACAATGACAGCAAGAATGCACCGGGTCGATTCAACCTCATGCGCTACCGTGATGCCACGGTGGTCGCTGATTACGGACACAACCCGCATGCCATGCGTGCGCTAGTCGCTGCCTTTGACGCACTACCCGCCGATCCAGGCATGAAACGCACTGTGGTCATCAGCGGTGCAGGCGATCGACGCGATGAAGATTTACGCGAACTAACGCGCGTGCTTGGTGCAGCCTTCGACAACATCGTGCTGTTTGAAGACGCCTGTCAGCGTGGTCGTGCCGATGGCGAAGTGCTGGGTCTGCTACGCGAAGGTCTGCAAGGCGCAGACCGCGCAAGCCATGTCGAAGAAATACGCGGCGAATTCATCGCGATTGACCGCGGCTTGTCGCTACTGAAACCGGGTGACCAGTGTTTGGTATTGGTTGATCAGGTTGAAGAAGCGCTGGCGCATCTGGCTATGCGGGTAGCGGAGCATTAAGAGCCTGTGCCGGGGTCTTTCAGATTACCGGCGCAAGCAATCACAAAAACTGCACTCTGCCGCGCAAGGCGTCGATAGAAATCTGCGCACCCGCAATCGCTTTACCGCCAGGCTCACCGCCCGCAATCACGCCCTTGCCGGCCACCGGCGCTAGAGAATCTACGCGGAAGCGACCAACGTCAGCGCCGTGCCGGATAAAACAGGATTCGTCAAAATACAAGCGATCGCCGTTATCGTCTATCTCATCGAAATCAATGGTGTCAAAACCGATCAGCTGACGCACTTCTGACTCACCATCGGTGATCTTCGCTTCACGGATTTCTTTTGTTGCTGGATCAATCACAAAAACCTGCATGGCACTCTCCAATCGCTGTCATCGCTTCGGCACACGAGCCGGAGCTGAAAATTCAGCGCGGATGCTACCACGCGAGGCCATCCGCGACAGCTTGATATAGGCGGCAAAGAACTGCCACCTCCGTCACGTAAGCGGCACGAATTTGCCGGTTGCGTGTAAAAAATCTGTACACCATCGCGCCACGCAGCAATGGCATGTTTATTGCAAAGATTCGGGCTAATTTCACACTATCCCCCGAAGCCATTGGGCAACGGATCCGAATACCATGCAAATCGACGGCGCAAGAGGCTTCATTCCCGTGTCGCTGAGTGGCTCCCCCAGCCAGGCCGAAGCCCGGGCACTGCTCTTGCCAGAACTGCAAAAACTCGTACCCGATGCGAGTGCAGCCGATGTCCAACCTAAGGGTTTTCCCAAAGGGGTGAGCTGGACTGATGCCTACAAGATGGTCACCGCTTGGCATCGGGAGAGCGAGAATGCGCAGCCGAAATTCGGCATCATGGTCGACCGACTCAATGGCGCAGTCAATGGCACCAAAACGCTGGCTAAGCTGGGCTACAACGACCTCTTGCGCTTCCCGCGCGGCACCTCGGTGCAGGGCGCGATCGACAAGCTCTATGGCACCCCATCAAACGGCTTTCTCGCCAAGGCCTTGTCCCAAGCCGGTATTTATGATTTGCGCGATTTCCCAACGGGCACCCGCGCCTATGATGCCTTCAAACTTATTGAGGACACAGAAAACCCCGGGGTGGTATCACGCGAAAAGTATCTTGAATACAAACAGGCCTATTCAAGCCTCGCAGCCATCGGCATCACCTCATTACAAAACTTCCCGAGAGGGACCACGGTTGTGCAAGCCAGAGACATTCTCGCCCCCAGAGCCGAGCAAATGTTGACGATGATGAGTGCTGACAATTCGATGTTTGCCAACCCCGACCTATCCCCACTGGATAAGCTGGCGATTGCAATCAATCTGCCCAAGACCATCAATCAAATGGCACCCTTGCCCTCGGACACGGCACAGCGTACTGCGGTGGTCGCCAAGTTGCGAACGGTCTCGGAAAACGCGAATGCCGCAAGACAACTGGGTATGATGGGTTACCAGAACCTTGACCCCTTTAAAGGGATGAGCGCACTCAAAGGCAAAGAACCCAACGCGACTGACGCGCTGGCGCTGGTGAAAACCACGCCTCAGCCCTTCGATCTACCACGACCATCACCCGTCACCAGCGGCAAAGATAATTTTGCCCGGCTGTTCATGCCCACCACCGCCAGCAAAATTCGTACGTACGGCACACCCAATCCGGTGACCAAAATCGTCTTAGCTCCACAAACGCAGGATCGCGTCACCAAAAACCTCCTCCCGCCAACCCGGACCGTGACGGCCGCCGAGGTACTGGCGTTCAACCAAATGTACTGGGGCCGGACTTAATCGGCGACCCTGCTGCATCGGGTACCAAAGAAACGTTGATTACCCAGCAACGCTAGCATTTTTGGCTAAAAACGCCGCCAAGTCCTTGATTTTCCATACATCTTTAGCTAACAGCCAAGCTTGGGGCGGCATGGCGCGAGGATTTATTCAGTAGCACCCTAAAGTTTTCAGCCCTGCTGCCGACACCCCAGATTACCGCCGATGAATTAAGCAAGGGCAACACTTTGTTTATACTTGGGTTCGCGTAAAGATCATCTCTGGAGATAACAAAATGAAAAAAATCATTATTGGGGGCCTGCTGGTAATGTCAGGCAGCGTGCTGGCTGGAGAGAACAAGCCGTTTGTCATGATTGACTCGAATAGTGAAAAAGATTCCCTTGCCAGCGAGTACATAGGCGCCAACGTCACGGTCGGCGTCAAGACAGCGAACAAGGTGGAGTATTCTGTGAAAGCTGGCATCAGCTCAAAGAGCACCAGTAAGGACGACACGATCAGCAATAATGTCGAATTCAAACTCAAGAAATCCTTTGATGTCGGCATGTTCTTCTTGCCCTACGTATCGGTACGACTCGGCGAAAAGCTGAACTACAACACCACGCATTTCACGCACTACGCCCTTGATGCGGGCGCAAAAATACCTCTGACGAATGGACTGTCACTTGATATCGGCACTCGTTATCGCAATGCATTTGACTCGGCCGAAAATTACAAGAGCATGCGCTACCATGCCATGGTTCTCTACGATGTTGATCAGCACAACACGGTAGGCCTTCGTTACGCGCGTAGTTTCTCTGATGTCTCCGACTATGAAGAGCGGAAGAGCTGGCGTGTGCACTATCAGCGCAACTACTGACCGCCCCATCCTCTGCGTTTTGGCGCAGTATCAAAGCCCGGCACCGACAACTGCCGGGCTTTTTATTGCCTGAATCGGCTATTAGCGAAATAATCAACCCCTGAAAGCTTTTCATTTTCCTGACATAATCGCAGGGAAAAGCTGACAAATAACTGACGAAAATTGCTAGAATGTGACCGATTTTGTAAGTTTGCTATCAAAGAAGCATCGATTTAACAGTCTTGTAAACTACTCGGTGACGTTAATTGTCCGTAGGCCCTTGGTTGATTTTTTTGTGTTCGCATCTTGGAACGCCGCGAGTAAGCCTTGAAACGCGGAATTCTCAGCATGTCCGTAATTTTTACTGAAAGTTTTATATGCCGAGTAGCATTAAGGCCCGATCAGGTCCTTTTTACTTTTCTGGAGTGCTAAGCGCAGTTCATCTTGTTTCGCGTTTGTCGGCATGCCTATTATTGGTCTGCATGACCACGTTTGCAGCACGAGCAGCGGAGCAAAGTGCACCCGCACCGAAGATAATCAGCATCGACGATCTGGTTATGCTGGTGTTACAGCACAATTCGGCACTTCGGGCAGGTCAGCGCAGCGTTGACGTCGCCACTGCCGGTGTCACGACTGCTGGCGCGATTCCAAATCCGCGCATCGAGGTCAACACTGGACGAAACGGCACACCCAGTCCCTCTGCTCAGGCAGGCACTGTCGTCGGTGTCGGCGTTTCGCAATTCATCGAAAATCCCGAATTGCGTAGCGCACGCGTCAATACGGCGCTATATGCCGAGCAAACCAGCGTGCAATCACTGTCGCAAATCCGCAATGAACTGGTAGGTCAGGTCAAGTTACGCGCCTATGAATATCTGCTGCGCAAGGAAGAAGCCTTGGCTGCGGCAGATGCACTGGCCCTGCTGCAGCAAATCCGCGAGCGCGTAAAAGTTCGTGTCGATACGGGTGAAGCTGGCAGATACGAACTGATTAAGTCAGATGCAGAAGTCATCAATGCTCAGCAGCGCGAACAAACTGCACGGCTGCAAATTCAGCAAGCAGCGATATTTCTCAACCGACTCGCGGCGGGTCAACTACCGCCTCTCTGGGACCTGGATACGCAACTCAATGAGGTCACTGCCCTGCCCGATCTTGACGCACTAAAAAAATCCGCGTTGCAGTCCAATCCAGAGTTACGCGTGCTCGAATCGGAATTTGAACGCAATCAATCGCGCATCGCCGAAGCCATGGCCAGTCGTTTGCCCGGACTTGAAGTGCGCCTGTCCCAAATACGCGAGCCCGATGTCAGGCAGGACATATTGGGTGTCTCCATTCAGGTGCCATTGTTTGACCAGCGTCGTGGTCCGCGCGCCGAAGCGATCGCAGAGCGCGAGCGCACCACAGCAAGACTAGAAGGTCGCCGAGCCGAACTTATTCAGCAGCTGGAGCTTTCCTGGAAATCCGTCGAAATCGCTCGGGTACGTATCAAGGCGCTGTCCGAAGGCGCTATGCGTGACGCCGAAGCTGCCCTGCGCGTCGCACAGGCAGCCTATCGCTTCGGCGAGCGCGGCATTCTGGAGGTACTGGATGCACAACGCGTGTTGCGCGCTGTGCGACAGGATCTGCTGCTTGCGCGTTATCAGTTACAGGCATCACTGATTGAGCTCGACACGCTCGCCGGCCGCTTCGGCAGCCCGAACCAGTAAACCAAGACACAACCTTTCATTACAACGACGCCATCATGACCGCCACTTACCCCCGCCGCATTGCAGCGCTCACCCTGAGCTGTTTCGCCCTAGTTCTTGCCGGCTGTGGCAAGGACGAAGCAGCCAAGAAGCCCGCAGCGCCAGCTGTTCAGAAAAAATCGGACCCGATGGTGGTCGAACTCAACCCGGAGATGACAAAACAATTCCGTGTCGAGGCGGCACAGATGGCAAGTATCGCTATCACGCAAAAAGTCTCCGGCCGCATTGAAGCCAATGAGCATCGTACAACACGTATCGGCGCCTCAGTATCGGGTCGTGTGATTCAAGTCATGGCCGAAGTGGGTGACCGAGTCAAGGCGGGACAGGCCTTGGCTCGTCTGGCCAGTCCAGAACTCACGAACGCGCAGCTCGCTTTCCTGCGCGCAGTCTCCAGTACCAAACTGGCTGAGCGCTCGGTCGAACGAGCACAGCAACTGGTGCTGGCCGATGTGATCGGTAATGCTGAATTGCAGCGTCGGGAAGTCGAACTCTCTGTTGCACGCGCCGAGTTGCGTGCGGCGAGCGACCAGCTGCGCCTTATCGGCATGTCGGCGGCATCCATCGAAAAGTTACGTGAAACGGGCGCACTAGCCTCCGAAGTACCCATCACTGCAACACGCACAGGCATTGTGATTGAGCGAAAAGTCAGTCAGGGTCAGGTCGCGCAACCGGGTGATCCTTTATTCACTGTAGCCGACCTATCTACTGTGTGGGTAGTCGGCGCCCTGCCTGAACAGGACGCCAATTCGGTTCAATTAAATCAGCGCGTGGAAGTCGAAGTCGCCGCCTTGGGGCAGCAGGTACTCAAGGGAAAGATTGTTTTCATCAGTGACACCGTGCAATCAGATACGCGTACCGTACCCATCCGTACTGAGGTCGACAATCCGAAATTCGAGCTCAAGCCACAAATGCTGGCGACGTTGCGCCTCAATGGCCTTTTCGTAGAGCAGCTTGCAGTGCCTGCAACCGCTGTCGTACGCGAGAACGATAAAGACTTCGTCTTCGTCAAAATCGGAGATAACCGTTTCCGCCTCACCGAAGTACAACTAGATCCGCTCGCGGGTGAATTACGCCCCGTTCGCAAAGGCATTGATGTTGGCACACCCGTCGTTGTGGATGGCAGCTTCCATCTGAACAGCCAGCGCAAGCGCGCAGAGCTGGAGTAAGGCCATGATCAATGGTTTAATTCGCGAGGCGCTCAGCGCGCGCCTGATCATGGTTGTGATCGCGCTTGCGCTGGTAGGCTTCGGTGTACGTTCAACCTTGCAACTCTCGGTCGATGCGTTTCCTGACGTAACCAATGTGCAGGTACAAATCGCCACCGAAGCACCTGGTCGCTCGCCCGAGGAAGTCGAACGGTTTGTGACCGTCCCCCTTGAAATCGGCATGACCGGCCTGCCCGGACTGACCGATATGCGCTCGCTCAATCGTAGTGGTTTGTCCATCATTACCCTGGTGTTCACCGATAGTACAAACGTGTACTTCGCTCGACAACTGGTGATGGAGCGCCTAATCGAAGTCAACCCGCGTCTACCCGAAGGCATCACACCGGTGCTGGGCCCAGTATCGACAGGTCTGGGTGAGGTCTTCCAGTACACCATCGATCATCCAGATGACGGCAACCGCAAGCTGACTGACAGCGAATTGATGGAGCGCCGCTCGATTCAAGACTGGGTCGTACGCCCCATGCTGCGCTCGATCCCCGGCGTGGCTGAAATTAATTCACAGGGTGGACTGGAGCGACAGTATCAAGTGCTCGTCAATCCTGACCGTCTGCGTCACTACCAAATCTCTCTCGAAGATGTGCGTAATGCGATCGCCAAAAACAATGCTAACTCCGGCGGTGGCATCCTGCCCAAGGGCGCAGAACAATATCTGATTCGTGGTGTCGGTTTAACGCGTACCGTGGAAGACATCGGCAATATCGTTCTTAAGGAAGAGCGCGGCATACCCGTCTTCGTTCGCGATGTGGGCGAAGTCAAAATCGGTGCCGCAGTTAGGCAGGGTGCTCTGATTAAAAATGGCGTGACCGAATCCGCGGGTGGCATCGTGATGATGCTGCGCGCAGGTAACGCCAAGGAAATCGTCACCCGCATCAAGGCACGCGTCAACGAAATCAACAGCAAAGGCATGCTGCCCAATGGCCTGCAGATTACGCCTTTTTATGACCGTACCGAACTGGTCGATGCCTCGCTCTGGATGGTGGGTAAGGTACTGATCGAAGGCGTAATCCTGGTCGTGATTGTTCTGCTGATCTTCCTCGGCGATATACGCTCCAGTATTGTGGTGGTAGCCACACTGATTCTCACGCCTCTGATCACATTTATGATCATGAACAAGATCGGCTTGTCAGCCAATCTCATGTCGCTAGGAGGACTGGCGATCGCCATTGGTCTCATGGTCGATGGCACCGTCGTGGTAGTAGAAAACGTGTTTCACAAACTGGGCCATGCACCACCCGAACAACGACTTGCCATCGTGCGTGAGGCGACACTGGACGTGGCCAAACCCACGATCTATGGCATCTCCATCATCATTCTGGTGTTCCTGCCGCTGATGACCCTCACTGGCATGGAAGGAAAAATGTTTTCGCCACTGGCGCTGACGATTGCGATTGCACTCGCTGTCTCGCTCGCCATTTCTCTGTTCCTATCGCCGGCACTATGTTTCTACATACTGCGCGGCGGCGCCGACCATGACACGCGGCCAATTGCATGGATGAAACGCCACTACCTGCGTCTGCTCAATCTCGCACTCGGCGCAGAAAAGAAAACTGTCGTCGCTGCAATTGCATTGCTGATTGGTTCGTTCATGCTCGTGCCTCTTCTCGGCAAAAGCTTCATTCCGATCATGAAAGAAGGATCGATCACGCCTTCGATTATTCGTATGCCGAGCATTGCGCTGGATGAGTCGATCAAGATCGACATGCAAGCGATGAAGATCATTAGCGAAATCCCTGGCGTGCGTATGGCCGTGTCCAAGTTGGGCCGCGGCGAATCACCCGCCGATCCTTCAGGTCCGAATGAATCTGATCCGATCGTCTCGATCGATCCGGAATCAGGTCGCACCCAAGTCGAGATCGAAAATGATATTCGCAAGGCACTCTCGGGTATGCCGGGCGTCCAGATAGTGATGAATCAGCCCATCTCGCAACGGGTCGATGAAATGCTGACCGGCGTGCGCTCGCAGTTGGCAATCAAGATTTTTGGTGACGATCTGACCGAACTCAAGCGACTCTCCGAAGAAGTTGCCAGCATCGTCAAGGATGTACCCGGCGCAAGAGATATCCGTGTTGATCGCTTGTCGGGACAGCAGACACTTACCATCGACATCGACCGGCGCGCGATTGCACGCTACGGCATCAATGTCGCCGATATTCACAGCATCATCGAAACGGCTATCGGCGGTAGTGAAGTCAGTCAGTTGTACGAAGGTGAGCGTCGCTACGGCATCTTGCTGCGTTACCCTGAGTCTTATCGAAACACGGTAGAAGTCATCCGAGAGACCATGCTGCGTACAACCGACAATGCCATGATCCCGCTCGACAATGTCGCCACCATTCGACTAGTAGACAGCCCCCCTACGGTTACTCGGGAGACGGGTAAACGGCGGGTCGTGGTGGGCACCAACGTTAGTGGCCGCGATCTGGGTGGTTTTGTCGCCGAGGTACAGCAGCGCGTCGAACAGAAAGTCAAACTACCCGAAGGCTATTATTTCTCCTGGGGCGGTCAGTTTGAAAACATGCAGCGCGCCATGGCCACGCTCATGGTCATCGTGCCACTCACAATTGCCGCGATCTTCTTCCTGCTGTTCCTGATGTTCAATTCCGTCAGGCTGGCCGGGCTGATCATCACGGTGCTGCCCTTCGCTTCAATCGGCGGGATTTTCGGGCTTGCACTGACGGGCGAATACCTGTCGGTACCGGCCTCGGTGGGCTTCATCGCGCTCTGGGGTATTGCGGTCTTGAACGGCGTCGTGCTGATCAACTTCATACGACAACTACGCGAAGAAGGCATGGCGCAAGCTCAGGCGGTACTCGAAGGTTGCAAACAGCGTTTTCGGCCCGTGATGATGACGGCGACCGTGGCACTGCTGGGTCTCGTACCCTTCCTGTTTGCCACCGGACCCGGATCTGAGGTACAAAGACCATTGGCGATCGTTGTGATCGGTGGACTGATTACATCAACCCTGCTTACGCTGGTGGTGCTGCCCGTGCTGTACCGTTGGTTCGAGCCACCGGTAGAAAAAGCGGAGAGCGCAAGCTGAAGTGACGGCTCAAAGATTCTGAATGTGTCGGGTCGCAGAGCAATCCGCCTGCGATCCGGCCACAGTCAGAGTGCGCACCAAGGCCTACCGTCATCTCGGCGTTCAAGGCACACTCCTGCGCTATCATCACGGTGAATAGCTAATTCGGGAGCGTAGCCATGACTAACCGGGAGCGCAACGCATGATCCGCATGCAACTAGCTGGCTGTAGCGGCGGTATCGGTGGCCACGGGCGACAGACCACCAGCTATCTACTCAATGACACCGTACTGATTGATGCCGGCACGGGACTAGGTACCCTCTCGCTCGAAGCGATGGCCAGCATCGATCATGTCGTGCTCACGCATGCGCATCTTGATCACATTGCCTGCCTGCCGCTGCTGGTGGATTCGGTTGCAGCAGTGCGCAACGCGCCATTGCAGGTATGGGCTCTGCCCGACGTCATCGCCATTCTGCGAGCGCATATCTTCAATAACCAGATCTGGCCAGACTTCACGGTCATTCCTGATGCAGTGAATCCCTTCATGCAACTCAACCCGCTGCCGAACACAGGTGTCACTCTAGCGGGACTACAATTTACGGCTTTGCCTGCATTGCACGGCATACCTGCCTGTGGCTATCGGGTCACCAAAGGAAACGCAACGCTCGCATTTTCCGGTGACACCAGCGACTGCAATGCGTTTTGGCAAGCGGTCCTTGAGGATTCTGCAATCACGGCAGTGATAGTCGAGTGCTCTTATCCATCGACGATGGCCACCATGGCAGATTTGTCCATGCATATGCATGCAGGCGCGCTAGCGCAACGGCTAAGTGCATTACCGTCACACGTCGCAAGCGTAGTCATTCATCGAAAGCCGGGATTTGAAGAAGCGATCGCCACTGAATTGACTGCGGCGCTATCGGACAGAGATGTACGATTGCCGCATCCCGGCGAGGTATATCAGTTCGGTTGATACGATCTTATTGAACTGATGTTGTAAAGCGGATCCGATTGAACTGAGGCTATTAAACTGAGGTAATTAAACTGAGTTTATTTAACTCACGTCGCTGCCACGATGGCGCGCTCAAGCCTTCAATGCGTTGTGCATATAAAGCTGCAACAGCAAAGCTTCAAGTACCGGCGTCGCGATACCACCTTCTTTTGCTAGCAAATCCCGCAGACCCTGCGCAGTAATCTCCATGCAGCTCGTCGCTCCGACAGCCTGCGCTGCCGCGCTGCGAACGCCACCCGCGAGCAACGCCTGCTCGCCGAATGAGGCACCGGCAGAGAGCAGCGCAATCTGATGATTCCACTTGCGATCAATAATCGCAACCTGACCCGACTGAATCACATAAAAATTTTTGGCAACATCACCCGGCTCGAAGAGCACCTGGCCATCGGCGTAGTTAACGGCATTAAATCCGCTCATGACAAACTTTCTGGTGGCGAAGGAAGATCAAGAATGCGCATAGTGGTGTAGCGGCAAATACCTTTCAGACCCGCATTCAAACGCCTTACTTCACGCAGCGCACGATCAATGGGAATCACCTTAGTGGTCACGACCGTTTGGGCCACGGCATCCCACTGATAGACGCCATCAATCAAGCCCTCAGCCAGGCCAAACACGCTGCCCGGACCAAATAAATGACTGCCCTTCTCATCCGTCGCGACAACCTCACCGGAGATGATCACATGCGCAAACACAGGATGTTCACCACGCTCTGCAATCTTCTGGCCTGGGTTGAACAACCCGGAGTTGAGCAAATCACTTCCCCAAAGCTTGAAAAACAAGCGCTCAGCGCTTGAGAATTCGTGATGATCATAAGCATCGTGTGCTTCACGTGATTTGGGATCGGTGATCCCCAGCGCCTTGAAACGCTTCACGTCCATGGCAAAACGGAAGGCCTCTCCCTGCGAATTAGTGGTCATGTTGCAATCCTGTTTTCATCCTATTTCGACCCTCGGCGCATTATAGAACTCGTCAGACTCAACTGTCAGCGTCTCTCCCCTCGCGCGCACAGCGTATTTTCAAATTGAAAACTATCTTAAGGTGAGTACGTAAGTCCTGTTAACTTCACGGCAAAGGTGTAATAAGATACGTGAGGTTTTCTCAGACAAATTAATAAAACCAAATCCTGCTGCACCAAGCGGCCGGTATAAACCACACGATTTCCACCCAAAATAAAATCATCCGGGGAATCACATGGACATATCAACAGCCATCGACATCCGTAGCGTGATGCAGACATCGGGCGTCATCATGGCCTACAACGGCTCGGTGTCCGATGATCTCATGGTCACACTCGCCGACATCCTCAAGTCCCGCATGGAAGGGCTCGATGATACAAAACGCTCCCGCACCGTCTTCTCCGTGTTCATGGAGGGCATGCAAAATCTCATCTGGCACGGTCGCACCACCCAGAACGCCAGCGGCATGGTTTGCATCTCCGAACAAGACGGCGAGATCACCATCGTCTGCGGCAATCGCATCGAGCGTTCAGATTCGGTAAAGCTCAAAGAAATCCTCGAGCAACTCCAAGCCGCCGACAAGGAAACCATACGTCAACTCTACCGCGAAGGCATGTCGCGCTCCAATGAGCACGAAGGTCCCGGTGCCGGCTTGGGTCTGCTCGAAATCGCACGACGAGCGTCCCATCCGATATCGTTTGCCTTCATGGACGTTGACGAGCTACATGTCGATTTTTTTCTGGCCGCGCGGATTTAAGGAGTAACAGTAATGAGTGACCTGCATATCGCGGCAACCGATCGCACGCCTGAAATACAGCTTTCTATTGCCAATGGCATTTTCAGCATGCGCGGCGAATCATTCCCTGAAGATGTCGCTGCGTTTTACGGACAAGTCATCATGGCCATTGATGCACTGGCCAGCACCATTCAAGGCCCGCTCAAGGTCGATGTCGCCATGGTGTACATCAACAGTTCCAGCATCAAAGCCATGTTCCGGATTTTCGAAGGACTGGAAAACGTGCGCAAGCAGGGTCATCCTCTCAGCATCACTTGGCATTTTCAAGACGATGACGACATCATGCAAGAGCTGGGCGAAGACTTCAAAGACCGCTTCCCCGATCTGCCTATCGAAGTACAAGCAAGCTAAGCGCCGGCATTCTTGATGGACGATCCGCTGTTTGACCTTTACGATCGCGAAAAGCGATTACTGGCCGAAGGGCCAGAGGTACTTGCATCGGGCGATGACGAAGCCATCAGCGCCTTCGCGCATCGGCTGTTCGAACGCTTTGCCAAAGTCGTCAGAGAAAACGAAGATCTCACGCGTCACTCCGACCGTCAAGAACAGCGACTGGTCAAACTGAACCAAAATCTAAAAACCCAGACGCGCGAACTTGACGAACGGAAGACCGCACTCGAGGCCTTATCTCGGCAGTTATCCAAGTACCTGCCACCGCAGATTCATGAAGCGCTGTTCGAGGGCAAGCATGACACCCGCATCACCACCCAGCGCAAAAAGCTCACTGTATTTTTCAGCGACATCAAGGGATTCACACAGACCTCCGAGAGCCTGCAGCCCGAAGCACTGACTGAATATCTGAATGAATATTTTTCAGAGATGACGCAAATCGCGCTCGATCACGGCGCCACCATCGACAAATACATGGGCGATGCGATGATGGTTTTTTTTGGCGACCCAGAAACACGCGGCGTACGCGATGATGCGCGTGCTTGTGTCGAGATGGCGCTGCAAATGCATGAAAAGCTGAAAATTCTGCATAAACGCTGGCGCGCCAGCGGCTTTGATCAGCCCTTCGAAGTCCGTATCGGCATCAACACGGGCTTTTGCAACGTCGGTAATTTTGGCAGCGAACAACGACTGTCCTACACCATCATCGGTGGTGAAGTGAATCTTGCGCAACGCCTCGAATCGCACGCCGACCCCGGCGGCATCCTGATGAGCTATGAAACTTGGGCACACGTACAGGACATGGTCGATGTCGAAGAGCGTGGTGCGATTCAAATGAAAGGCATTGCGCGCGATGTGAAAACCTATGCGGTAAAAAGCCGCAAGTCGCCCGGAGAAGCGCTGGTGTTTTCTTATGACCACCCGGCGGGTGTATCGATTGATATCGATCCCACGACACTGAATGCTGATGAGCGGGTGCAGTTATCAGAAAAGCTGACGACGCTGGCGGAGGCCTTAAGACGATCGTGATTAGCCGGATTAGGTTGTGAGTCGTGATGGCGCTTGCAGTCGCCAGGCATCCTAACCAGCGCGCCGCTCAAAACTCCCCGCAGCCGCAAACTTCCAATGACTGCGAAACGGCTCCGGCAACGAAGCAAGCTGCGTCTCATCCATCAAAGCCCCCTCAGGCACCGTAGGCAGCACCGAAGACAACGGCACTGCCACGCCTGAAGCATTACGCACCATAAGGTGATCCGCCGTAATCTCGCCCGGTCGCTCCAGACCGGCGGCACCGACCAGCTCACCCAGCGCATCAACCGTCAGCGCATGGAAATTTTTCACGCGCTCCGCTTTATCCGTCACCACCAGCGCGCGCTGGCGATTCGGATCCTGCGTAGCAACACCAGTTGGGCAGTGATCCGTGTGACAGCTGCGCGACTGTATGCAACCCAGTGCAAACATAAAACCCCGCGCCGAATTACACCAGTCTGCACCCAGCGCCATCGCACGCGCGATATCGAATGCCGAAATGATTTTGCCCGACACCCCAATACGCACCCTGTCGCGTTTGCCCATGCCTACCATCGTGTTGTGCACCAGCCGCAAGCCTTCACGCATGGGCATGCCGACATGATCGGAAAACTCAACCGGCGCGGCGCCCGTACCGCCCTCGCTGCCATCGACAACGATGAAATCAGGATAGATATCGCTTTCAAGCATTGCCTTGGCCATCGCGAACCACTCCCAGGGCTGACCGATACATAACTTGAAGCCTACCGGCTTACCGCCTGAACGATCACGCAGATGCTGGATGAAACCCATCAGCTCCAATGGCGTAGAAAACTCACTGTGCGCTGCGGGTGACACGCAATCCTCACCCAGCGGCACACCGCGTGTCGCCGCAATTTCCGGAGTCACTTTTGCAGCCGGCAGCACGCCGCCGTGGCCAGGCTTTGCACCCTGAGAGAGTTTGATTTCAATCATCTTCACCTGCGGCGATTGCGCCTGCTCGGCAAACTTGTCGGCATCAAAACGTCCGGTCGGCGTGCGGCAGCCAAAATAGCCCGAACCAATCTCCCAGATCAGATCGCCCCCATGTTCACGGTGATACGCAGAAATCGAACCCTCGCCCGTGTCATGCGCAAAGCCACCCATCTTCGCACCGCGGTTCAGTGCGCGAATCGCATTAGGCGAGAGCGAACCAAAACTCATCGCAGAAATATTGAATATCGACGCCTCATAGGCTTGCGTGCACTGCGGACCACCGATACGCACACGAAAGGTTTTCGGATCCGCATGACGAGGTACGGAAGAATGTCCTATCCATTCGCTACTGGGTTCATACACCGCCTTGATGGTGCCGAAACCGCGCTTGTCATTTACTTTTTTTGCCCGTGAATACACCATCGCACGCTGATTGCGCGAGAAAGGTAGTTTCTCTTCATCACTCTCCAGAAAATACTGACGGATCTCGGGACGTATATATTCGAACAGGAAACGCAAATGCCCAGATACCGGATAATTACGCAGGATGGCATGCTTGTCCTGCCGGTAATCATGCCAGCCTAAAATGAATAGCCCCAGACAAATTGCCGATAACAGCCATGAGAACGGCAGGAATACAATAATCCCGAAGCCCGTTAGCACCCAAGGCAAAAAGCGAGAATGTTCAGACATGCGTTGTCTCCTGAACTTTAATGTTTTAACTTTTTTAGATTTCTTACCCACCGCTCACACTATCCCATCCAAGGAGATGACATGAAACGATTTTTTGTTCTACTGCCGCTAGCTGCCTGTCTCCTCGCAGCACACGCACGCGCTGATCATACCGTAACGATGCAATTAGCCGATGAACAAGGCAGTGGCCGTGCCATCGGCAGCATCGTCATTACCGAGTCGCGCTATGGCGTCGTATTCACCCCCGAGCTATCAGGCTTGCAACCCGGCGTCTATGGATTCCACGTCCATGAAAAGCCGTCGTGTGCCCCCGCTGAAAAAGACGGCAAGATGGTTCCTGCGCTGGGCGCCGGCCCTCACTATGACCCAACGGGTAGCAAAAAACATAGCACACCCTGGGGTGATGGCCATCTGGGTGATTTGCCCGCGCTGGCCGTGTCCGCCAATGGCAATGCTGTAAACCCCGTGCTGGCGCCTCGACTGAAACTGGCCGACCTGAAGGGCCGCTCGCTGATGATTCATGCGGGTGGGGATAATCATGCGGATCATCCAGCACCACTGGGGGGTGGGGGTGCGCGCATGGCTTGTGGTGTGATTCAGTGAATTGAGGGGTGCTCGCGATGAGTGAGTTGAGGAGTGCTCGCGATGACTGAGTTGTGGATGGGTCTCGACTGAAAAAAAATGAGTGTTTTGCGGGTAGGTGTCGACTGAAAAAAATGAGTGTTTTGCGGGTGGGTGTCGCCTGAAAAAAATTTTGGTGTGCCGCGAAAGACACTGGATCCCGGCCTGCGCCGGGATGACATTTTTTAGATCAGCAGTTCTTTAAACGTCATCCCGGCGCAGGCCGGGATCCAGCGTCGTTGACTTTGCAGTCGTTGACTTTGCAGTCGTTGACCTTGTCGTCGTTGACCTTGTCGTCGTTGACCTTGTCGTCGTTGACCTTGTAGTCGTTGACCTTGTCGTCGTTAAACCAAGCGATAACCAATCAGCTCAGTCCAAAAAACGCCGAACCCCCATCAATTAAAGACCACATCCACCGCAGGATCCCCCGGCAAGCCCAAATACTGCAGCTTGACCTTCATGCCCGGCTTCGTTGGTTGCGGCGGAATGAAACCACCGAGGCTGAGTAAATCGCCCTTCTTCAGCGTGATGCCATCTTTTTTCAGTTCACGTGCAAGCCACATCGCAGCATTGATCGGATTACCCATAAGTACGCTACCTTGCGCGCGCCCGAGTTCTTTGCCACCCGCATTTTCATCAGTGAGTATGACGGTCATATTAGCGAGCGAATCAAGAAACGCCTGACTTTTCACGACCGGGATTTCCATACCCAGCACGCCCCCGCGAAAAGCGACATTCGTCGCAATCATCGCGTTGCCACTGAACTGCCCCTCAAGCATCAAATCAGCTAACTCGATAAAAGGTACGATACCTTCCAAGTAACCCAGCGCCTCCAATGGCGTTTTTGCATCTGCCAATCGTGGATCTTTCACCTCGACGATAAAGTCCGCCTCATACAATGGACGCGCACCAAAATCTGCGGGCAGTATCGCAATGATATCGATCATGTTGCGGTCGTACATATAACCCCACTTGGGCCCGCTCACGCCGAAACGTTCTTGCAGCGCAGGATTGGTAAAGGCCGCTTTATAGCCAACCAGATCGCCCAGTGCGACTTTCAATTGCTTCCCTAGCTTGCGCTTGGCGCACTCGGCATCCTCAAGACTGAGATCGTTGCCAAAGCCCTTGCTGATTTTACGTTTGTTGAAATCATCAACATAGGCAGCGACCGCAGCATCATCAGGACAGGCGGCCTGCACCGCAGCGCAAGACAACATCAAAGCCAACAGGCTGTAGCGAAAATTCATGAATTCAGTCTCCTATCGAATCAAAAGGCGCCCAAAGCGCCTTTTTCGTTTAAGCATAACACGCAGTAACTGAGTTAACGGCGCCAGAAATCCGGGCTAAACACCACGATCAGCGTGAACAATTCCAAACGCCCCAGTAGCATCGCCGCCGAGCATACCCAAGTCTGAAAATCATTCAGCACCGCGAAAGTCGTTGCCGGCCCCACCAGATTCAAGCCCGGACCCGTGCTGTTGATGCAGGCAATAATCGCAGTAAAGCCAGTGACCACATCAGCACCGCTAAAGAGCATCATCATCGTGCACACAATGATGGTCGCGCCATACAAGAACACAAATGCCAGAATCGAATACAACACGGATGTTCCGAAGGTACGGCCATTGAGCTTGATCACTACCTGCAAACGCGGGTGAATCAGTCGCCGCAATTCACCGTAGCTTTGTTTGAGCAAGAGCTGTGCACGAACCATCTTGATGCCACCACCGGTAGAACCAGCGGCAGTCGCAAAACAACACAAAAACAGCATGAAGACCGGCGCGAAGACGGGCCACAAATTGTAGTCCGTCGTCGCAAATCCGGTGGTGGTTGCAATAGAGACCACATTAAAACTGGCAAAACGCAGTGCTGTCAGAAAATCACTGTAGGTGTTTTCACGCCACAGGTAATACGCCACCAGCAGCACACTGCAGATCATCAGCAGCCAGAAGGCATGCGCCTCCCGATCGATGCGATAAGGATTAATCGTACGACGCGTCAGTGCCAGAAAATGGGTAGAAAAATTAATCCCTGCCAAAAGCATGAAGAAAACAGCGATCGCTTCCAGCAGAGGTGAATTGAAATGACCAAAGCTGGCGTCGTGAGAAGAAAATCCACCCAAACCCATCGTCGAAAAACTGTGGAGGACTGCATCTTCCAAGCTCATCCCTCCTAACCAGAACGCCAGCATGCAGGCCGATGTAATCAAACCATACACGCCCCACAGGCCTTTGGCAGTCTGCGCAATGCGCGGCGTCAGCTTGTCGTCTTTCATCGGCCCCGGTGTCTCAGCTTTGAAGGCCTGGCTACCACCCACACCCAAGAGCGGCAGAATCGCCACCGACAACACCACCACGCCCATTCCACCGACCCAGTTCATAAAACAGCGCCAGAAATTAATCGACAGCGGTAGCTTGTCCAGATCACTCAATACCGTTGCACCGCAGGTGGTCAAGCCCGACACGGCTTCAAAATACGCATCGGTGATCGACAAACCCGGAATCTG
>JAIXYM010000085.1 GCA_027490255.1 Oxalobacteraceae bacterium | reverse complement strand
CTCTTGTTGCCGAAGGCGCTCCGCCACTTGAATTTACGGTGGCACAGGGAAGCAGCATTCGCAGCGCCCTGCGGCAGGTGCGGGAAGCCGGTGTGCCCGCATCCCCGATCATGATGGAATTACTGGCTCGGGGACTGGGCACCCGTTCCTTCAAGCCCGGCAGCTATCGACTCAAGCCGGGCACGACACCACTCACCTTGCTCAACGCGCTCGCTCGGGGCGACACCATCCGAGAATCAATCACCATTATCGAAGGCTGGACTTTTGCGCAAATGCGCGCAGAGATTGCTCGCCACCCTTGGTTGCTTCACGAGAGCGAGGCTTTGGACGAAGCCGCCTGGCTGGCGCGTGTGGTGCCCGGATACGACCATCCGGAAGGCTTGTTTTATCCCGATACCTACATCTTCGATCGTGGCACCAGCGATTTGTATATTTACCGGCTGGCACACCAACAGCAGCTGAAGAAACTCGAGCAGGCCTGGGCCAATCGCGCACCCGATCTTCCTTACGGATCACCGTATGAGGCACTGATTATGGCCTCTATCGTCGAAAAAGAAACGGCTCGCGAGGCAGACCGCACCCGGGTGGCCTCGGTGTTTGTCAATCGCCTGCGTCAAAGCATGCGTTTACAAACAGACCCCACGGTGATTTACGGTTTGGGTGAACGCTTTGATGGTAATTTGCGCAAGCGTGATCTTCAGGAGGACACCGCCTACAATACCTACCAACGCGCTGGTTTGCCGCCGACACCGATTGCCCTGCCGGGGCGTGCGGCGATAGAGGCCTCGCTGCATCCTGCACAAGGCAATGATTTGTATTTCGTTGCTCGAGGTGACGGCAGCAGCGAGTTCTCGAGTAATCTTGAAGATCATAATCGCGCAGTGGACAAATACCAGCGCCGTCGTTAACTACTTCTTCACATCGGCGCAAGCATTCATGGCACAGGGAAAATTTATTAGCTTCGAGGGCGTTGACGGCGCAGGTAAGTCGACGCATGTGGGAGCCGTTGCACAGTATCTGCGCGATCGTGGATTGCACGTAGTAACCACGCGTGAGCCCGGTGGAACACCGCTGGGTGAAAAGCTGCGTGAATTGCTGCTACACGAGCCCATGCATTTGGAAACTGAGGCGCTTTTGATGTTTGCGGCGCGTCGCGAGCATATCGCTCAGGTCATCCTGCCAGCCATTCAACGGGGTGATTGGGTGATCTCGGACCGTTTCACCGATGCCAGCTTCGCTTATCAGGGAGGTGGTCGGCAGCTGGCATTGGATAAATTGCAATCGCTGGAGCGGTGGGTACATGCCGACCTGCAACCAGACCTGACTTTGTTGTTTGATGTGCCACTTGAGGTAGCGCGGGAACGCCTCTCTTCCGGGCGCGCACTGGATAAATTTGAACAAGAAAAAGACGATTTTTTTCAGCGTGTGCGCGATGTCTATCTGATGCGCGCGCATAGCTTTCCATCACGCATCAAGGTCATCGACAGTACGCGCCCTGTGGCGGAGGTATCGGCGCAGGTCGAACAATGCGTCACAGCACTGTTCGATGGCCAATGATATGAGCCAGGCCATTTATCCTTGGCAGCATGAAGATTGGAATCGTTTGCAGCGCCTGCGGGATCGCCTGCCCCACGCTATTTTGTTCCATGGGGCTCAAGGTATAGGCAAGGTAGCGTTTGCAGAGCAGTTTGCCCAATCCGTCTTGTGCGAATCGCCGGTCAACGATGGTTTCGCTTGCGGCAGTTGCGCCTCTTGCGGCTGGTTTTTGCAATACGGCCATCCGGATTACCGGCGCGTGCGACCTGAGATCCTTGAGATCGACACCATTGAGGATGACAGCGAGTCGGAAGAGGGCGCGAATAAAAAAAGCGCGAGCAGCAAGACGCCGTCCAAAGAAATACGCATTGAGCAAGTGCGCGCGCTCGCTGGCTTTATGAATGTATCAACCCACCGCAGTGGTCTGCGCGTGGTCTTGCTCTATCCGGCTGAGACGCTCAATAGTGCCTCGGCGAATGCCTTGCTCAAGACGCTCGAAGAACCTCCACCGGGCACGCTCTTTATTTTAGTCAGCCATCGGCCCGATCGACTCCTGCCAACCATACTGTCCCGCTGCCGCAAATTTCCTATGGCGTTGCCTTCGACTGAGGATGCCCTTGCCTGGCTCAATGACAATGAAGTGAGCGATGCGGCGCAGTGGCTTGCATTGAACGGCGGTGCGCCATTGGCCGCGCTGATGGCAGCCGAGGATGAATCAGCGAGCGATCGGGAGTTGCTTTTGGGATTGCTGGCCAAACCCGATGCAGCTCATGTGCTGAACGTGGCGGAACGACTACAAAAAACCCCGATTCCTCTGCTAGTGGCATGGCAACAGCGGTGGCTGTATGACTTGTTTTCTTTAAAGCTCAGCGGTCGGGTACGCTACTACCCCCAGCATCAGACGCGCCTGAAGGCAATTGCGGATCGCTTGTCAGGCGATCGATTGCAGCAGGCACTGCGCGATGCGAACAACCGGCGTGCTGTCGCGGATCATTCGCTTTCAGCGCGGCTTTTCATTGAAGACATGCTGCTCGCCTACATCAGTCTGTTTGGCTGAAAGCCGGGCAGTCTTTCGAGGACTCACCATGCAAGAAACGCAGCCATCGCATGACGCAGCGCTGATACGCCCCTCCGTCATGTCACTGACCATACGTGAACGTTCTGCGCTCTACGCTGCCTACATGCCATTTCTGCAAAATGGCGGTATTTTTATACCCGGTAATCGTCCGTGTCAGCTAGGGGAAGAAGTTTTTTTGCTACTGAGCCTGATGCAGGATGAAGCCCGCTACCCCGTAGCGGGCAAGGTGGCCTGGATCACACCTTCCGGTGCGGCTAATAATCACACGCAGGGCATAGGGCTCCAGTTTCCAGCCGATGATGCAGGTCGACGCGTTCGCCAGCGTATTGAGGAGATTCTGGGTACGGCACTCGGATCCTCGCGACCGACGCACACCATGTAGCGGGCGTACAATAGCGGCGTTTCAGCGGCTTTCTTGTCTTGCCTACGCAGCGATGCAGCTCTCGCCAAGGTCTTACAAGACAAGCATTTACTGCAGGCGACCGGCGCACCATGTTTATCGATTCCCACTGCCATATAAACTTTCCTGAATTGTCCGAGCGACTGCCCGCGATTCTGGAAAAAATGAAAGAAAATCAGGTGACCCACGCACTTTGCGTGTCGGTGACCCTGCCGGATTTTCCTCAAGTGCTGTCTCTGGCTGAGACGCATCCAAATATCTACGCATCGGTCGGCGTGCATCCTGATTATGAAGATACGCCCGAGCCCAGCACGGAACAACTGGTGCAGCTGGCTGAACATCCGCGCATTGTCGCCATTGGCGAAACTGGCCTTGACTACTACCGCCTGAGCGGCGATCTTGAGTGGCAACGGCAGCGATTTCGGACCCACATCCGCGCATCCAGAGCCAGTCGCAAGCCACTGATCATCCATACACGATCTGCATCCGAAGACACGCTGCGGATCATGCGCGAAGAAAAAGCCGGCACGGCCGATGGTGGTGTGGCCGGTGTGATGCACTGTTTTACCGAATCCCAGGCAGTGGCTGCGGCATCGATGGACATGGGTTTTTATATTTCCTTCTCGGGCATCGTGACCTTCAAGAATGCGAAAGATTTGCAGGCCGTCGCTCGCGAAGTGCCGCTTGAGCGCATGCTAATCGAGACCGATTCGCCGTATCTGGCGCCCGTGCCCATGCGCGGCAAGACCAACGAGCCGGGCTTCGTGCGGCATGTTGCCGAATTTCTAGCCGATCTCAAGGGCGTGTCATTGCAAACGCTGGCGGAGGTCACGTCACAAAATTTCCGGACGCTGTTTCGCGTGTAATAAATGGACGATTTACAGAGTCCCTATCGCCGCCGGTTACTGGTGGCCGGATTGTTTCCCGGGTTGCAGCGCTGGTTCGAACCTCTGGAAGCTAAACCAGATTCATATACCTCCTGGTTTGAGGCAGCTCGCGTGGACAATGTGAAGCTTTGCAGTGACTTGCTGGCGCGCGGCTTCGATACCAATACCATCGAGCCTGAACGCCTTGATACGGCATTGCTCATTGCGGTTCGTCAAGGTTCAGCCAAAGTGACCATGCTGCTGTTATCCACACCCGGTGTGAATCTCGATGCGCAGTCACGCAATGGCGATACATCGCTGATGCTGGCGGCTTTCAAAAAAGATCTCCCAATAGCACAGGCATTGATCGAGAAAGGTGCCGAGATCAACCGCCCTGGCTGGACAGCGCTGCACTATGCTGCCGCAGCAGGAAGTCTCCCGATCGTGCGCCTCTTGCTGGATCATGACGCCTATATCGATGCGGAATCACCCAATAAAACTACGCCTCTGATGATGGCTGCGCGCAGTGGTCATCGCGAAGTGGCCGAATATCTGCTCTCGCAGGATGCCGACCTGCAAGCAAAAAATGAACTGGGTTTGACGGCAGTTGACTTTGCGCGTGCTCAGGGACACCCGGCACTTGCCAGTTTTCTCGAGTCGCGTATGCGCGAGAGCAAAACACACTCACCTTCTCGCGACTGAAAGAACTACCGCGTCGCAGCACAGTCTGATTTTCCATGAATACTTTGCATGGAGATCAGTATGAAACGCAGCATTGCATCCTCAATTACCCCTTTATCTGTGCTGCTGATGGTGCTTTCGAGCACTGCTTACGCGCAGCGCTCGCCGTCAGACGATGTACGCGAGAGCAATGATCCTGATCGCGCGGCGGAGGTCGAACGCAAGGCAGAGGCCATTTCCGGTCGAAGTCTGGAGGGATCGGGAGAAAGCGGTAAGGATGCCTCGGATGACACTGAGCCAAGCGTCAAGCCTGCTGAATCGCGAACGCCGGGAGAAGAGCGTAGCGAAGGTGAATCCGGCGGAACGCAGGAAAGCAGTGAACCCCAGAATGTGGTTCGACCTTTGCCCGAGAGTTCGGGTGACAGCAGCAGCGAAGCACCCTACGGGGGTGTAGGCAAAGAGGGCGAAACGAACAAAAGTAGTCCGGCGGGCAAAGAGGATACCTACCACTGAGCAGCGAGAAGCTGAGTTGGCTGCGTCTGGTAAAGTGCAGCCATGGCAAAACTCAGTCTTGATCGCATTCTGCAATCGCAAGGCATTGGTACACGCAAGTGGTGCCGGCAATTGATTGAAGAAGGCGAGGTGCAGATCGGTGGCGAGATTATTCGCGATCCTCGTGCGTCATTTGAAACCGACGATCTGCAATTCACCTTGTTCGATGAAATCTGGTCTTTTCATGCGCATGTCTATATCGCGCTCAACAAACCCGGCAATATCGAATGCTCTCGCAAGCCCAGTCATCATCCGGGCGTCATGTCGCTATTACCCGAACAATTCGGCTGGCGTGATGTGCAAGCGATAGGCCGGCTAGATCACGACACCACAGGCCTGCTGCTGCTTACTGATGATGGCGCATTCAATCACGCGATGTCGTCGCCGAAACGGCATATTCCCAAGACCTATCTGGCAACGACCCACGAACCCGTGACTGCAGGCCTGATCGACAAGTTGCTCTCCGGCGTGAAGCTGCATGATGAACCCACTCCCTTGGCGGCCACGATGTGCAGGCAGGTTGCTGAGTTTCAGCTGGAAATCATTTTGGAACAGGGCAAGTATCATCAGGTCAAGCGCATGCTGGCTGCGGCGGACAATCATTGCTCGGCGCTCGAGCGAATTGCCATTGGTGAGCTTACGCTGTCATCCCTGCAGCTGGCTTTGGGCGAATGGTGCTTGCTCAATCATGAGCAACGCGGCTTGCTGCGCTAGAAGACGATGATATACAGCCGCTTACTGGTTGCTGCGCAATTCGCCCTGATCATGTTGCTGATCTTGCCTTGGACTGCGCCTGTTTTCATCTGGCCAGCATTATGGATGTCGCTGCCGGCACTGGTGTTCGGTATGTGGATACTCAAACATAATCGGATTGGCAATTTCAATATCCTGCCTGAAGTAAAGTCAGACGCGCAATTGGTTATCGATGGGCCTTACGCACTTGTTCGGCATCCGATGTATGTCGCTGTTCTCTGGATGGGTTTATGTGCTGTTGTGCTGTATGCAAGCGCTGCCCCCGTGTTTTTATTGGGGCTGCTGTATTTGGTGCTAGACCACAAAGCAGCACTCGAAGAAACCTACCTCCGCGCCCACTTTGCTGATTATGGAGCCTATGCAGACAAGGTCGGACGCTTCTGGCCGCGACGCCTTCCTAGCTAAGACAACATTCTCCAGTATCAGCTTGAATCACCAAACGATACGCTGCCCATCCCACGCGATGAAACTGCCCGTGTCTTCGGCAGTAGCCTGCGTAATTTGTTGCAGCAAATGCTCTGCCACGAAGGCAGGTGTAAACAGCTTTTCCTGAGTCACGTTTGCCTGAAAGGGACGAGACAAACCAGTATCGGTAGTGCCGGGATGCAGCGCCAACACGATGGCTTCGGGATTGCGACGCGCGAGCTCGATAGCCAGTGTTTTTAGGAATTGGTTCTGGGCTGCCTTCGATGCCCGGTAGCTATACCAGCCGCCAAGACGGTTATCGGTAATCGATCCTACCCGCGCAGACAGTGACGCGAACACGACGGGGCGACGAGCCTTCAGCCAGGGCAGCAGGGCTTGCGCCAATAGAATGGGTCCGTAGGCGTTGACAGCAAAAACCTGCTGCATCGAGGGCAGGGAGATAAGTTCCAGTGCTTTCTCAGGCGAGACATCTCTAGAGTGTAGTAAGCCGACGGTATTTACAATTAAATCAATAACTTGTAAATCTTTTCTTAACTGATTTGTCATGCCAAGCAGGCTGACCTCGTCAGTGATGTCGACATCCAGCAGCAAGCATTTTTTTCCTGCCGTAACGAGCTGGGACTGCAGGGACAATAGCGGCACGTTGGACCCGGCGCTGCGCGAACAAAGCACCAGCGTCTCAATGCCGGGATCTGCAGCAAGACGCTCGGCGATTGCATGACCGATGCCGCTACTGGCGCCCATGATCAGCGCATTTTTCAAGGGTGTTTCACGCATCTGCTATGTCATTTCTTGATGATCAATTTGATTCAGGACTCTCGCTGTCACAAGCGGAAGAGCATCGACGGCACTCGAGGGTTAAGATGAAAATTACAGCGAAGTAACTTTCTATCTTACCGCAAGCCACATGTGTTGATTTTCATCAATGGCGCCACGGTTTATTAGTCAGTAAATCCATAGGGATTTTATTTATCTTCATATAACCTTCACGACCAAACAGATTTGTTTTGGCTAGCGAAAAAACCGCTATTGCCAACTGCCATGTGTTCATCGCGATTGAAGAATCTTGAATAGAAGCCCACAGAAAGATATGACTGAGCATGATCCGAATGGCCAATTCAGAGAGCGGATTTCCCATTTCGAAAACATTGTCAACAACAGTCCCGACATTTTCTTCATTTACGACCACCAGACCTCACGGGTCATTTACTGTAACAATCGCGTCATCTCTGTATTGGGTTATTCATGCGATGAGTTTCAATCGATGCAGCTGGACGGCCCCGATGCGTTACTTCATCCCGACGATCATCCTTCATTCAAAGTCTGTCTTGAGCAGATCCTCAAAGCCGGTAGCGACAACGCAGGTGAGTTTTTTTGCCGCTGTCATCAAAAGCCGGATCAGTGGCTTTGGATGAAAATAAAGCTGTCCGTACTTGAGCGCGACGCAATTGGAAATCCAACCCTGCTAATTGGAACGGCGACTGATATCAGCGCCGATATGACGCTCAAAGAATCGCTGCAAGGGCGAGTCCAGCTACTTGAATTGGTACTCGACAGCATGTCTGAAGGCGTTATTGCTTGCGACACAAACGGCGATCTTCTACTAGTCAATCGATCTGCGCGCCAGATACTGAAAACAGATTCGACATTGAGCTCCTTGTCACAAGTACGCGCTGCTTATGCGGACTATCACGATTCGGAATCGCTTGCGCTGTTCTGGCACCATCATCCGCTGGTCCGAGCATTGGCGGGCGAGAAAGTCGGAGATCAAGATCTTTCGTTGTTTGATCGCAAGCGCAATATGTCAATGACATTGAACCATACCGCGGAACCCCTTCTGAATGGGGAAGGCCAGATCGTTGGCGCAGTGGATGTTTTTCGTGATTCGACAGAGAAGCACCGGGCTTTGTATGAATTAAAACGTACGGAGGAGCAATTCAGGCTTTTAGTGGAAGGCACCACGGATTACGCTATCTTCATGCTGGATCAGGAAGGCCTCGTCGTCAGCTGGAATCCGGGTGCCGAACGCATACTTGGCTACGGCAAGTCGGAAGTTATCGGAAAACATCTGTCTGTATTCTTTACCCCCGAGGATCACGCAAAGCATGAGCCCGAACACAAGCTCAAACAGGCCAGCCAAGAGGGTAGGGCTGAGGAAGATGGCTGGCGAGTACGTAAAGACGGCCATCGTTTCTGGTGTACCGGTGTCACGGGAGCGCTGCGTAATGCGGATGGCAGTCTGAAAGGGTTCGTCGCCATCCTGCGCGACAATACCGAGCGACGACTGGTAGATCAAAACAATTTTTTTCTCGCAAATCATGATGCACTCACCGGGCTACCGAATCGCGCGCGCTTTTTGGAGCGCCTACATGAAGCGCTGATCAATGCGGATCGCGACCGAACACAGGTGGCGGTACTGCTGGTCGACCTGGATCGCTTCAAGGTGATCAACGATACGCTGGGACATCATACGGGTGATCAATTTCTGAGGATGGTATCAAAGCGCTTGATGCAATGCGTGCGCG
>JAIXYM010000062.1 GCA_027490255.1 Oxalobacteraceae bacterium | reverse complement strand
GTCGAGTTGCCTGTTCCCTCGACTGGCAGGTTATCAGCGTGCTGCAGAAAAATTATTGCTCGGTGAAGCCTTCGCAGCAGATGAAGCGGTGCAGATGGGCCTGGTTAACAAAGCGATGCCAGCAGATGCCTTGCCTTCGTTCGTTGCAGCGCAGGCAGCGAAACTGGTCGCACTACCTACGGAATCCTTACGCATTACCAAGCAGCTGATGAAAAAAGATTTCACCGCGGGCGTCGATGGCGCGATGCAGGAAGAGCTGCAACATTTCATGCGGCTGCTTCAAGGGTCCGATGCGAAAGAGGCTTTCTCGGCGTTTCTCGAGAAACGCAAGCCGGTCTTCGGCTAATCGTCAGCTTCACGGTTAATACCTCACCGAGGGATTACAATCGAGTCCGTGAAGCAGACCAGACAGTCGCTGGCGCAGCAATGCGCGGGAGGAAGGTCCGGACTCCATAGAGCAGGGTGACGGCTAACGACCGTCCGCCGTGAGGCGCGGAATAGGGCCACAGAGACGAGTCTTTGGGACCAGTGAGTAGCGAAAGCCACTCGTTGCCCAAAGGGTGAAACGCGGTAACCTCCACCCGGAGCAATCTCAAATAGGCACGCGTTGATGCTGCTCGCTGAGCGTGCGGGTAGAGAGCTTGAGCCCCCGAGCAATTTGGGGCCTAGAGGAATGACTGTCGTCGCTGTCGGGCTTGCCCGACAGGGAAACAGAATCCGGCCTATCGGTCTGCTTCATTTTCTATCTTTGCTACATCGGGCCGTCCATCTCAAAATCAAGTAACCGGTTGGTCTGATGGCGCCGTCGTTTTGAGCCGACAACATTGCGCTCGCACAGTCTTTCTTTTCAGCGTTTTATCCTATCCTGCATTCCCGCACCAAAACACATGTGTATTACTCAGGTTCTACTTTCACTTGTGCATCTAAGTCCTTCATTTCTCAAGGCTATTCTCCTTCGGACTAATCTCAAGTAGTTGCGCTAAGTCCTTGACTTTATTGAAAAAAATCTCACTTTCAGTGCGGGATATTCCTTGACCGACAATTCGCGATCCTCTAAAGTGAGCGGCAGTGTGAAAAAGTGTCTTTTTGTGGGGGAAAAAGTTTCTCTTTTCCCAGCAAACGGGCGCTGCAGCTGTTTGCGATTTTTTAATGAACGGGGAGGCAGGCAAGGTGTATCAGGGTGCGTCCGCATTGAGCATGGATGCAAAGGGACGGATGTCTATTCCGGCCCGGCATCGTGACGCCCTGTCGCTGCAGAGCGAAGGCCGCGTCACGCTGACCAAACACCCGCATGGTTGCCTCTTGTTATTCCCCCGTCCTGTCTGGGAAATCCATCGCGAACAAATTGCCGCCTGGCCGATGTCGGCGCGGGCATGGCAGCGCATTTTTCTAGGTAACGCCAGCGACGTTGAGATGGACGGCGCGGGAAGGATTTTGATTTCGCCGGAGTTGCGTGTTGCGGCCGGCATGTCGCGCGAGGTGATGTTGCTGGGCATGGGTAGTCATTTTGAAGTCTGGGATGCCGCGAAACTCGAAGAGAGCGAGTCCCAGGCGATTGCCGCCGGCATGCCCGATGTATTGAACAACTTTTCTTTTTAACGGCAGCACATGAATGACGTCACGGTGCCCGAGTACACGCACCGCACAGTGCTGCTGGATGAGGCGATCGACGCACTCGAGATTCGTGATGCGCGGCGCGATGGGATTTTCGTTGACGGCACCTTTGGCCGTGGCGGACACAGTAAAAAGATATTGGGCCAATTGTCGGCGCAGGGACGCTTGCTCGCTTTCGATAAGGATACGCAGGCTGTCGCTGTGGCGGAACAGCTTGCTGCTGGAGATCAGCGCTTTTCCATCGTGCACGATAGTTTCGCGACGATGGAAGAAGCCTTGTCTTCGCGCGATGTATCGCAAGTCGATGGCGTGTTGATGGATCTGGGCTTGTCGTCTCCGCAGGTTGATCAGGCGGCGCGCGGATTCAGTTTTCGCGCTGACGGCCCACTGGATATGCGCATGGATACGACGCGCGGCATGCCGGCATCGGCATGGCTTGCGACGGAAACACAGGAAAACCTGGAGAAAGTGATTCGCGATTATGGGGAAGAACGGTTTGCTTTTCAGATTGCAAAGGCGATTGTTGCTCGCAGGGCAGTCGAGCCCATCACCAGCACAGGACAACTTGCCGCGCTCGTGGCTGGCGCCGTCAAGACCCGTGAAAAAGGCAAAGACCCGGCCACCCGGACTTTTCAGGCTGTACGGATTTTCATCAATAAAGAACTTGAAGAACTTGAAGCAGGTTTGACACAGGCATACGGCTTACTCGCGCCGTACGGGAGATTGGTGGTGATCAGTTTTCATTCGCTTGAAGATCGCATCGTCAAGCGGTTCATGGCTTCCAAAGCCAGCGTGCCGCAGCCTGACCGTCGGCTGCCGATTCGTGCAGTCGATCTCCCTCAGCCTGCAATGAAACTGCTGGCCCGCATCAAACCCTCGGACGCTGAAATCGCTGCCAATCCGCGTGCGCGTTCGGCGGTCATGCGCAGTGCCATGCGCCTGCCTGGAGTTGCGGCATGAATCAGCGTTCACTTATTCCCATGCTCGTGCTGCTTGTGCTGTGTTCGCTCCTGCTCGTCAATTCCCAGCATCAGGCACGCAGACTCTTTATCGCACTCGAGCAGGCGCAGCTGCGTCAGCAGCAACTTGAAACAGAATGGTCACAGCTTCAGCTCGAGCAATCCAATCTCGCCAAGCACGCACGTATTGATGCGATGGCAAAGTCCATGGGCATGGCCGTGCCCACGGCCGATCGCACGCGTTACGTCACGGTGGGAGGTCGCTGATGCGCGCACCCAGCCGCAAAGCCGCTGCACGAGGCGTGCCCTTTTCGCCGAGTCCCATACTGGCGGTACAGTTGCCTGCATGGCGCTCGCGGTTCGTGTTGTTCGTGTTGTTTGCGGCCTTTGTTGTGCTAGCTGCGCGCGCTTTTTGGTTGCAGGCACTGACGACGGATTTCCTGCAAAAAAAAGGCGAGTCGCGCTACGCTCGTACGCTGGAGCTACCGGCAGTCCGCGGAAAAATATTTGATCGCAATGGCGAGGTAATGGCTACTTCCCTGCCTGCCAAAGGGATTTGGGCTATCCCTGATGCGATCGAAGTTACGCCCGACAAGCTGAAAAAACTTGCGCAGCTGCTTGAAATCAGCGTACCCGATCTCCAGAAAAAACTCGATGCTAGCGGTAACTTCATACCGATCAAACGTCAGGTTGAGCCGGAAATTGCCGATCAGGTACTAGCGCTCGGTATCCCCGGTATTTATGCGCGCAAGGAGTACAAGCGTCACTATCCGTCGGGCCAGATTGCGTCGCATATTCTTGGCTTTACCAATGTCGATGATGCAGGTCTCGAGGGCATCGAGTATTCTCACCAAAAGGATCTGGCCGGACAAACCGGTAGTCGCCGTGTCATCCGCGATGGCAAAGGCCGCGTGATTGAAGATATTGCCTACATACGCGAACCGCAGGATGGTCGTGATCTCACACTATCCATTGACAGCAAAATTCAATACATCGCATTTACTCATCTGAAGCAGGCGGTCGAGGAAAACAAGGCCAAGGCCGGTGCGATTGTGGTGCTTGATGTGCAGACCGGTGAAGTACTGGCACTGGCGAATATGCCAACGTTCAATCCGAATGTGCGTGAAGGACGTAACGTCAATCACATTCGTAATCGCGTCTTCACCGATACCTACGAGCCAGGTTCTACGCTCAAGCCGTTCACCGTCGCACTGGGTATGGACAAGGGATTCATCACGCCCGACACCGTGCTCGATACCCCGAAAAAACTGGTCTTCGGCAGTAAGACCATCGGTGATTCTCACGCCCATGCAGCGACCATGTCGGTTGCGCAAATCATTCAGGAGTCCTCCAACGTCGGTACCGTGCGCGTGGCGCAAAAGCTGCAGGCGCGTCAGATGTGGGATATGTTCACCGCCGTCGGCTACGGTCAGGCATTGCCGCGCTCCTTTTTCCCCGGCGCGGTCGCTGGTCGTCTGAAACCGTACAAGACTTGGCAGCCGGTCGAGCAGGCTACGATGAGCTACGGTCACGGCATCTCGGTCTCGCTGATTCAGGTCGCGCGCTCGTACATGATTTTCGCGCGTAACGGAGAAATCATTCCGTTGTCGTTCCAAAAAGTGACGCAACCACCCCAGCCACAGCGCGTCATCACTGAAAAAACAGCGATACAAATGCGCGAGATGATGGAGCGTGTTATTGGTCCTGGCGGCACGGCGCCTTATGCGCAAGTTCGCGGCTACCGCGTCGCTGGTAAAACCGGCACTGCGCACAAAGTCGAAGCAGGTCGCTATGTAAATAAATACGTGGCGTCATTCGTTGGCCTTGCACCTGCATCCAACCCGCGCATCATCATTGCGGTGATGATTGATGAGCCTGCCGGTGGCAAGCATTTCGGTGGTCAGGTCGCCGCACCCGTGTTTGCGAACGTTGCATCTGGCACGCTGCGCTCACTCAATGTTGCTCCCGACACCTCGGTGGCCAACGTCATCCTGCCGGCTGCGCCGGTTACGGAGAGTATGTGATGGCCGCCGCCATGATCACGACAGCCGACATCCATCAGTGGCTGCGTGACACTGTGCCCGGCGCTCAGCTCACCACGGATTCACGCCGAGTGCGCGCCGGTGATGTATTTCTTGCGTTTCCCGGTGAGTCAGGTGATGGCCGCGACTACATTGCGCAAGCCATTGAAGCCGGCGCACGCGCGATCCTTTTTGATGATGCGGGTGATTTTCAGTGGGACGATAGCGCGATGCTGCCGCATTTGCCCGTGCATGATCTGGCCAAGACAGCCGGTCGTATCGCGCATGAGTGGTACGGTCAGCCCGATCGCGACATGTTGTGTATCGCCGTCACAGGTACCAATGGCAAAACATCTTGCACGCAGTGGCTTGGTCAGGCTTTGTCTCTGCAGCGCAAGACAACGACAGTCGTTGGTACGCTGGGTATAGGTCAGTGGCGCAATGGTGCGAGTGGACTTTTCAATGCAACCGGCTTCACCACGCCCGACGCTGTGCAATTGCATCGCGAACTGGCTGAACAGAAAAAGCAGGGTGCGGTTGCGATGGCCATCGAAGCGTCGTCAATTGGCTTGGTGCAGCGACGCATGCATGAGCTGCATGTGGATGTGGCGGTGCTGACTAACTTCAGCCGCGATCATCTGGATTTTCACGGCACCATGGAAGCCTACGAAGCCGCCAAAACGCGGCTCTTCGACTGGCCCGGTCTCAAGCACGCAGTGATCAATCTTGATGATGCAATGGGCCAGCGTTTACTAGCGCATGTGCGCAAAAAATATCCCGCGCTTACCGTGACTGGCTACAGTGTCGAGCCCGATCATCTACCAAAGACAATTCAGGACGTCAGTCTGTTGAGCGCCACGGACATCCGTGTGAATCAGCAAGGTACGAGTTTCATGCTGCATTCGCCTTCGGGTCAGGGTGTAGTTCGAACGCAGCTCATCGGTCGATTCAATGTCAGCAATGTACTCGCCATTGCCGGTGTGATGTTCAGTCAAGGTATGTCATGGCAGAACGTCGTATCGGCACTGGAGTCGCTGGTCGCCGTACCTGGCCGCATGCAGCAGCAGGGCGGCGTGGATGCGCCATTGGCGGTGATTGATTATGCCCACACACCTGATGCGCTTGAGAAGGCATTAGAGACATTGCGTCCCGTTGCGCAGGCGCGGCAGGGCGAGTTGTGGTGTGTGTTTGGTTGTGGTGGTGATCGCGATGCGGGTAAGCGCGCACCGATGGGCGCAGCAGCCTTGTTGGCCGATCACCTGATCGTCACCAGCGACAATCCACGCAGCGAAGATCCCGCTGACATCATTGCGCAGATCATCGCAGGTGCTGAATCTGCCGGCACGAAGCTACAGGTGATTGAAGATCGCGCCACCGCGATCTTGCATGCGATTCGTCATGCCGGAAAAAATGATGTGGTGCTAGTGGCAGGTAAAGGTCACGAAGATTATCAGGAAGTCAAAGGCCGTCGCCTCGCATTCCGTGACGCAGATCATGCCGCGTTGGCGCTTGCCACGCGCGCTACTCGTAACGGAGGCCACTGATGCAGGCAAGCCTTGCTGATCTGTTGCCTTCGATTGCCGGTGCGCATATGACAGCGCCCGCACAATTTACAGGTGTTTCGACCAATAGTCAGACGGTCGCTGCCGGCAATCTGTTCGTGGCATTGCGTGGTGAACGTTTCGATGCACATGATTTTTTATCGCAAGTTGCTACTTGTGGCGCTGCGGCAGTCGTGGCCGAGCGTGTGCCGGATAATTTTTCGCTGCCCGCACTGATCGTGCCCGATACCCGTCATGCACTCGGACAGATCGCGCAAGTCTGGCGTCGGCGTTTCGCGATACCAGTGGTGGGCGTCACCGGCAGCAATGGTAAGACGACGGTG
>JAIXYM010000086.1 GCA_027490255.1 Oxalobacteraceae bacterium | reverse complement strand
TTGTTTAGACTCAATGCGATTAGCTGCACGTTCTATATCATCGTGCGCTTCTTGCAATTCTTTGACTATTTCTTTCAGATCAGGATTTTTTTTCAAAAGTTTTTCGACGCTGAAATAAATGTATGCCGTAATTATCTTTGGTACATCCTTAGAATCTTTATAGCGATAGTATAGATTTACCATTGATTTTATTTTTTTCTCATCACTGTCCTGCTCTTGGTTGGAGAATGCGCTGTTGATGTTATGTATTACACTGTTTTCGCTTTTGGTTGATTCTTGATTGTCAGCATTAACTAGTGCTTTGCTTAATTTATTCTCGTATTGAATTAACCAATTCTTCGCATCTTCGGCGCCGATTTTTATTAGTATAGGATCAATTAGAATTTGATCGAGTTTTTTAAAGAATTTGTCTATCAATTGACTTTCAATATGGTGATTCTCGAAAATTTTTTTGACTTCATCGCGTATTAACTTAGCTCTACCAAATTGAGTATTGAACCTAAGATGGTGCTTTAAGGGTTCGTCGAAAGCGGTACTGTCAATGAAGCCCTTCAGCAAATTAAATTCATCTAAAATATCTACTGACGGGAATTTATTTTTTTGCGCTAAATATTTAAGGTCTCGTGCTAAATCCTCGCCGCTATAAGCATCTTCATTAAATTTAAGGGGAGTTCTATCGTCAATATTGTTGTCATATAAAAGATCAACCAGATATTTCTCTGATTCCGCATCGACTAATCCGGTTCTGGTACCTAACCTCACTTTTTCAATTAAGCTTGCGAAGTCCGTCTGATCTTTAATTGCTTTAGTTTCAAACTCCCTAATTTCTCCAAAGCCAATTTTTTCAAGTAATTTGGCAACAGTTTTGTGCTCGCGACCAAAATCCTCAAGGCTGTATTTCAGGAGATTTTTGATTTTTTCGATGGGGCTACTGATTGATTGGATATCCTTGCGCTGGTAGATGCGTAGAACGGTATCGCCGTTTTCGTCGGTCTTTTTCTTGAGCAGTATAGGATTGTTTGCTCCTCTCGAAAGGTTGCCAAATTCTATTTGAGTCGACTTTGGTATCAATTCTTATACCCTCAGTTTTAAAAATTCCCGCTGCAAAAGACAATCCGTAAGTACGATGAGTCTCTGAATAAAAAATTTCTTTCGTGCAAATTCGGCAGACACAGTGACCTGAAAGCACGTAACTTTGTGTGTTGGAAGTAATTCTTGGTGTTCTTTGGATAAAATTTGTTCCTTGTCTGATGCATCAGGCTGATTTTTGTTGTTTTTGTGCCGAAGAAAGGCAGGGGATCTTCTTCCCAATAGATGGGAGCGTATGCCCGTTGTGATTGTTTTAAGCGAGGAGCAGCGAGGCTAAGGCAAAGTAAGTATCAGCGGTAGCCGGGTTTCTGAGATGACTCGTGCCTGAGCTGCAGGTAGAGCTGATGTCTGGCGGGATTAATTTTTTCTTCGACTATCGCCTTAAGGACAGCGCAGTCAGGTTCCGCCACATGATGGCAGTTAGTGAAGCGGCACTGGCCCAGCACGGGTCCGAATTCCGGAAACGCCCGCTCCAGCATGCCCTCGGAAAGATGGTAAAGGCCAAACTCCTGGAACCCAGGTGAATCAATCACGCTCGATTGCTCGTCCAGCGTATAGAGCCGGGTAAACGTGGTGGTGTGTTTGCCGGTGTCCAGCCGCTGAGAAATTTCCCGCACAGCGATTTCTGCATCAGGCACCAGCAGATTCACCAGCGAGGATTTGCCCATGCCGGACTGGCCGATCAGGATCGTCGACTGACCCGACATCAGCGGCTGCAAAACTGCCAGCGTCGCGGCTGGATCAGCTTTGGCGCTGACTTCATGTATGAGATAACCCAGACGTTCATAAAGCGCCAGCTTAGCGCGCGCTGCCGGTAGCAATTCTGTGAGGTCGGTTTTGTTGAGTATCAGATGGGCTGTGATGCCGGCCGCGCTGGCGGCGACCAGTGATCGGGATATCAGGTCATCCGAAAAGCCGGGCTCGGTTGCCACGACAATGAACAATTGCGTGACATTGGCAGCCAGCAGTTTGGATTTGTACTGGTCAGAGCGGTAGAGCAGGGTATCGCGCGGCAGGATCTCATCGATGACTGCCTGATCCGGCGAAGTCGCGGTCAGGCGTACACGATCACCCGTAGCGACATCGCTTTTCTTGCCGCGTGTGACGCATTGCAGGGCCTTGCCATCTGCATGGGCAAGGTAATGTCGGCCGTGCGCGGCAACGATCAGTCCCTGCAGTTCACTCATGCGTCACTGAAAGCTACGGTCGAAAACTGCGTCAATCCTTGCTGCACAGATAAAGTCATTCGCAGACAAGCCGCCTTTGCCTTCATTGACTGAATGTGTGTCATAACGTACCGCGCAGCGGTTGTAGCCAACGACCAGTTCGGGATGATGATCTTCTTTGTGAATGATCTCAGCGATTGCATTCACGAACGCCAGCGTCTGGTAGTAGTCGCTGAACCGAAACAGGCGCACCAGCTTGCCGTCGTCAATAGCCC
>JAIXYM010000007.1 GCA_027490255.1 Oxalobacteraceae bacterium | reverse complement strand
GCGCGCGTTCTGCCCCGCCTTGGCAGCCTCATGATGGCCTGATTGCGCGCGTTCGCTCTGGGGTTGCTGGCAGGCGTCTTCTGGCTGCAATCTCAGGCCGTATTGCCCGATGCGATTGCTTGCGCAGGTTTGGTGCTGATCGCCATTGTCTGTCTGCCGCTTGCGTATCGTCTGGCTCGATGCAAGCTGAATCAAATCACGATACCTCAATTGTCATTGCGTGCTGTGGCCGGTATTGCTTTCACGATCGCCATCGGTATCGCTATTGGCATCGGATGGTCTGGACTGTTCGCGCATGTGCGACTGAACGAAGCATTACCCCCGGCACTCGAGGGTCGAGATCTGCAAGTTATTGGGGTCGTGGATAGCTTGCCGGATGCAGTGGCGAGGGGTGTCCGGTTCCGGTTGCATGTGGACAGTGCGCACCTTCCCGGTGGTGAGAAAGTCAAGATTCCCGAATTGCTGTCGGTGGGCTGGTACGCAGATAATGCGCAGAGCCCGCCCGTGGTGCGGCCGGGGCAGCGCTGGGAATTCACACTCAGGCTTCGTCTGCCGCACGGCCACGCAAACCCGGATGGTTTTGATTACGAGGCCTGGTTACTTACCGAGGGCGTTCGTGCAACGGGTTATGTCCGTCCCGGTGCAAAAACAATGCACGATGCGTTCGTCCCCAGTGTCACTGCTTACATTGGACGCGCGCGGGATATCTTGCGAGATCGTTTGCATCAGGCATTGCCCGATGCCGAGTATGCCGGCGTGATCATTGCGCTAGTGATTGGTGATCAGCGTGGGGTGAGTCAGTCGGATTGGGATGTATTCAATCGCACGGGCATTGGTCATCTGGTTTCCATCTCTGGATTACACATCACCATGATTGCCGCGCTGTTTGGCGGTCTTGCACGCTGGTTATGGCGCCACTCTTTTTTCACGCGTGCGAATTTGCCGTTGCTACTGCCTGCGCAAAAAGTTGGGGCGGCTGCGGGTTTGCTTACTGCGCTGGTGTACGTGGCGCTGGCCGGATTTGGCATACCGGCGCAGCGCACCTTGTTGATGCTGACCGTGGTGTCGCTTGCTCTCTGGCTGGGCCGGATCGCTTCGATATCGCATGTGCTGTGCCTATCGATCACCGTCGTTTTACTGTGCGATCCCTGGGCTGTACTGTGGCCCGGTTTCTGGCTCTCATTTGTAGCGATCGCCTGCATTGTGTATGCATCCGTGGGCCGTACCGCAGCAGATAGGGGCGAATGGGATAGGGCTGAAGCAGGGACGACGTCTGCGACCGGCTTTCGCTCGTGGCTGAGACAATCACTTTCGGCAGCAACACGTACCCAATATGCGGTGACACTGGGTCTGGTGCCGTTGACGATGGCCCTGTTTGGTCAGATCTCGCTGATTGGCCCGCTGGCCAACGCGATTGCTATTCCGCTGGTCAGCTTTGTGATTACGCCCTTGTCGTTGGCCGGAAGCATTGCGCCGGCTCCCGTGTCGTTCTGGTGTCTGCAATTTGCGCATTCGCTGGTGAGCGCACTGGCGCAATGCTTGCAATGGCTAAGCGAGACTTCGTTCGCTGTATGGCAGGCACCGCGTCCGGATGCGATAAGTGTGGTGTCGGCGATGGCGGGCACGCTTTGGCTACTTGCGCCGCGCGGCTGGCCTCTGCGATGGGTGGGTGTGCTGGCCTGGCTGCCGATGCTCATGGCCAGACCCGCGGCGCCGACACAAGGATTCTGGCTCACCGCATTCGATATTGGGCAGGGCAATGCGCTACTGATCGAAACCGCAAATCACCGCTTGCTATACGACACAGGGCCGGCGTATTCAAGCGAGTCTGACGGTGCAACTCGTGTATTGCTGCCTTATTTGCGCGCGCGCGGCATCAGTCAACTCGATGGTCTCATCATTTCGCACAGCGACAACGATCATGCCGGCGGTGCCGCCTCTGTGGCCGGGGGTATTCCGATTAACTGGGTGCGCTCCTCACTCCCGGAGGATCATGCCTTGCTCAGGCAAATGCCTTCGCATACTGCGTGTCGCGCAGGGCAAAGCTGGACTTGGGATGGTGTGCAATTCGACATGCTTCATCCGGATGAATACTATGCCAACGCCGACCACCCCAATGCACGCAGTTGTACCTTGCGCATTCGCTACCGCGACCATGCGGTATTGCTGACGGGTGATATCGAAGCGCCCCAGGAACGCGCGCTGCTGGCGCGTGCCGCTGATCAGTTGTCCGCCAATGTGCTGTTAGCCCCGCATCATGGAAGTGGTACTTCGTCGACACCTGAATTTCTTACGGCCGTGTCACCGCAGCTGGCCTTGTTTCAGGTGGGGTATCGCAATCGTTATCGTCATCCCAAAGCCGAAGTGCTCGATCGTTATGTGCAGCGAGGTATCAGAATCTTGCGTACCGATCAGGATGGCGCGGTGCGGGTCACGATCGGAGATGACATGACGTTCACTGCGTATCGTTGCGAACGTCGGCGCTACTGGCTTGCGCGTGATTGTTCGTAAAAGAGTTTCGCTTGCGATTGCACAGGGTTGCCTACGCCGTATCCGTGTCAGCATCAAGAATTTCAGGGATGCATGGGATTCGTAAGCCGACACGCAACCACAATCAAGCTGCTGATAGCTTTGACAATTCTTGGAATGCAATATCACGGTCTTGGTGCCCAGGAGTCACTGCAAACGTTCATCAACGAAGGACGACCCACCAGCACGCTGGAAATTGACAATGATTCATTGCTCATGCGACGCGATGACGGTTTGTATACGAGTGGCGTGCGCCTCTCGCACAGCTACCGGCTCAGGACGGCGGAGGGCTGGCGCTCTGCTGGATGGCGTTTGGGCCAGCAGTTGTATACGCCCTCGGATGTGCGTGTCCGACCGGATAATCTGAATCTGCTCGACCGGCCGTACGCCGGCTGGTTGTATGGCGGATTTTTTTATAACGTAGCGGATTTCGATGGTAGTGAGCTGGCATTCGGAATGGATATCGGTTGCCTAGGTCCATGTGCCGGTGGGCGGCCGACCCAGACCTTCGTTCACAAAGTATTTGCTCAATTCGAGCCGCGCGGCTGGAGCACGCAGATTCGCAATGAGGCCGGCGTGGTACTCAGAGCGGGTGCGCGGGCGCCTTACTCGCGATTGAATCGTCATGCAGACGTGCGTCCCGGCGTGTCAATGAGGCTGGGTAATATTTTTACCGACCTCAGTGCCGATGCCACGCTGAGGGCCGGACGCCTCGATTCCTCGGCGGAGGCGGTGGGGCTTTATGTCTTTGCGCGAGGGGCGCTACGAGCCGTGGCCTACGATGCCACCCTGCAAGGTGGCATGTTTTCGGACGATCAGGTGCGGACGGTCAAGCCCCGGCGCATGACCGGCGAATGGGAGCTGGGATTGCAGTGGTATCAGCGCTCTTGGGCATGGCGGCTGTCGCTCGTCAGGCGCAGCAGTGAAATAGCCGGGCTGCCGGAGTCACTGGGTCGGCAGGATTTTCTGCGCTTCTCGATCAGTTATCTCCCTGAATGACAAGCAGACCGAGGCAAATGGCATCCCATTTTGGGTAAGTGCCGGAGTTCTTTGCGGTATAATTCGAATTTCCCGCGAGTGCCGTTCGGCATATCCTGCAATGACCAAGTTTGTATTTGTCACTGGCGGCGTCGTCTCATCCCTTGGCAAAGGGGTTGCTGCCGCTTCTCTCGCCGCGATTCTCGAATCCCGCGGTCTAAAAGTCACCCTCCTCAAGTTAGACCCCTACATCAACGTTGATCCCGGAACGATGAGTCCGTTTCAGCATGGTGAAGTGTTCGTCACTGATGATGGCGCGGAAACGGACCTTGATTTGGGTCACTACGAGCGCTTTATTAGCGCGCGCATGAAGAAGGTCAATAATTTTACGACCGGTCAGATCTACGAATCAGTCATTCGCAAGGAACGCCGCGGCGAATATCTGGGTAAAACTGTGCAGGTCATTCCGCACATCACCAACGAGATTCAGGAATTCATTCATCGCGGCGCAGAAGGTTTTGATGTTGCCATCGTCGAAATCGGCGGCACGGTGGGTGATATCGAATCGTTGCCATTTCTTGAGGCGGCGCGGCAATTGTCCTTGCGCGGTGGACGCAATCACGCTGCCTTTGTTCATCTGACGCTGGTACCGTACCTCGTGTCAGCTGGCGAACTGAAAACCAAGCCAACGCAGCACAGCGTGCAAAAACTGCGCGAAATCGGTATATCTCCCGATGCCTTGTTGTGCCGCGCGGATCGTCGTATCCCGGATGATGAGCGCGCAAAGATTTCACTGTTCTCCAACGTGGAAGAAGATGCGGTCATTTCCGTTTGGGACGCCGACACCATCTACAAGATTCCGCAAATGCTGCACGATCAGGGACTCGATCGTATCGTCTGCGAAAAACTAGCCCTCACGCCCAAGCCAGCCGATTTGTCGATGTGGACGCATTTGGTTGATTCACTCGAGAATCCCAAGCACGAGATCAATATTGCCATGGTCGGTAAGTATGTTGATCTGACTGAATCCTATAAATCGCTCACTGAAGCACTGCGCCATGCTGGTATCCACACAGAGTCGCGCGTGAATATCGAATACGTCGATTCGGAAGACATTGAAAATCAGGGTGCGGCCAGTCTGTCTAAATTCGACGCGATACTCGTACCCGGTGGTTTCGGCAAGCGTGGTGTCGAAGGAAAAATTGCAGCGGCGCGCTATGCCCGTGAGAGCAAGACGCCGTATCTCGGCATCTGCCTTGGCATGCAGGTCGCATTGATCGAATATGCCCGCCATGTCGCCGGCCTGAACAACGCCAACTCCACCGAATTTGATCCATCGACGGAAAATCCCGTCGTGGCACTGATTAACGAGTGGCAAAACCATGACGGTGTGATCGAACGTCGCGATGAAAACTCTGACCTGGGCGGCACCATGCGACTGGGCGCGCAGACATGCGATGTCAAGCCCGGTACGCTGGCGGCCGAAATCTATGGTGCACAGGTAACCGAGCGTCATCGTCATCGCTACGAGGCCAACAATCATTATCTCGACCGCGTGGAGCAAGCAGGTCTGATCGTCTCGGCGCGCACGCCCCACGAAGCGCTTTGTGAAATCATGGAATTGCCGCGTTCTGGCGACACCGCGCATCCTTGGTACATGGGTGTGCAGTACCACCCGGAATTCAAATCCACACCGCGCGATGGTCATCCGCTGTTCATTTCTTTTATCAAGGCCGCGCTGGCGCATAAAGAGGCCATCAGTCAAAGGAAGGCGGCATGAAGCTTTGTCATTTCAATGCAGGCCTCGACAAGCCTTTTTTCCTCATCGCCGGCCCCTGTGTCATTGAATCGCTCGAGATGGCGATCGATACTGCAGGTCAGCTGAAAGAAATCACGGACAGCCTCGGCATTCCGTTTATCTACAAATCCTCCTTCGACAAGGCCAACCGTTCCTCGGGCAGTTCTTTCCGTGGCTTGGGCATGGAAAAAGGTTTGGACATCCTCGCTGAAGTCCGCAAACAGATTGGCGTACCGGTGCTGACCGATATCCATGAGATCGATGAGATCAAACCCGTGGCCGCTGTCGTCGATGTACTGCAAACACCGGCTTTCCTTTGCAGGCAGACGGATTTCATCCGGGCGTGCGCGCAATCGGGCAAGCCGGTCAACATCAAGAAGGGCCAGTTCCTCGCGCCGAACGACATGAAAAACGTCATCGACAAGGCGCGTGAGGCCGCACGCGAAGCCAATCTGCCCACTGATGTGTTCATGGCTTGCGAGCGTGGTGTGTCGTTTGGTTATAACAATCTGGTATCCGACATGCGTTCGCTGGCTATCATGCGCAATACGGGCTGCCCGGTGGTTTTTGATGCGACGCACTCGGTACAGCTCCCCGGCGGTCAGGGCACAACATCAGGCGGACAGCGTGAATTCGTTCCGGTGCTCGCTCGTGCGGCGATTGCGGTTGGTATTGCTGGCCTTTTCATGGAAACGCATCCCGATCCGGCCAATGCGAAATCCGATGGTCCGAACGCGGTACCTTTACATCGCATGCGTGAATTGCTGACCAGTTTGGCGGCGCTTGACCGGGTCGTCAAACAGCAGCCTTTCCTTGAAAATGATTTTGCCTGAGTGCCTGGCAGTGCAATTTGAGTTAAGTGTGTTTGAATCCTGACTGAATTATGTTTGTCATTTGTGGAGATACTGAATGAGTGCAATTGTTGACATCGTCGGCCGTGAAATTCTTGATTCGCGTGGCAATCCTACTGTGGAGTGTGATGTATTGCTCGAGTCCGGTGTGATGGGTCGTGCTTCCGTTCCGTCGGGTGCCTCGACCGGTTCGCGTGAGGCTGTCGAGCTGCGCGACAGCGATAATACGCGCTACCTAGGTAAGGGCGTATTGAGAGCCTGCGAGCATATCAACACTGAAATTTCCGAAACGGTGATGGGCCTGGACGCGAGTGAGCAGGCGTTTCTTGATCATGCACTGCTCGATCTGGACGGTACCGAAAACAAATCACGATTGGGTGCCAACGCGATTCTGGCTGTGTCAATGGCAGTTGCGAAGGCAGCAGCAGAGGAGGCGGGTCTGCCCCTCTATCGGTATTTTGGTGGATCAGCAGCGATGCAGATGCCCGTGCCCATGATGAATGTGATCAACGGCGGTGCGCACGCTGACAACAATCTCGACATTCAGGAATTCATGATCATTCCGGTCGGCGCACCTAGCTTCCGTGAAGCGATGCGCTACGGCGCTGAAGTTTTCCATACTCTGAAAAAAATCCTGCAGGATCGCAAGCTGACGACCTCGGTGGGCGACGAAGGTGGTTTTGCACCTTCGGTGGAAAATCACGAAGCTGCGATCAAGTTGATTATTGAAGCGATTGAAAAAGCAGGCTTTGAGCCGGGCACCCAGATTGCGCTGGGCCTCGATTGCGCAGCCAGCGAGTTTTATCGCGATGGCAAATACCATCTGGCAGGCGAGGGTCTGAGCCTGTCCTCAGCCGACTTCACCAACTTGCTCGCCACCTGGTGCGACAAGTACCCCATCATGTCGATCGAAGATGGCATGGCTGAAAATGATTGGGATGGTTGGGCAACGCTGACAGGTGCTCTGGGTAAGAAAGTTCAGTTGGTGGGCGACGATCTCTTCGTCACCAACACCAAGATACTGCGCGAAGGCATCGAGAAAAACATCGCCAACTCCATCCTGATCAAGATCAATCAGATCGGCACACTCACCGAAACCTTTGCCGCCATCGAAATGGCTAAGCGCGCCGGTTACACTGCGGTGATTTCCCACCGTTCGGGTGAGACGGAAGATTCGACGATTGCCGATATCGCGGTCGGTTGCAATGCCTTGCAGATCAAGACAGGTTCATTGTCACGTTCCGATCGCATGGCAAAATACAATCAGCTCCTGCGCATCGAGGAAGATCTGGGTGATATCGCCAGCTACCCCGGCCGCCAGGCTTTTTATAATCTGCGGTAAGCTTCACACCCGGCAGCGCTTTCTCGGGCCTGCCGGTAATGAACGAGACTCTCACGCATGCGCCTGTTACTCATATCGCTGACCGCTTTGATTGTGCTTATCCAGTATCCGCTGTGGCTGGGCAAGGGCGGCTGGCTGCGTGTGTGGGACTTGTCGCGTCAGGTGGACGTGGCGCTGGTCAAGGAGCAGGAACTCAAGGCACGTAATGCCAAGCTCGCCTCCGAGGTGCAGGACTTGAAAGAAGGTACCGGCGCCATCGAAGAACGTGCGCGCTATGAACTGGGCTTGGTCAGGGACAGCGAGACATTCGTTCAGGTACTTGATGGGAATGGCAAGCAGCAGGTGGCTGGCGTCAAACCTTGATTCATCGCGACTGTCGCCACAAAATCCGCAACACCCCCCCCAAGTACTGCTCAAATCCCTGCCATGTTCAATGCTGCCGGCTAGTCGGCAGTTGCACCGCATCGGCGATCGACTCCAGCGAAAACAGCTGCATGCAATCGACGGGATCAAATAGATAATCCTGGCCACAGAAATCGCAATTGATATCTAGTTTGCCCAGATCAGCCAACGCAGAATCGATTTCCTCGCGACCAAGCATCTTCAGCATATTGCCGACTTTCTCGCGCGAGCAGCCGCAGTGAAATGTCGGATGGCGCGGATCGAAGACGCGCACCGTTTCTTCCCAATACAGTCTTTGCAACAAGGTCATGATGTCCGTGCCCAGCAATTCCTGCTGGTTCAGCGTCGAGGCCAGCGTCACGGTACGGTTCCAGACATCGGCATCGGCCAGCGGGGTAATTTTGCCGCCATCATCAGGGAGTTTTTGCAGCAGCAAACCGCGAGCGACCTTGTCATCGGCGGCCAGCCACAGACGGGTATCGAGCTGTTCTGAGCGCATCATGTAATTCTCAATGACAGTGGCGACAGATTCGCCTTCTAAAGCGACGATGCCCTGATAGGCTTGTTGTCCCGGTTGTTTGTCGGTGGGGTCGAGCGTAATCGCGAAACGTCCTTCGCCATTTGCGTTGACCAATTCCTGCAAGCCGGCTTGTTCGGATATCTCGGCATTTTCCCGCAGCTTGGCCGTTGCTCGCAGACGTAGCGCGGCATCGCATTCTGCAACCAGTAGTTGCACCGGTCCATCGCCATGGATCTGCATGATGATAGTGCCATCGAATTTCAAATTGGCGGATAGCAGGGCGGCGGCGGCCATCATCTCGCCCATAATGGCGCTCACCACCGCAGGGTACGTTCGCCGCGACTGTACCTGTTGCCACGCATCTGAAATCTCGATCAGCTCACCGCGTACCAGTGAGTTTTCAAACATGAATTTTTGCAGCGTATCCAAACTTAATCCAGACGTTTCAAATGCTTTTGGTAATAGGCAGCGCGTGCAGAATAACTATCAGCACTTTGTTTGAGTGCAGCGACCTGTTCATCAGTCAGCGTACGCGCCACTTTAGCGGGGGATCCGATGATGAGCGAGTTGTCCGGGAACTCCTTGCCCTCCGTGACCAGCGCACCTGCACCGACTAGACAATTCTTGCCGATTTTTGCGCCATTCAACACCACCGCCTGTATGCCGATCAGGCTACCTTCGCCAACCGTGCAACCATGCAGCATCGCTTGGTGGCCAACGGTCACATCTTTCGCCAATGTGAGTGGGTAACCCATGTCGGTGTGCAGCACACAGTTTTCTTGCACATTGCTGTTTTCGCCGATGTGAATCAGCTCGTTGTCGCCGCGAAGGGTGGTACCAAACCACACATTGGCGCGGGATTCGAGCTTGATTTTGCCGATGAGCGTCGCGGACTCGGCGACCCAGGCATCTTCGGCGATCTCGGGGACATGGTCGCCCAATTGGTATATCGGCATGGGGATTAAAATGCGTGATTAGAACAACCCGCATTTTACTCCCGACCGCATGAGTGCCGCCGATACTGACCACTTTTCCCAGTCCCGCCAGCCCCGCCAGCGCGTCATTGAATTCGCCGAGTTGCGCGCAGAAGCGCTGCGACTCTTGGCCGAATCCGATTCACAGATAAAAGCTGATTCGACCATGGCGCTCAAGCAGCGCTGGGATGCGGGTGAGCTCAGCCTCGATAGGGAAGCAGTATTAAGTAGCGATGCGGCGATACCCGGTCGTCCCTCGCGGCCGGAGTTGGTATCGCCACGTACCTTGGAGCGCCGTCCGATGAATACGGTGGTCGGTCGTGCTGCCTTGATTCACGCACTGGCACACATAGAATTCAACGCAATCAATCTGGCGCTGGATGCGATCTGGCGTTTCCCGAATATGCCCCCTGAGTTTTATACTGATTGGCTGCAGGTGGCCTCTGAGGAAGCGCTGCATTTCACTCTGCTCAATACGCATCTGGGTTCGCTTGGTCACAGCTACGGTGATTTCAATGCGCACAACAGCTTGTGGGAAATGGCAGAAAAAACCCGTGAGGACGTACTAGCCCGCATGGCGCTGGTACCAAGAACGCTGGAGGCTCGTGGTCTGGATGCCACGCCAGCCGTACGCGCCAAGCTGGCACAGGCGGGTGATGAAGCGGCCGCTGCCATCCTCGACATTATTTTGCGCGACGAGGTAGGCCATGTCGCTATCGGCAATCGTTGGTATGGCTGGTTATGTCAGCAGCAGGGAGCAGAGCCCCTGTCCACCTACCGCGAACTCGCACGGCACTACAAAGCCCCTGTTCTGAAAGGTCCGTTCAATCTGGAGGCGAGAAGAGCGGCAGGCTTTACGGAGGAAGAGCTGGTTGCCTTAAATAAGGATTGATCCAGATAAGGATTAAGTTAAACGTCAATCACAGCAGATCAGAAATCAAAAAACCTGAGTCTCGTCTGCACGGCGTTTCAAGAGCTGGCGCGTTCTGCCTCCTGCAAGCGCAAGACACGACGCTGCACCTTACCCGTTGTCGTCATGGGTAGCGCAGCGATAAATTCGATCTCTTTCGGATACTCATAAGGCGCAAGTAATCCGCGCACATGCAGCTGCAGCGTATCAATCAGTTTGGCATCTTCGCTCTCGCCACGACGCGTACCTTCAACCAGAACGACAAACGCTTTGATGACATTGCCGCGCTCGGCATCCGGTTTGGGTACCACCGCAGCATTGGCGACGGCGGGATGTTTGATGAGACAGTTTTCTATTTCTGATGGGCCAATCCGATAGCCTGCAGCTTTGAACATATCGTCTGCGCGACCGCGATACCAGAGGTATCCGTCTTCATCGATCTTTGCTAGATCACCGGTTCTGAGCCAATCGCCGCTGTATTTGTCGCGTGTCGCGTCCTCGCGATTCCAGTAGCCCAGAAAAATCACGGGGTCCGGATGACCGTGGATGTCATAGCGATTCAAGGCAACCTCACCGGTTTCGCCGGCTTGGACTGGGTTGCCTTCATCGTTCAGCACGGCTACCTGATGGCCGGGATAAGGTCGGCCCATGCTGCCAGGTCGTGCCGGCCAGCGTACTTCACAGTTGCCGACGATGTAATTGGCTTCGGTCTGGCCGAACATTTCATTGACTGTGACGCCGAGTGCGGATTGCGTCCAGTCGAACACCGCATCGCCCACCGCCTCACCGGCACTCATGATCGCGCGCAGTTTCAGGCGATAGTGATCACGCGGCTCTGGTACGGCTTTCATCATCATCTTTAGTGCAGTGGGAAAGATGAAGCTGTTGGTGACTTTGTATTTCTCCATGAGCTGGAAAGCTGATACGGCGGAAAACCGCGCACGACTGGCGACGATAGGTCGGCCGAAATACAAAGTGGGCAGTAGCGCATCCATCAAGCCGCCGGTCCAGGCCCAGTCAGCGGGTGACCAAAACACATCGTCGTCCTGCGGAAACCAGTTCTGTGATGCGACGAAGCCAGTCAGGTTGCCGAGTAGCGCAGACTGCGGTATCAGTGCGCCTTTGGGAGAGCCTGTCGTGCCACTGGTGTAAATCAGGATAGCCGCATCATTGGCTTGCGTGCCGACGGCAGTGAATTGATCGGAGGCCGATCGCATAGCGGTTTCCCATGTCAGGCAGTCGCGACCGTAATCATCGACGGCGATCACACGCTTCAATTCAGGGCAGGTCGATCGTATTTGCCGAATGTTCTGCAAGCTGGCCGGGTCAGCAATGGCAATCATTGCGCCGCTGTCTTGAAGACGGTATTGGAGTGCATCAGGGCCGAAGAGTACCGACATCGGCATGGCAATCGCACCGAGCTGATGGCAGGCCAGATGCGCAACGGCGACTTCCGGACGCTGGGGCAGAATGATTGCCACACGCGTGCCGCGTGTGACGCCTAGTCCTTGCAGCACATGGGAAAGTCGATTCGCATCTTGCTGCAGCTGCGCGTAAGTGACAACGCGATCACCGTGCAGATCATCGAAAAAAATGGCAACCCGATCAGGATCGCCGGCCCAGCGGCTGCAGCACAACTCGGTGATGTTGAAATCGGGGGGTACTTGCCATCGGTATGTTTCGTAGAGATTTGCGTACGCGTCTTTCTGCTGCCGGGAGGACATTCTTGCTCCTTTATAATAGTGCCGCGATCCTACCGGTAGCCTTTGTTGCTGGCAAGCTGCCTCGCCATACATTTTTTTCCGACGCTCATGCTGCTACCGATGAAATCCTCCCGATCCGAATTTATTACGCTGCGTGGCTTGCGCACCCACGTCAGGCATTGGGGTGCTGAGGATGCCCCAAAATTATTCATGTTGCACGGTTGGATGGATGTGTCCGCTTCATTTCAATTTGTAGTGGACTGTTTTGCGCGTGAATGGCATGTCATTGCACCGGACTGGCGCGGCTTCGGATTGACTCAGCACGCTGCATCAGACTGCTATTGGTTCGCCGATTATCTGGGTGATTTGGATGCCTTGCTTGATCATTACGCGCCCGATGAGCCGGTGCAATTGGTGGGTCACAGCATGGGCGGCAATGTTGCGGGAATTTACGCAGGTGTGCGACCCGAGCGCGTTTCGCATTTCGTCAATCTCGAAGGTTTCGGTCTGCCACTGACGCGTCCCGATCAAGCGCCCGCACGTTATGCTAAGTGGCTCGACGAATTGCGCGAGCCGCCCGAGATGCGCACCTATCCAAACAAAGATGCTGTGGCGGCTCGGCTGATGAAAACCAATCCGCGTATCTCGGCGTCACGCGCCGATTTTCTGGCGGGTCACTGGGCCGCGCCAAATGTCGAGGGTGCTTGGGAGATTCTGGGCGACCCGGCGCACAAGATCACCAGCGCCACCTTGTACCGTACGGAAGAAGTTATGGCTTGCTGGTCGGCTATCACGGCACCCGTGTTGTGGGTGGAGGCGGCGGACACCGACGTCTGGCGCTGGATGGGTCCTAAAGACGAGGCGCGGCTCGAGATAGACCGCCGCCGGCAGCACATCCCCCAGCTGCGGTGTGAAGTCATTCAAGATGCAGGACACATGCTGCACCATGATCAGCCAGAGGCCCTGGCGTCGTTGATCGAAGGGTTTCTGCCCTGAGGGCATGCCGGCGGCAATCGTCGCAGACGCGTACAATATGTCCTGTTTTCGATCGCTTTTTCTTCTTCTGAAGTCTCATGCTCAATATTGATCTGCACTGTCATTCGGTTGTCTCGGATGGCACGCTGTCGCCCGGTGATTTGGCCCGACGTGCTGCTGCCAATGGCGTTGACGTTTGGGCACTGACGGACCATGACGAAGTGGGTGGCATCGCAGAGGCGCGTGCAGTTGCGCAGGATCTGGGTATGCGCTTCGTCGCTGGCGTGGAAATTTCTGTCACATTTGCTGGCAAGACTGTGCATATCGTCGGTCTGGATATCGATGAGCAGCATCCTGAGTTACATGGCGGTCTGGAGAGCGTTCGTCAGGGCCGCGTTCAACGCGGCCACCTGATCGCGACGCAGCTTGAGCTCACTGGGCTGAGTAATGTTTTTGAAGGTGCGCTGAAGTACGCAGAAAATCCAGCACTGATCGGCCGCACCCATTTCGCTCGTTATCTGGTCGAGTTAGGTGTGCAGCCAACCGTCTCTGAGGTGTTCCGTCACTATCTGGTCGAGGGCAAGCCTGGCTTCGTACCGCATCGCTGGACGACGCTGGAAGAGGCAGTGAGTTGGATACGTGCCGCAGGCGGACGCGCCGTGATTGCGCATCCGGGCCGCTACGCTTTTGACCAAATGCAATTCGATGCGCTGCTGTCGGAATTTATTGCACTCGGTGGCGAGGGCATCGAAGTGGTCACGGGCAGTCATACCCCCGATCAGTTCGATGAGTATGCCGCGCTGGCGCGGCGCACGGGCTTGCTGGCGTCGCGCGGCTCCGACTTCCATGGTCCAACGGAGTCGCGAGTTGATCTGGGCAGCTTGCCCCATCTTCCTGCAGATTTGAAGCCGGTCTGGCATGATTGGCAAATCTGAGTTTTTTCAATCTTGAAATCTCATTGTGCGCCCCAACTTTCGAATCGAAAGTTGCTGGGCGCTTTGGCTAATAATGTTTCTTGGGAGAATCCTGGATGAAAAGAATTCTGCTGTTCGTATTGAGCAATATTGCTGTGATCGCCGTATTGACGATCGTGCTCTCGTTGACTGGTGTAGATCGCTTCCTGACAGCGCAGGGCCTGAATGTTGGCATGCTGCTCGTGTTCTCGCTGATTGTTGGCTTTACTGGTGCCTTTATTTCTCTGCTGATGAGCAAGCCGATGGCGAAATGGTCAACGGGTGCTCAGGTGATCGAACATCCATCCAACTCGACAGAACAGTGGCTGCTCGATACCGTGCGCAAGCTCGCTGATCGTGCAGGTATCGGCATGCCAGAAGTCGCTTGGTACGAGGGCGAGCCGAATGCCTTTGCCACAGGCGCGTTTCGCAATGATGCGCTGGTGGCAGTGTCCTCAGGTCTTTTGCAGAATATGACGCGCGAGGAGGTCGAGGCGGTATTGGGTCATGAAGTGGCGCACATTGCCAATGGCGATATGGTGACGATGACGCTGCTGCAAGGCGTAGTGAATACGTTCGTAGTGTTCCTGTCACGCGTTGTTGGCTATTTTGTTGATCGCGTAATTTCCAAAAACGATAGCGATGCGCCCGGTATTGGTTACACGATTACCGTCATTGTCTGTCAGATCGTGTTCGGCATACTCGCGCAGATGATCATTGCTTGGTTCTCGCGTCACAGAGAATTCCGCGCGGATGCTGGTGCGGCGCAATTGATGGGCAATCGACAGCCGATGATCAATGCACTGACGCGGCTAGGCAGTATGCAGGAGAGCCATTTGCCGCAATCAGTTGCAGCGATGGGCATCAACAAGTCCGGTGGCCTGATGGAATTGTTTTCCAGCCATCCGCCGCTTGAGGAACGGATTATAGCTTTGCGTCAGGGTTGATTGTTGGTGAATCTTCTTCTGTATTGAAGTATTTGCATGCAGTTTCAATGGCATTAAATTTAGCTAAAAATTTTTGTTGAGGCGTAGAAAATTCGAACGTCGCTGGATCCCGGCTTTCGCCGGGATGACGTTTGGTGAGCCGCTGGCCTAAAAGGCGTTAAGACCCACTGGCCTCAAAGGCGGTTAGACCCACTGGCCCCAAACCCGTTATCACCTGCAGGTGATGACGGTTGTAAGGTCAGCCGGTCGTAGCGCCTTTCAGATCAATTGTTCCTTAAATGTCATCCCGGCGAAAGCCGGGATCCAGTGTCTTTCGTCGCACACGAGAAGGGCGAACTCAAGCTGACTGACATCAGCCCTGCGCCACGATCCAAAAAGCGGGGTATCGCATACAGGTCGTCTCACCCTTTCACGGCGCCAGCCTAAGGCTGTCGCCGTTTTTGATTTTTTATGAGCCAGTATTTTCAAATTCATCCGGACAACCCGCAGCCACGCTTGATTCGGCAAGCGGTGCAGATCGTCGATGCGGGTGGTATCGTCGCATTGCCTACCGATTCCAGTTACGCGCTGGTCTGTCACCTTGATGACAAGAGCGCGGTCGACCGTTTGCGGCGCATACGTGGTGTCGATGACAGGCACCATTTGACCTTGCTGTGTCGTGATCTTTCGGAAATTGCCAATTACGCCAAAGTTGATAATCGTCAGTACCGGCTGCTCAAAGCGGCAACCCCGGGGCCTTACACCTTCATTCTGGAAGCGACACGCGAGGTACCCCGGCGACTCTCTCATCCTTCACGCAAAACCATAGGGCTGCGTGTACCCGAGCATGCGATTGCTCACGCGCTGCTGGAGGAGCTCAAGCAGCCCTTGTTGGGCACAACGCTGATCCTGCCCGGTAGCGATCTGCCGCTCAATGAAGCCGAAGACATACGTGAGCAGCTGGAGAAACAGATCGATCTGGTTATTGATGGCGGGAGCTGCAGCCGCTTGCCCACCACGGTAGTCGATTTGACCACGGGTACGCCGGAAATCGTCCGCGAGGGTAGGGGTGATATCTCGCTCTTTCGCTGAGCGGCGACCCCAAGTAGCCGTCTGCTAAAATCAGCCCGATGAATGAGATTATCCAGACGATTGCAATCTACGCATTGCCCGTCATTTTTGCGATCACGCTGCACGAAGCTGCCCATGCGTACGCTGCTAAGTATTTCGGCGACCTGACGGCCTACTCTCAGGGGCGGATGAGTCTCAACCCGGTCCGACATATCGATCCTATCGGTACTATCGTGATCCCGTTGGCTCTGGCCTTGCTGAGCAGTCCTTTCATTTTTGGCTACGCCAAGCCGGTGCCGGTGGATTTTTCCCGTTTGCGCAATCCCAAGAAACAGATGGCCTGGGTCGCGCTGGCTGGTCCGCTGGCGAATCTGGTCATGGCTTTTTTGTGGATGCTGTTATTTTTTGTTTTGCAGTCCGTGGGCGTTAACGAAGTGTTTTTCTTCGAGGTGGCGGAGGCGGGCGTGAAAATCAATCTCATCCTATTTGCTTTCAATCTTTTTCCGTTGCCGCCACTGGACGGTGGAAGAATCGTGACGAGTATTCTTCCCAATCAGTATGCATTTCGTTTTGCGCGTATCGAGCCTTATGGTTTTTTCATCGTACTTGGCCTAATGATGCTGAATTTGCTCAGTTACTGGATGAAGCCCGTCATGATGCTTGCTGCAATGTTGCTTGAAGTGCTGATATCTCCTATTCAATCCCTGCTCATCTGAAATCACCATGTATCCTGATCGTGTTGTCTCTGGCATGCGTCCTACCGGCGCAATGCATCTTGGTCACTACCACGGCGCACTGAAAAACTGGGTTCGGCTCCAGTCCGAACATCCCTGTCTTTTCTTCGTGGCCGACTGGCACGCGCTGACCACGCATTACGATGATCCTTCTATCATCGAGACCAGCACCTGGGACATGGTGATTGACTGGCTGGCTGCTGGCATTGACCCTTCACAGGCGACGATCTTCATCCAGTCGAAAGTGCCTGAGCACGCGGAGTTACATCTCTTGTTGTCGATGTCCACGCCGCTGGGCTGGCTCGAGCGTGTGCCGACCTATAAGGATCAACAGGAAAAACTTGCCGATCGTGATTTGGCGACCTACGGCTTTCTGGGTTATCCGCTGTTGCAGTCAGCCGATGTGCTGATCTACCGCGCGAGCATGGTGCCAGTCGGCGAGGATCAGGTGCCACACATCGAAATGATGCGAGAGATCGCGCGTCGCTTCAATCACTTGTATGGCCGTGAAAAAGATTTCGACGAAAAAGCGCGCGAGGCGGTAAAAAAACTGGGTACCAAGCGCGCCAAGCTCTACAACGAACTGCGCACCGAGTATCAAGAGCAAGGTAATGATGATGCACTCGAGCAGGCCAAAGCCATGCTCGACGATGCGCAAAATTTATCAATGATTGATCGCGAGCGTTTGTTTGGTTATCTCGAAGGCAGTCGTAAACTGATTCTGGTTGAGCCACAGGCCTTGTTGACCGAAGCCTCACGTTTGCCTGGGCTCGATGGGCAAAAAATGTCCAAGAGTTACGGCAACACCATCGCGCTACGTGATGATCGCGATACCGTTACTAAAAAAATCCGTACCATGCCCACTGATCCTGCGCGCGTAAGACGCACCGACCCGGGTGATCCGGAAAAATGTCCGGTCTGGCAGTTTCATATGGTGTACTCGGATCAGGTAACCCGCGACTGGGTGGTCAAGGGCTGCAAATCCGCCGGTATTGGCTGTCTCGAATGCAAGCAGCCCGTGATTGACGGCATCCTGAAAGAGCAGGAGCCCATGCGCGAGCGCGCTCAGCAGTATCTTGATGATCCTTCACTGGTGCGTGCGATCGTGGCTGATGGTTGTGACCAGGCGCGCAAGCATGCACAGGAAACCATGCGCGACGTGCGTGAGGAAATGGGTTTGTCCTACAACTGAGTTTGACGGCACCGGTTCTCATTGATGAACATGCATATCGTCCAAGACGACCCATCGGCGTGGGTGGCCCGGTTTGCCGGGCTGATACCCGCCGGCCGGGTGCTGGATCTGGCCTGTGGCGGAGGTCGGCATGCGCGCCTCATGGCTGCGCTGGGACATGCGGTGCTGGCGGTGGATCGCGACACAACCGCACTAGCGGTGGCAAGCGGTCCCGGTATCGACACGCTCGCATTTGATCTGGAGCATCCGGAGGCGCCGAGTCATCCTGATTGGCCACTTTTGCCTGGGGTTTTTGCTGGCATCGTGGTCAGCAATTATCTGCACCGCCCCTTGACCCAGCCGTTGCTGGACTGCCTAGCCCCCGGCGGTGTCCTGATCTACGAAACTTTTGCCGCTGGAAATGGCCAGTTTGGCAAGCCTTCGAACCCGGATTTCCTGCTGAAACCGGGGGAATTGCTGGAGTGGGTGAGTCTGCGGCCCTCGAGTCGGGTGATCGCCTATGAAGACGGTTACCAGCACCGACCCCGACCGGCAATGGTGCAGCGTATCTGCCTGCGCAAGGCTGATTCTGCGTCCGATCTGCCGCCTCAGGCGCTAGATCTGGATGTCGGCAGCGCGCCTAAGCTTGTGCAATAAGGATCGCGAATCTCTCTCCCTATCCGTTACAATCACGGTTTCAATTTTTTGCAACGGCACAACAATGATTCAGGGCAGCATTGTCGCGATTGTGACCCCGATGCACGAGGACGGTAGTCTCGATGCGGAGGCACTCAAAAAATTATTGGACTGGCACATCGCCGAAGGTACGGATGCCGTCGTAATCGTCGGTACGACAGGCGAGTCGCCGACGGTATCGGTCGAAGAACATTGCGAACTAATCAAACTGGCTGTTGACCATGTAGCAGGACGCATACCCGTGATTGCCGGTACCGGTGGCAATTCCACTTCGGAAGCGATCGAGCTGACCGCATACGCAAAAGAAGTGGGCGCTGATGCTTCTCTGCAGGTCGTGCCCTACTACAATCGCCCAACGCAAGAAGGCATGTATCAACACTTCCGCCGCATTGCTGAAGCGGTCGATCTTCCGGTCATTCTCTATAACGTTCCAGGTCGTACCGTTGCGGATATGAGTAACGACACCATCGTGCGCTTGTCCGTTGTGCCTGGCATCGTCGGCGTCAAGGATGCCACCGGCAATCTCGCGCGGGGTACGGAACTCTTGCGCGATGTGCCGAAATCCTTTGCCGTGTATTCCGGTGATGATGCGACGGCGATGGCACTCATGTTTTGTGGTGGGCAGGGCAATATCTCCGTCACTGCAAACGTCGCGCCCAAAGCCATGCATGAACTGTGTGTCGCTGCTATGGCAGGTCGTATCGCCGATGCCATCGCGATTAACAACCGTCTGATTCCTCTCCATAACCGTTTGTTCGTTGAGCCCAATCCTGTGCCCGTCAAATGGGCGCTTGCACAGATGGGCCGCATGCATTCGGGAATTCGTCTGCCGCTGGTTTCGCTGGGTGCCAGCTATCATGATGCGGTTCGTTCCGCGCTGCGTGAATCCGGCGTATTGCAATAACGGCTCCGCTAACCTCTACTCGATTGCCAATCCACATGCGTCTTTCTTTCTCTGGTGTTTCTTCTTTAGTGTCGCTGCGTTCGCATTGTTTGCTGATCGCAGCTTTGTTTGCTCTGGCCGGCTGTAGCTCGGTGGGCGAAATGCTCGAGCCCGACAAGATCGACTACAAAAGTGCGGGTAAAGCGAACAAGGGCCAAAAGCTCGAAGTGCCGCCAGACCTTACGCAACTGCGCAATGACAGTCGCTTCATCGTGGGCGAGAATTCGACCGGAACTGCCACGGCATCCACCTACAACGCAGAGCGTAAAACAGGCACCACGAATGCCGTCGCATCTGGCAAGGTAGCCCCTGAGGTCAGCGAGGCTGCCGAAATACGTGTTGGTCGTGACGGCAATCAGCGCTGGCTGATCGTCAAGCAAACGCCTGAGCAGTTGTGGCCTCGTATCAAGGAGTTCTGGCAGGAGAGCGGTTTTCTGCTCGCGATCGAAACGCCTGAAGCCGGCGTGATGGAAACCGACTGGGCAGAGAATCGTGCAAAAATCCCACAGGATTTCATTCGCAGTACGCTGGGCAAAGTGTTTGATTCACTGTACTCCACCGGAGAGCGCGACAAATTCCGTACCCGTCTCGAGCGCACCGCCGATGGCAGTACCGAGATCTACATCAGTCACCGTGGCGCTCAGGAAGTCCTTACCGGACAATTGAAGGATCGCGCGATGTGGACCGGCCGTACTTCGGATCCGGAGCTGGAAGCCGAGTTCATCGGTCGTCTGATGGCGCGACTCGGTTCGGATGTAAAGGTCGCCAAGGCTGCGGTGAACGAAGCCAAAGCAGCGCCGCAGCGCGCGCGCGTGGCAAAGGATTCGGTGGGCAATCATGTATTGGTCGAAGAGAGTTTTGACCGTGCGTGGCGCCGGGTTGGTCTCGCACTTGACCGAGTGGGCTTTACTGTAGAAGACCGTGACCGTGCACGGGGTCTTTACTTCGTTCGCTACGTTGATCAGAAATCCGACGCTGACAAAAAATCAGGTGAGCCGGGTTTCTTCTCGCGCTTGTTCAGCTCCAAGGATGACAAGAAGCAGGCGCTACGCTATCGTATTCTGGTCAACAGCTCGGGCGAGGCAACGCGTGTGAGTGTGCAGGATGAGAAGGGCGAGTCTGATACTGCTGGAGTCGGCGATCGCATCTTGGTTCTGCTGAGTGAACAACTGAAATAACACTGTGCCGGTGCGCGTCAGCGACCATCGGCCTGGAGCGTCGCATGCGATTTGCGAGTCTGGGCAGCGGTAGCGAGGGCAACGCGCTACTGATCTCTGCTGCATCAGGCATCACGGAAACAACGGTGATGCTTGATTGTGGCTTTGGACTGAGGGAAGCAGAATCTCGCCTCAGTCATCTTCATATCGATCCCAAACAACTCTCTGGCATCATCGTCACGCATGAACATCAGGATCATGTGGGCGGTGTCTTTCGTCTCGCACGCCGCCACAAAATCCCTGTCTGGATGACGCATGGCACTTTGGAATCAGTCCGTGATGACGCTGCCGGCGTGACGGTGCACGTCTGCCGCGATAGCGAGCCCTTTGTCATTGGTGATCTTGAAATTCGGCCGTACACGGTACCCCACGACGCGCGTGAACCCGTGCAGTACACCGCCACGGATGGCATTCGCAAACTTGGTGTGCTGACTGATGTCGGGCATTCAACACCCCACCTGATGAAGGCGCTCGATGGGTGTGATGCCCTCGTTCTGGAATTCAATCACGATACCGAGATGCTCTCTCAATCGGTTTACCCTCCCTGGCTCAAAGCACGTATTGGCGGGCAGTTAGGACACTTATCCAATCAACAGTCGGCAGACATTTTGCAGAGCGTTGATCGTAGCCGTCTCAAGCGTCTGATCGCTGGGCATTTATCACAGAAAAATAATTCGCCTGACAAGGTACGTTTGGCGATTGATGAAGTGCTTGGGGATAGTGCGGTGGAGGTAGTAATTGCAGATCAGGCAGCAGGTTTTGCCTGGTTAGAGAGTGGTGCGTGACTGTCTCTTGAATTAGCCATCAGGCTAAAGTCAGAACGTCAGCTATCTCTTTGATAGAAACAAAAAAGCCGTCACGAGGACGGCTTTTTTGCTCGGTTGCCCGTGATTACTTCTTTTCTTCAGCAGCAGGTGCAGCAGGTGCAGCAGCGTCAGCCTTTGGAGCTTCAGCAGCAGGTGCTTCAGCAGCAGGTGCGTCAGCCTTTGGAGCTTCAGCAGCAGGAGCTGCAGGAGCAGGAGCAGCGGCTTCTTCTTTTTTGCCGCAAGCTGCCAGAGCCAGGGCCAGCAGGGAAGCGATCAGCAACGATTTTTTCATGATTTTCCTTCGGTTAAATATAAAAAATTACACTTCAATTTTGTTTAATAACTACCGGTAGTTATCGCACATCAGGTCGTGTTTTCAGGCTTGGCAGTGAAATTGACGCACTGCCGCACCATCGAAACTTCCTAGCCGGAAATTATACTGGTCTTCTTGAAAAGCTGGCAAGCCGTTTTATATGTTTTGCGTGGGCGCAGGCTAAGTTTCGCACAGGAAAATTATAGACAGATGCCGGCGAATTGAGCGCTGAAAGAACCGTAAAGCAGATTTATTAGCTTTTTTGAATGGTGCGGCGGGCTTGAAGATCGACCCAGCCATCCAGATACCATCGATATAGGCTCTCGCGGAGGTCAACTGAGGCCTGAGCAAGGTGGTGGGCCTCTATTGCGCGATTATCAGCCAGTTTCCTCAGTATTCGGCGATCTGATGCATTGGGCGAATAGGATTCGCCATTCATAAAGATATAAATGCCGCGATGCAGCATTCGGGTTTTTCGATGCAGCCGAATGCCGTCGCGCGCAGCTGCTTTGTAAAATTGCAGAGCGCCGAGCGGCTTGGGGTGTCGATCGAAGCTGACCGAGTGCTTGGGTTCGGACAGATACTCGCCGAGGAAAATCTCTCTGTCGGCCGTCGTGCTGGCAAGTTTTTGCAGCGAACGATGGACGGCATTCATCATCTGATCGCTGATGGCACCCGGTTTGCGGGTGGATTGGAGTGCCGGATCACTGTAGAGGCCAGGGAGCTCAATGGCGTCAGCCATGAAGGCGAGAAACGCCTCGCCCAGCTCCTGCCACCCGGGTGCTCGAAAACCGATGGAATAGGTCATGCATTCGCCTACAGCCACACCCTCATGCGCGTATTGCGGTGGCAGATAAAGCATATCGCCAGGATTGAGAATGAACTCCTGCTCGGGTTCGAAATGCCTGAGGATTTTCAGGGGCAGATCGTCGCGTAGTCGTAGATCCTGCTGCGCGCTGATGCGCCAGCGTCGCTGTCCATGGGCCTGCAATAGAAAAACGTCATACGAATCCACGTGAGCGCCGACGCCGCCGCCATCTGTGGCATAGCTGATCATCAGGTCGTCTAGGCGGCAGTCAGGAATGAAGCGGAACTGATGCAGCAGTTGGTCTGCCTGATCATCATGCAGATTCACGCCTTGCACGAGTAGCGTCCAGTTCTTTTGGGTGATTGAGGGCAAGCTGGTGAGCGGACCCTGCTGCATTTTCCACTGCCGACGGAAATTCGTGATCAGTCGAGATTCGACATCCTCGCGTGCAGCAAGATTGAACAGGTCTTCGCGTGCAAGTAGCGCTCGCATCTCGGGGATAGCATTGCGAACCAGCAGAGGTTTTTTCTGCCAGTGCCTGCGAAGGAACTGGTCGGGCGTGAGACCGCCAAGCAGATGGGTATTTTTCATCCTGTCATTATATCGACGTGCGAGTGTCCTCTCGACCGGCGGGGAATCTAGGGGTGTCGGGTATACTCCAGCACCGATTCAGCGAAAGGATGACATGATGAACATCGGCAAAGACACCGTCGTTACTCTGCACTACAAGCTCTCTGATGCACAGGACAATCTCATCGAACAGAGCGAGCAACCCATGGTTTACCTGCATGGTGGCTACGGCAACACGCTGCCTAAGATCGAGGAAGCACTGGCAGGCAAAGCTGTCGGTTATCAGGTCACGATTCAGGTGGAGCCGGAGGACGCTTTCGGCGAATACGATGCTGATCTGGTGAAAATCGAGCCACGTGAGGCCTTGCCGGATCCGCTGGAAATTGGCATGCAGTTCGAAGGCGCACCCGAAGTAGGCGAGGCGAGCGAGGCGAGAGTCTTCACCGTGACCGATATCGCGGATGGCAAGGTGGTATTGGATGGCAATCATCCTTTGGCTGGTATGGCCCTGCGTTTTGCACTGAATGTGGTTGAAGTGCGGGAAGCAAGTCCTGAAGAAGTCGCCCATGGACATGTGCACGGGCCGCATGGTCATCACCATCACGACGACGATGATGACAGCGACCAGTTCCGCTCGATTCAGTTGCAATAAGCAGTCTGCCCACGGTACTTCATTGGTCAGTGCGAAGAGTTGGGTTGGGTTGAGATCGGCGGTCAATGTGATGACGCCGGTCGGTAGGGTGACATAGCCCAGCCGGTCTGCACAAACAGTACGAGATATCTCATGATCGGGATGAAGAATCGTCGGCCAGTTGGCGCAGACGGTAGAGCGCGTCCAGTGCTTCGCGAGGTGTCAGGCTGTCGGGATCAATACCCAGCAGTGCTTCTTTCAGCGGTGAGGTAGCCTCAGTCGCAGAATCGGCCACCGGTTCTTCAGTCGCTGCGCTAACAAATAAATCAAATTGCGTGTCGGACTGTGCGGCATGCGCTTCCAGCGCTGCGAGATGCTTGCGTGCTGCGCGAATCACGTTCTGCGGCACCCCAGCGAGTTGGGCGACCTGCAAACCATAGCTCTGCGATGCGGGACCCTGTTCTACCGTATGAAGAAACACAATTGTGTCTTTGTGTTCGACGGCAGATAAGTGCACATTTGCACAGCCAGCGTGTGTCTGTGGCAGTTGCGTCAGTTCAAAATAATGCGTGGCAAAGAGGGTGAGGCTGCGATTAGTTTGCAATAGCGCGCTGGCAATGGCCCAGGCCAGCGCCAAGCCATCGAAGGTAGAGGTACCACGACCAACTTCGTCCATCAGCACCAGCGAGTGCTCAGTGGCGCCATGAAGGATGGCAGCGGACTCCACCATCTCCAGCATGAAGGTGGAGTAACCCGCTGCTAGATCGTCGGCGGCGCCGATGCGCGTGAAGATACGATCGACCGGCCCCAGTGTCGCTTGTGATGCGGGCACGTAGCTGCCTGCATAAGCCAGCAGGGTAATCAGCGCGAGCTGACGCATGTAGGTGGATTTACCACCCATGTTAGGACCCGTGATCAGCAATAGCCGGCGCTCTGGCGAGAGCTCGCAGTCATTGGGCATGAAGCGCTCGATGACATTCTCCACCACGGGATGCCGGCCTTGGACAATATGTAATCCCGGTGAGGTGTGCAGTTGCGGTTTGCACCAATGGTGACGTTCTGCGTGCACGGCAAGCGCCACCAACACATCTAGTTGTGCTGCGGCTTCGGCAACGTGCTGCAGCTCAGGAATAAAAGACGTCAGCGATTGAAGTACTTGCTCGTACAAGAATTTTTCGCGTGCCAGTGCACGGTCTTGTGCGGAGAGTGCTTTGTCTTCGAAGGCTTTGAGTTCGGGCGTGATGTAGCGCTCGGCATTTTTTAGTGTCTGGCGACGGCGATAGTCATCGGGTACTTTGGCGGTCTGGCCGTGGGTGACCTCGATATAAAAGCCATGCACCTTGTTGTACTCGACGCGCAAGTTGGCGATGCCAGTACGGGCGCGCTCGCGCGTTTCCAGATCAAGCAGAAACTGCCCCGCGTTTTCTGACAAGCCTCTCAGTTCATCCAGCTCGGCATCGTAGCCATTCGCGATGACACCGCCGTCGCGGACCTGAGCCGCTGGATCTTCGGCAATGGATTTTTGCAAAAGGCTCATGCAGGCCTGAGGCGTACTTAGGCCTTCGCTTGTATGCGCTAACAGCGCTGATGCCTGCAAGGGACCTGCGGTGCGCAAAGTTGACTGTAGCAAGGGTAATTGCGCCAGTCCTGCTCGCAAGGCAGACAGATCGCGGGGTCTTGCACTCAGCAAAGCGATACGGCTGGCGATGCGCTCGATATCAGGCATGCCTGACAAGCTGTCAGCCACATGCGCTGACTGGGATGCGGCAAGCAGGGCTTCAATAGCCTCGTGTCTTTGTTGCGCAACCGATTGATGTCGACTCGGATGATGTAACCAATTGCGCAGCAAGCGCGAACCCATCGCTGTCTTGCAATGGTCAAGCAAAGAAAACAGGGTGGGTGATGTACCTTCAGCGTAGCGCAGCGGCTCGGTAATTTCGAGATTACGTCGCGTGGCAGCATCCATCGCAATGGTGTCGTTCTCTCGCTCCACAATGAGGCTGCGCACATGCTGTAGATGTTTGCCCTGGGTGCTGCGCGCATAGTGCAGCAAGGCACCGATCGCACCCAGCGCCGGGCCAAGATGTTCAGCGCCATGCCCGGCAAGCGTGGCTGTGGCCAGTTGCTCGAGCAGCGATTTTTCGCCAGCGGTGGGATCGAAGTGCCAATCAGCGACGGTGGTTGGTCGAACGCCCGGCAGGTCTGCGAGCAAGTCGCTTGACGCGCTGTCACAAAGAATCTCTGCAGGTGAAATACGTTCCAGTTCTTGTCGAATACAGGACGTCAATTGCGATGAGTCAGCAACGATTTCAGTAACGCGCAAGCGCCCACTGGCCAGCGACAGCCATGCCAGACCGAGCGTGATTCCTTTGACGCCTTTGCGTTGCCGAACGATATGAAGGGCCAGCAGTGGTCGGTCTGATTTTTCTGGAAGTAGTTCGGATTCGGTGAGCGTGCCGGGCGTGACGATGCGTTGTACTCGGCGCTCTACCGGACCTTTGCTGGTTGCTGGATCGCCGATTTGTTCACAGATGGCGACGGACTCGCCGAGCTTGACCAGTTTGGCCAGATACTGGTCAGCTGAGTGAAAGGGCACGCCGGCCATTTTGATCGGATTGCCATTCGACGCGCCGCGCTGAGTCAGTGTGATGCCAAGCAGGCGTGCTGCTTTTTCAGCGTCTTCAAAAAACAATTCGTAGAAATCGCCCATCCGATAGAACAGCAGAGTGTCCGGATGGTCGGCCTTGATGCCCAGATACTGGCGCATCATGGGCGTGTGATTGTCCAGGCTGGAGCGCTCGGGTGCGGTCATGCGTTGCTCGGACGAAGATGAATTAAAAAGTTTAAGTGACTACCTAGGCTCTAGGTCTGATGCTGATTGGTCAAGTAAAGACGCTGGATTCCCCTAAGGGCCACGGTTTGGCTTGCAAACCAAACCGCTCCGGCAGGTGCAACGCATGCGTTGCGCCTTCCTTGCCTCACTCTTCGCAGGGATGACTTTTGGAGAGCGGCTGGCCTCAAAATCGTCATCCCGGCGAAAGCCGGGATCCAGCGTCTTTCATCGAAAACCAATCGTTTTCACTGTCAAGTACAGCTTCAGAAACAGCCCACCTGTCACACGTTTTGAATGACGCGGAAATGTAGCACAGCCTGCACAACTACGGCAGGCCGGGCTGGTTAGCGCTGACCGCTGCGACGCTTGTTGGAAGCCGAATGGGTACCCGAGTTGGCAGCGGGCTGGCCCAGCAAGGCCGCAGTACGAACCCCAGGCGCGCGCTGCGTTCTCGGCACCGGCGCGGATGTGGATGATGTCGTCGAACCAGCCTTCTGCGTACGCTGCGTCGTTGACGTTCCTTGGGGTGTCCGTTGTGAACTGTTGCGTGAGCCAGCATTGCCCGGCTTGCCGCCGCTACGTCCGCCTGGCGCTGAAGGACGTTTACCTTGCTGATGTCGCGCCTGACCGCGGTGCTCCTGGCTGCGCAATTGAATGGGTTGCGGCCGCGCGTTGGGATCTGGCTCGAAACCGGCGATCACTTCGACGGCGATTTCCCGTTTGATGAAGCGCTCTATGTCATGCAAGAGTCCGCGTTCATCTACACAGACCAGTGACACAGCCTGGCCGGTGGAGCCGGCACGGCCAGTGCGACCGATGCGATGAACGTAGTCTTCAGGCACGTTCGGCAAATCGTAATTTACAACATAGGGCAGCTGATCGATATCAATCCCGCGCGCAGCAATGTCGGTCGCAACCAGTACCTGTAAGTCAGCGCTTTTGAATTCTGCCAACGCTCGGGTACGTGCAGCCTGACTCTTATTGCCGTGAATCGCGAGCGACGGTATATCGGCTTTGCTCAGTTGCTCGGCCAGTTTGTTGGCACCGTGTTTGGTGCGTGTGAAAACCAGCACTTGAAACCAGTTGTGCTCTTTGATGAGATGCGTGAGCAATTGATGCTTCTTGTCGCGATCGACTGGGTGAATTTTTTGCGAGATTACTTCGACGGTTGAATTGCGTCGTGCGACTTCGATCATCGCAGGGTTGTCCAACAGGCCGTCGGCTAAGGCTTTGATTTCATCTGAGAAAGTCGCTGAGAAGAGCAGGTTTTGGCGCTTGGGTGGCAGTGCCGCCAGCACTTTGCGAATATCGCGGATGAATCCCATGTCGAGCATGCGATCGGCTTCATCCAGCACCAGAATTTCTACCGCACGCAGATCGACCGCACCTTGCTGCATGAGATCGAGCAGACGACCGGGTGTGGCGACGAGAATATCGAGGCCACGCGCGAGTTTTTGAATTTGTGGATTGATGTTAACGCCGCCGAAAATGACCGCAGAAGAGAGGTTCAAGTATTTGCCGTAGGTGCGCACGCTTTCTTCGACCTGGGCTGCAAGTTCACGCGTCGGGGTCAGCACGAGTGCGCGCACCGTGCGCGCTGCCGGACGTGGCTTCCCAGACAGCAGCTGCAGCATGGGCAGGG
>JAIXYM010000156.1 GCA_027490255.1 Oxalobacteraceae bacterium | reverse complement strand
TTTACCCGTCAGCGTGAGAGCACCCTGAGAACTCAGTACCGGCATCAGAGAGAATTCCTCACCCTGCGTCTTTGCCAGTGTCACCAACCACTTACCATCAAGATCAGCACCATCAACGGTACCCGCCACGCGACTGATACCGACTGAAAATCCTTCGAACAATAACTTACTTAGATTGGCTTGGAGTTTGTCATTCTCTTGCTGGGTGAGATTCTGAAAATTACAGCTCGTCTGAGCGAGATTGAGTAAGTATTCAGTGCTTGCACCATGCAGACCATGGATACCAAAATCAAGCACCAGATTTTTGACTTGCTTACCACTGGCTTCAAGCAATGTCATGCTAGGTGTGACATCGATATTGAGACGGTCTGCATTTTCTTGCATCAGCGTCACTACGCTTAAACCAGCCGCAGTGAAATCAGAGGTGCCGATTTTATCGACGGTGAATGCCACCTTGCCCAGCCCCCGAGCAGTACTCGTCAGGTCGATCTGCATACCCAAACCGTCCATCGCTAAAGCTGATCCGTTTCCGCGAGTACCGATTTTCCCGGTGTGCCAATCCAACTTTAAGGTGTCTTTTCCGACGACAATCGATCCGACTGAGGGCGATACCGTCAGCCGCGTACCGCTATTGGACCAATGAATCTCCGGCAGATTCATGTCAGATTGCACGTCCCCGGTTAATCCGACTTTACCCCTACCCTCCAGCCTGGCCTGCCCGGCAAATAATTTCTCGAATGTCTCACGCTCTTTTCCCAATGGCTCGATCGACCACTCAATGTTCATCATGGCTAACGGAAAAACAGAATGCTTGAGCTGATAAGTTACCCGAGCTGACATCCATTCCGCGCGAGACATGTTGCCGCATTCATCAATCAGCACCAAATCCGCATAGCCGTGCGATGCGAGTAGCCCACGCTGATGATTCAGATTACTCAGACGGTAGCTATGTGATTTTTCGGATGCCGCGATTAATTCATGTAATCGGGACTCGGCACGTTTGCCAACGTAGACATTGATACCTAGCCAGAGCAACGCACAGGCAGTGGCGATAGCAGCAATAATTTTGAGATGACGGGGGGTAGGGTTCATGGGGATGATGTTGACAGACAGCCGGGACTCGAATCACCGGAGGGTTAAACAGTAATAAGAGCCAGATATTAACTCAAGGCCGAAGAGCAGCGCGATCGCTGCATCGTTTATAGCCAGGATTTTTTCAATGGATCACCCACGCGATATCTGCGACCGGGAGATTCAGATCTTGGCTGAAAACGCAGTGAAATCAATGATCTCTTTGATTTGAAGAATTCGGGTATCCGCAAATACATCCGCAGAACGTTTGGATACATATTAGGACCGAGGCCTTCTGTGTTGCCAGTAACAAACCAGCAATGAGCATAAGCCAAGCAAGCAACCAAACAAATCTTGAGTTGCGTACCAATATTGGTACAATGCAGCCATGAATCCAGTCCTTGATGTTCGATTCTTTCGAACCGATGCAGGCAAAGAGCCCGTCCGCGAGTGGCTAAAGGATTTGTCTGCGATTGAGCGTAAGACAATTGGCGAGGACATCAAAACGGTTCAGTTCGGTTGGCCTTTAGGCATGCCGTTGGTGCGTAACCTCGGTGGTGATATTTGGGAAGTGCGAATTAATCTGAGTAATCGCATTGCTCGAATTCTATTCGCGCTTGAGGGTCAAGACATGTTGCTTTTACATGCGTTCATCAAGAAACAGCAGAAGACACCGGGGCCTGAACTTGATCTGGCCAAAGAGCGGTTGCAACTATTAAAACGGAGATGATCATGGGCAAAAAACATATTGGCAGTAGCTTCGATGAGTTTCTTAAGGAAGAAGCCTTGCTCGAGGATGCAACGGCCGTTGCTTTGAAACGCGTCATCGCCTGGCAAATTGCCGAGGAAATGAAGGTGCAGCAAATCACCAAAACTGAACTGGCCAAGCGCATGCACACGAGCCGCGCAGCACTTAATCGTCTGCTGGATGAAGCCGACCCAAGCTTGACGTTGACTACACTGGCAAGCGCGGCGGCGGCGCTTGGACAAAAGGTCACAATACAGTTTTCTGCAGTTCATCAGTAAGTCTGCGAAGTGGGCAACACATTCATCAACTAGCAGGGGCGGGCTTGTTTCGTTTGGGCTCACCAAGGTACCTGCGATGTAGCAACCATCGATTACCACTAAAGGGGTGAGATCCCTTACCCGATGTCCGCAAGGATATCGCTGACTACGCTTGAGAACAAAATGCACGATTCGCAACGGGTATTTAACGGAGGGATTCAGATCATCGTTTAAAACGCGCTTGCAAGATGAGCATGATCTTTGGCTGGCACGTAAAAGTGTAGATCTGGGGAGAGTGAGTAAACTCGAACTGGCAAATGTATAATCAAAAAACATTGATCGCTGGAAATGTAAGCCCACTCATCAGACAAATTATCAAGGCAAGCTATGACGCTTATTCGGAAGAAAAATACACAGCCTATGGGTGATTCAAATCGGGCACTAGTATGAAGATGAAGAAAATGAAACGACAATTATTTCTTGTACTGTTGATGTCTTGCTCGGCGTCTTGGGCAGGTTGGGAGCTGACGGGTAAAGCGGATGATCTTACTCACTATCATGATAAATCTACGATAAAAATAAATGACCTAACTGCACAAATGTGGGTGATGTATGATTTTCCTGGGGTGCAAACTAATACAGATGGAGGCAGATACAAATCAGCAAAATCACTCTTAGCATTTAATTGTAAGTACGAGACATTGACAATGGTTTCAGTGATTCAGTATTCTGGTCCAACGGGAACTGGTGAAGTTGTTTTGTCTGACACATTCAATGAGAGTGAATGGATATGGGATCGAATTGTTCCAAATACTTTAGTTAAAACTGAATGGGATATCGCATGCGGTAAGAAGTAATCTCGATGACAAGTCCCGTTTTGGTCTTGA
>JAIXYM010000160.1 GCA_027490255.1 Oxalobacteraceae bacterium | reverse complement strand
GTAGTTAAAATCACCGACACGCTCGCGCAGGCAAAAGAGCTGCATCCGGGTAAACGCAATTCGCTGGATGCCTTGTGTGAACGTTATGGCATCTCCAATGCCCATCGCACGCTACATGGCGCGCTGCTGGATTCGGAACTACTCGCCGAGGTCTATCTCGCCATGACGCGCGGGCAGGATAGCCTGAGTATGGATCTGCACGGGTCCGGATCGGGCATAGACGGTGGCGCTGACGCCATTGCGCTGGCCGAGATCATTGTGCTGCCCGCCCAGCCTGACGAGCTAGCTGCGCATGAAGATTTGCTGAAGGGGCTGGACAAGGAAGCCAAAGCGACCTGCCTCTGGCGGCAGTTGGCAGAAAATTGATCGACTTTCAAGGCTTGTGCGATAATGCGCGCCGGTTTGGGAGGTTAGCTCAGGGGTAGAGCGATCGCCTCACACGCGATAGGTCGCTGGTTCGAAACCAGCACTTCCCACCAACCGACGCAATAAAATCAACCGACCTGCAGGTCGGTTTTTTTACGCCTGTCGCTTTACGGCTGTCCCTCTACGTCTTTCGCTTTACGGCTGGCGCTTTCGCACAATAGCCGCACCGGGCCGTGGTTTGTTCTGACCGAATTTTTTCGCAATCCGGTTCACCGTAGGCGTTTCATTTTTAGTCATGCCACGCACCCGGCTTGCGCCGGCATCCGATCTTGGGACAAGGTGCTGCGGCCCATTGCCGATCAGCTCGCTGCGTCCCATGCGTTTCAAGCCTTCGCGAATGCTCTCCCAGTTCTCGGGATCGTGATAGCGCAGCAGTGCCTTGTGAAATTTTCGAATTTTGCCCACGCGCGGTGTTTCCACCGTTTCCGAATCTTTTGAAATTTTTCGCAAAGGATTTTTTCGCGTGTGATACATGGTGGTGGCCATGGCCATCGGTGTCGGCAGGAAGGTTTGTACCTGATCGAGACGGAAATCATTCTCCTTAAGCCACAGCGCAAGATTGAGCATATCGTCATCGGTCGTACCCGGATGCGCAGCGATGAAGTAAGGAATGAGGTACTGCTCCTTGCCGGCTTCTTTGGAATATTTGTCGAACAATTCCTTAAAGCGATAATAAGAGCCCATACCCGGCTTCATCATCTTGGACAAAGGCCCGTCCTCAGAATGCTCAGGCGCGATCTTCAGCAGACCGCCCACATGATGGGTCGCCAGTTCTTTCACATACTCGGGTGAGCGGACCGCGAGGTCGTAGCGCAGTCCTGAACCAATCAGAATTTTTTTCACGCCCGGTATATCGCGTGCACGCCGGTAAAGCTGAATCAGTTTGCTGTGATCCGTATTGAGATTCGAGCAAATGGTCGGATAGACGCAAGACAGTCGCCGACAAGATTCTTCGATGCTTTTTTCCTTGCAGGCCATGCGATACATGTTTGCCGTTGGCCCACCCAGATCTGAAATCGTGCCCGTGAAGCCTTTGGTTTTGTCGCGTATGAGTTCGATCTCGCGAAGAATCGATGACTCGGAGCGACTTTGGATGATGCGGCCTTCATGCTCCGTGATCGAGCAGAAAGTGCAGCCGCCAAAACAGCCGCGCATGATGTTCACCGAGAAGCGGATCATGTCCCAAGCGGGTATTTTCGCCTTGCCATACGCTGGGTGTGGTGCGCGGGCATAGGGCAGATCGAAAACATAATCCATTTCATCCATTGCCAGCGGCAAGGGTGGCGCATTGAGCCATACATCGCGGTCTGCATGCGCCTGAACCATTGCGCGGGCATTGCCCGGATTGGATTCCAGATGAAAGACGCGTGATGCGTGGGCGTAGCTGATCGGATCTTCTTTCACCACTTCAAACGCGGGCAGACGTACGACACTTTTTTCGCGTATCTCTTTTTGCTGCGCGAGACGCTCTTCGCGCGACATCAGGCGTATGGGCTTCACAGCGGGTTCGGGACTGCCGTCTTTGGTGCCACAGGCTTCGGGATCTTTTTCCTTCATCTCGTATGGATCCGGATGCGGTTCGACCTTGCCGGGGGTATCTACGCGCGTCGAGTCGACTTCGCGCCAGTCCTCAGCCGGTTTCCAGCCGCGCGACACCATGAAAGCAGTGCCGCGCATGTCACGAATCGCTTTCACTGATTCGCCCGCTGCGAGGCGATGTGATAGCTCCAGCAATGCACGCTCTGCATTGCCAAACAAAAGAATATCCGCTTTGGAATCCGTCAGCACCGAGCGGCGGACGGTATCGGACCAGTAGTCGTAGTGCGCGATGCGACGCAGGCTGGCTTCTATACTGCCAATCACAATGGGCGTGCCCGGATAAGCCTCACGCGCACGCTGCGCGTAGACGGTGACGGCACGATCGGGGCGTTTGTTCGGTTCACCGCCGGCGGTGTAGGCATCATCGGATCGAATCTTGCGATCTGCCGTGTAGCGGTTGATCATCGAATCCATATTGCCGGCAGTGACTCCGAAGTACAGATTGGGTTTGCCCAGCGCGCGGAAAGCGTCTGCCGAATGCCAGTCGGGCTGGCTGATGATGCCAACACGGAAGCCTTGCGATTCCAACACGCGGCCAATGAGCGCCATGCCAAAGCTGGGATGGTCGATGTAAGCATCACCGGTAATGATGATGATGTCGCAGCTATCCCAGCCGAGTTTGTCCATTTCTGCACGTGACATGGGCAGAAATGGCGCAGGCTTCAAGCCCTCGCGGTGCGGCGGATAGGAACGCAAATTGGCAGGCGTGGGTGTCATGCGTTGTGCGGCATTTCGTTGGGGTGCGACAGTATGCCAGTCTTGCGTGACTTGCGTACCGGAGCCGATTGGCTGCGCGCACAGAATGACCCTGATTATTTGAAGGGATTGTCGACCTGGTCGGTTGGCTTGGGGCTCAGTTGGCTGGGCAAATCCTGCGCCTGCTGCAGGTGTGCCACGGTGTCATCGATGAGTTGCTTGAGTTGCAGCGCCAGCGCCAGCCCTGCCTGATCGCGGGTAATGCTCAGAGAGCCGTAGATTTCCAGCTGATCCAAGCGGTTCTCAATCGTCAGATCACCCAAGCTTATCGACTGGGTTTCATTGTCAAAAGGCTGAAGCTTCATGGGGCCTCTCAAGGATTGCGTTGGTGCTTGCGCAAGCGTGGCTCGGGTAGTGCGATGATTTTATCCTTCACTTCGGCGGCTACACCGGGGAAAAGATTAATGCGGAGGCGCTTTTCCAGCTCAGCGATGGCAACGACCTCATAGGTATTGTCTGCCGTATTGGGCGAAATCCAGGCGGCGCCTTCATTTTTTGCCGGATCGTAGACTGCCTTGTAAATGTGGGTAGGTATGAACACCCGGCCATTGATACGCTCGATCTTATCGCCTTCAAAGATCGGACCTGTTATCACATACAGTTCACCGCGCAGGTTGGTCATGTGCCGCGTGGCACCTTCAATCGCCGCCCACAGTATCTGATTGTTTTGCCGCTGCTGAGGAATGATATTGGCCAGCGAGAAGCTTTCATGCTGCGCGCTCAGGGTGGGCATATCTGCCGCAGGTGCCATATGACCGCGATCAAATCCCGAGCGTGCGTAGTCGTGCAGTTCGGCACGGTCTTGTGGCGGGAGCGTTTCTTCCGCATGAAAATTATCTTCGCGGTGGACACTTCTTGCGCGAATCAAGCTCTCGCGTGTCAGTTTTTCTGCCACCCACAAAGGCGTGCGCGATACACCCGAATGCATGAGCGCAAACGCCTCGAAGCATAAACCGATCGTTTTCTTCTGCAGCGCAGGACGGGTGAACTCAGGCGCCGTCTTGTTTGCAAAATGTTCCAGGCAGGCCGTTGTCTGGGCGGCGGAGGCCGCACTGAGCAACAGCAGCAGAAAGAAGGTCAGTAGTTTTTTCATGAAAAGTACGAGGAGCCGGTCTTGCTGGTTCGAATGGGGCGATCAAACGAAGTTCCAGCCGATAGTCGAAGATTCCAAAGAGAAAGTTTACCTCAATGAAACTTTGAGCTTTTTTGGGCCTGCAAGGTCAAAAAGCTTGGGGGTCAGCAGAAGACAGAGATTTGCGGTCGATTCGGGCGGGCACAGGGCTTGCGCAACTATCGTGCTGTGATGCAGTAATCCCCTTTGAACGCTTAAGGAGAGCAATGTGGAATATCAGAAGCGCAGTACCGAAATACCTTGGCTAACTTGGATGGGAGGCATCGCGCTTGGCGCACTCGCCATGTACATCGCTGACCCCGTTCAGGGACGACGGCGAAGGGCGCTGTTGCAAGACAAATTGACGCATGTCACGAATTCCACCTCTCGAATGATGGATCAGACGCTGCACGATGCGCATAACCGCTGGTCCGGTTTGCAAGCGAGCGCGATGCAACTACTTTTGCCACGACAAGCCAAGCCGATTGACGATCACGTGCTGGAAGCTCGGGTCCGTTCTCGACTGGGTCGGGCCATGTCCCATGTGCATGATGTGGAAGTTCATGCGCATCAAGGCACGGTGACCTTGGCCGGTAATTTCGACAGCGAGGAGAAGGAAAAAATACTCAATCTAGTGGCCGCCATTCCCGGTGTCGAGTCAGTGAAAGGCACAGCACAGGCGCAGACGCAGACGCAGACGGAGGGCGCACCATTGTTAAGAGAGCGCAATTCCCTGTGGATTGCGGGTGCGCTAGGCGCGGGTTTTCTGACTTGGTATGCGCTGACACGCCGCCAGCCAATGAGCCTGCTGGCCGCTGCGACGGGCCTTGGACTGATTTCGTACGGTGATGCGGTTGCGCGTCCCAGTGCCGGAAAGCTCAGCGCACATGCGTCCCTCGGCTATGAGGCCGAGCGCACGATTGACATTGCCGCGTCGCCCGACGTGGTGTTCGATATCTGGAGCCGATATGAAAATTTCCCGCATTTCATGTCGCAGGTCATCGAGGTGCGTGATCTGGGACAGAACCGATCCCATTGGATTGTGCAGGGACCTCAGGGGCAGGATGTGGAATGGAATTCAGTGTTGACGGTATCGGAGCGTCCGCATCGCCTAGCTTGGCGCAGCGAGCCCAACGCTCTTGTTGACCATGAGGGTGTCGTACTACTCGAACCAGTAGGTGAGGGTACGCGCGCCACGGTGCGATTTTTCTGGCGGCTGCCGACGGGTGCACCGGGCGAATCGTTGATGGTGTTGAGCGTTGCGGATCCAGAGGTCATGCTTCAGGATGATTTGCATCGCATGAAGGAATTCATCGAGCGCGGTTTGCCCACACGCGGCAACGCGGGCGGTATTAGCGGAGGGAATGTACTGCACTAAGACGATCTGATGGAACTTAGTCAACAGCCCACGGCTCAAAGTGGAGCCGGATTCTCCGGTTAGAGTAAACACAGGAGTGCGATGATGATGCAAGCCAATGAAGTACAGAAGCGAGTCACTCAGATCAAACAGACGATTCAGCAAGCCAGCCAAGCCTGCGATAGTGCGGGTGACAGCGTACCTGGCAATATCAAGAGCAGCATTGAGAAATTGGGTCAGCGATCCGATCAGGCTGCCAAAACATTGCAGCAATCTTCGGATGAAGCGTCGATACGTAAATTTGTCGATGAGTTGGAACAACTGGGTGATCAGGCCAAGACAGCCTGCGATGGCGCTGCCAATGTCGATCAGAAGGTCAAGGATGCCGTCAATAAAGCGCATCAGGAACTCGCACAGCTGAAACATCAGGTCCACTAACGCTCGAGTGGTCTTATAGGGAAGGTTCGTTCGTCGTTCGGTTCTCCCCACGGTTGGTTTGCATTATCATGCGCAAGCTATTAACAAAAACAACCGGGAGACAGGTATGGCGGACGACCACCCGCTTTTGTGGACACCCAGCGCCGAGCGCGTCGCGAGCAGCCGGCTGACCCACTTCATGCAATGGCTGGGCACCAAGCATGGCTTGTATTTTCCTGATTATGAGGCGCTGTGGGAGTGGTCGGTCAATGATCTCGAACGCTTCTGGTCTCTGGTCTGGATCTACTTTGATATCAAGAGCTCGGCACCCTATCAAGAGATTTTGTCCACCCATGCGATGCCGGGCGCCGAGTGGTTTACCGGTAGCCGACTGAATTTCGCCGAGCAGCTGTTCCGCTTTAATACTGAGGGAGCCAGCGCGGATAAAGTCGCGGTGGTGGCAGAATCTGAAGTGCGCGAGCGTGTGACGCTGAGCTGGCGTCAGGTGCGCGACCAGATCACGGCGGTCGCGCAGGCTCTGAGGGATATGGGCGTGGTGCCGGGCGATCGTGTGGTGGCCTATCTGCCCAACACGCCCGAAGCGGCGATCGCTTTTTACGCGTGCGCTAGCATTGGTGCGGTCTGGTCTTCCTGCTCGCCGGACATGGGCAGTGCCAGTGTGCTGGATCGCTTCCGCCAGATTGATCCCAAGGTGCTGATTGCTGTCGATGGCTATCGCTATGGCGGCAAGGATTTCAATCGGATGGAAGTGGTTGAGACCATGCGCACCGAGCTCAAGACGCTCGAGCACACCATTCTGTTCCCTTATCTGAATCCTGCATCCACGCTGCCCGGTGTGACCACCTGGAATACGCTGCTCGCACATCCCGCAGAAGGCGAGATGCAGTTCGAGCAGCTGCCCTTCAATCATCCGTTGTGGATTGTGTATTCATCTGGTACCACCGGCATGCCCAAACCTATCGTGCATGGTCATGGCGGATCGCTGATCGAGACACTGAAAGCGCATGCCTTGCATCTGGATCTGGGTGAGAATGATCGCTTCTTGTGGTTTTCCACGACCGGCTGGATCATGTGGAATTCGCAGGTCACCGGCTGGATGGTGGGTTCTACCATTTGTCTCTATGACGGCAATCCGGGTTATCCCGACATGAACCGCCTGTGGCGTTTTGCGGAAGAGATGGAGCTGACTTTCTTCGGTATTGGCGCTGCTTATTTTTCCAATTGCATGAAATCCGGTATCGAGCCGGGCAAGCAATTCAATCTTTCTCATCTGAAGACTGTGGGTGCTACGGGTTCACCGCTGGTGACCGAAGCTTATCAATGGGTTTATCAGCATGTGAAGCAGGACATCATGCTCGCATCCATTAGTGGCGGTACAGATATTGCTGCTGCCTTTGTGGGATCTTGTCCGATCTTGCCGCTGTATGCGGGTGAGATGCAATGCCGCACACTCGGCGTGGCCGTGTACGCGCTCGATGATCACGGAAAATCGATGATCGATGCTGTTGGTGAGTTGGTGGTGACTGAGCCTATGCCGTCGATGCCGCTGTATTTCTGGAATGATGCGGGCGACAAGCGCTATCTCGAGAGTTACTTCGAGCATTACACCGGCTTGTGGCGACATGGCGATTGGATACGCATCACCCCGCGTGGTGGTGCGGTGATTTATGGCCGTTCTGACGCAACCATCAATCGTCATGGCATTCGCATGGGAACGGCGGAAATTTATCGGGTAGTTGAAGATCTGCCTGAGGTGCTCGACAGTATGGTCGTGGATCTGGAATATCTAGGCCGCGAATCCTGGATGCCCCTGTTTGTGGTTTTGCGTGAAGGTGTGGCGTTCGATGAAGCGCTGGATCAGCGCATACGCGAAAAGATTCGTACTCAGCTTTCGGGCCGGCATGTACCTAATGATATCTATGCTGTGTCTGAAATTCCGCGCACGCTGACAGGTAAGAAGATGGAATTACCGATCAAGAAACTGCTGCTAGGAATGCCGCTGGAAAAAGTAGCGAATCCGGATGCCATGAGTAATCCCGGATGTCTGCAGTGGTACGCCGAATTTGCAGCGCAGCGCAAGACGACTTGATCGCAAGATCATCCAAGCACCGTCAGGCGCCGACAATCCAGCCTTCCAGCGCATCATGGGGCGGCAGACCGTAGTTGTTATCGCGGCGCTGCCATCCCCATGCTGCGAGGAGCGCGCACAATACGGCATCGAGTAAATCACCACTGCCATCATCGAGCAGGGCGCGGCGATGTTTTCCGGCATCCAGCGTGATCCCCTGCGGATAATTTCCTTGCTCAAGCGCTTTGATAATGGCAAGTCGCGCTGCACGGCGTTCCGGTGTCTGCATCGCACGCGTATCGTTTTTGTACGAAGCACGAGTAATTGCCCGGGCCACCATGCCGGGGTAAGCTTCGAGCGCAATGCGATCCGGATCGGCCTGGTGCATGAAGGGAATTGACACCCCAGCCTCCAACAGCATGGGCGCACCCGCATGCAACATGTAAGCGACGGGTGGATTAACCCATTTCATCGACGACGAAGAGCCTGAGATCAGGTCGGTGGCGCGATGAATGAATTTACTGCCGACTGGGCGTGCATCGCATACCGCCTTGAAGGTGTCACGTAATTCGCTACGGGTGCGTGTGGCGATATGCTTAATAAGCGACGTCCAATCGGTGGGCCAGCCGAGCTGTACGATGAGTTCGCGCGGAAAAGAAAACGGGAAATCGAATCCCGCCAGCCATGGACCGGGTTGCCTTAACCAATCTGAAAAACTATCGAAATCATACAATGTCGTCAGGCTGGTCAGCGTGAAGCTGTTATCGACAAGGTGGCCTGAAGCAATCGTGATGCCTTTGCTGCGCCGTGGCGCCGATGTGAAATCGACGCCATGCAGCGATAGAGAAGTGCCTGACTTAGCGCGCGGTGCGGGCATCCGGCAATACGACGTTCACATCCAGCACCTCGAGGTTGCCCTGTCGATCCAGTGAAATCTTCACGTCTTCCGGATTGATGTTTACATATTTTGAAATGACGCCGATCAGTTCTCGGTGCAGTGCTGGCAAAAATTCGGGGCCACTGTTGAGGTTATGCTCATGCGCGATGATGATCTGCAGACGTTCCCTGGAAGAGGTCGCCGAGGATTCTTTTTTTTCTTTGAAAAAGAAGGAGAGTAGCGACATGATCACTTACCTCCAAAAATACGAGACAAAATTCCCGGCTTTTCATAATCCGCGAATCGTAACGTCCGTTCTTCACCTAGGAAGCGCGCAACGACATCTTTGTAAGCCTCGGAAACTTCGCTACCGGCTATGTGGATCGCAGGATTGCCCTGATTAGATGCATGCAGCACGGATTCTGATTCGGGAATGATGCCCAGCAGCGGTATGCGCAGAATTTCCTGCACATCTTCGTACGAGAGCATTTCGCCGGCTTCGACGCGTTTGGGTACGTAGCGCGTGATCAGTAGATGCTCTTTCACCGGCTCATCGCCGGTTTGTGCGCGTCGCGACTTCGCCTGAATAATGCCAAGAATACGATCCGAATCCCGCACCGAAGAGACTTCAGGATTGGTGACGATAATGGCTTCGTCAGCAAATGTCAGCGCCATGACCGCGCCGCGTTCGATACCTGCTGGCGAATCGCAGACAATGTATTCAAAACCGGAGGAGCGCAGTTCGTCAAGAATGCGTTCGACGCCATCTTCGGTAAGCGCATCTTTGTCGCGTGTCTGTGAGGCGGGCAGAACGAACAGATTGTCGCAGTGCTTGTCCTTGATCAGCGCTTGGGTGAGCGTGGCTTCGCGATTGATAACATTAATCATGTCGTAGACCACGCGGCGCTCGCAGCCCATGATCAAGTCCAGATTACGCAGGCCGACATCAAAGTCGATGACGGCGGTCTTGTGTCCGCGTAATGCGAGGCCGGATGCGAAGCTGGCGCTGGAGGTGGTTTTACCGACGCCTCCCTTACCGGAGGTTACAACGATTATCTTTGTCACAAAAAACTCCTTTGCTGAAGAAGCACCATCAGATAAAAAATCATTTCACTTCAATAGGCGCCATGTCGAGGCGTTCATCTCGCAGGCGAATCTGTACGGCCTTGCCGGAAAGATCCTTGGGCCAGCCATCATCGAAAGTGCGGTACACGCCAGCGATGGAGACCAGCTCGGCCTCCATGGACAGCGAAAAAATACGGGCTTGTGCGTTGCCGGCTGCGCCAGCCAGCGCGCGGCCGCGAAGCGGTGCATAGACATGGATACTGCCATCAGCGATGACTTCTGCACCGGCATTGACAGCTGCAGTGAGTACGAGGTCGCATCCACGGGCATAAATGCGCTGCCCGCCACGCACGGGTGTGTCTACCACCATCGTGTTAACGGGCTCGGATGTTGCTGCCGTCACGGGCGCCGCCGTCGTTGCAGGCGCGGGCTTGGGTTTCTCTTCTGATACGGGTTCGGATACAGGGGGCGATGGGGGCGGCGTCAGTTCAAACTGCCGCGATGCATCCACATGGTCAATGCTCAAGCCATTCGCCCGAATTTCATCTTCAAGACTGGCGGGCACATTGCGAACGGCGACCGGGTTCAACCGATGTGATTTAAACAGCGCGATGAGCCGTACCCAATCGATTTGTCCGGAGCTTGGCGGCGGCGACACGTGCGCAAAGTCAAGCAGGGTGAATTCGTCTTCGAAGTAATCGGGCGTTCCGGCGGTGAGATGCGCTAGCGCTGAAGACAGTTTGTCGTAGTCGGTGTCGCCTATGAGGGCAGCAACAGCGACCACCGTGGATATCTTGATTTCCAGCGGCTTCCTGGCTTGATTCTTTGACATACAGTCCCGGGCTTGTAACGGCCGCTCGTCCGGTGCCGGATGAGTCGGGGCAAGACCGCGCTTGCCGGCCGTTATTATACCTGCGCTCTCATTCTTGTTTGAGTATCCTCAAAACTATCATCCTCGGCGCATAACACCGGCATTGGTCAAGCAAGCCGGGTCCGCTACGTCAATCCTGCTGGAGTCAGATTTTTGATGATGTGTATTTGTGAATTCACAAAGCCACCTCATCGTCGAATGACAAACTGGATCAAGCCGGTCTCGGCAGCGGTCAGCATTCTCATCGTGTTCTCGCATTGGCATTTTCGTGCCTTTCCGGTGCGCGTCAGGTGCCCGCTGGCGTGAACTTGAGCGCCATGTTTTTCTGATTCGCCATTGATTTCAAGGAGCCATAATGCATAAAACGCAGCAGCATAATCCGGTAGTTGATATGGTCCAGTACCAGCTGGATGCGTCGATACAACTGGCAGATGTCGTATTTTCTGGTACTGAAAAAATTGATCGGGCAGTGCTGGATGTTACGCATCAGGCGGTTGATAGTCAGCTCAAGCTGGTACGAGCAATGACGAGTATGCGTGACCCATCGAGAATGGCCGATTTGCAGTCGGCTATTTCCCAGCGACCGGAAAAAGCCATGCACTGTCAACAGCAAATCATGTCGGCGCTGGTCGAAATGCAAACTGAGTTCAGTCGATCTCTGCGTGAATACATCGATCGCGTTAGCCACGCGGCCGCTGAGCAGGTTGAGTCTGCTCAGCATCAGGCCACATTAGGGCAGAGTCAGACTGGCGGGACAATGGCTAATCCGTTTACTGGAATGATGGGTTTGTGGGAACAAGCTTTCCGCGAGGTGAGTCAATTTGCCACACAAAATATGACAGCAGCGCGCAGTAACTTGGAAACAGCTGCAAGTCGTGCGCGTGATGCCGTGTCGCAAACAGTCGAGCACGTGGGCGAGGAAATGGAGCATCCCCATGCCTATAAACGAGCTACTACGAGCAAGAAAAAATAAAGGTCTGCTGAGGGAATTGGATGGGCTCTTTAAATGAGCCCATCTATTTTGATCTGACTGCAATTCATACGGAGAACACATGGGGTGAATTCTCAGCACACCGTGCTGAGAATTCACATCGCTTCCTTGTTACTTGTGCCGAAACTAGACCGCAGCGATCTGGGTCCATTCTTTACTTACTTCCGTCGTTGCGGTACGTGCTGCCGCTTCACGGGCGCGCTTCCCGGCGGCTTTGGAGCGTGAGCTGGAGGGTGGTAGACGGCGCAGCGTACGCAGAGAGTCAACATCTTTGATACCTATCGAGCGCTGATCCACGCTGATCAAACCGATTTCATTGAACGCAGACAGAGTGCGACTGACTGTCTCTAGCGTTAGTCCAAGATAGCTGCCGATTTCATGGCGCGTCATCCGCAAGTTGAATAGTTTGCTTGAATAACCCATTTCAGCGAAGCGCTCGGATAGTGATACCAGGAAGCGCGCCACTCTTGCTTCAGCTGACAGTGCGCCGAGCATGCTGACCATTGACTGTTCACGTACCAACTCGCGACTCATGACGGTATACATCGCATGCTCGAGCTCGATGTAAGACCGACCCAGCGCGGTAAATTTCTTGAATGGCAGGAGGATAAGATCGCAATTCGATAAGGCGACTGCTTCAGAAGAGTAACGTTTGGTGTGTATGCCGTCGACACCGAAAAGATCACCTTTCATCGGGAAACTCAGCACTTGCTCATTGCCATATTCATCAATCAGTACCGTTTTAAGAAATCCTGAATGTACGATGAACAGGGTATCAAACGGTTGGCCGATGGTATGTATCCGTTGTCCGGTTTTGAATTGAACATGCTGAAAAAGAAATTCTTCGTCTGTCACAGCGGGCGCTGCAGGTATACGAAGCAGATCGCACAGCTCTTTGAGATTCGACCATAACTTACCTTGCCGTTGCCAACCCGCTTCACTTGATGACGTATGTTGAATGGCATTCGTACTGCCGGGACGAAGCTCAGAAATTTGTATTTGTGTCATGGTCATCTCCTGATGTTGTGGGCTGAGTGAATTGGTAAGGTTTCCCTTCATCTCATGCATTGTCGATGCAAGCTTTTGAGCGTCGGTTTTTGGCATGGTTTGTTCGGGATAAATATCTGATCGAGTCACGGTAAGAAATCCTTTTCATGTTCACTTTCGCTAGGCATTTGATTTCGATGTTTTTGATTTCTAAACATCACATGCTTTGTGAGTGGGTAGTATCGCTACAGTGTGTTTCAATGGCTATCGGGCTGCTCTGAATACCATTCAAGTCACTACTGAGCTTTGTTAGGGCTATTCCTATGTTCGTAACTTTGTTCGATTGATGTTTGATCCACATGAAACTCAAGGCTTGAATTTTTCGAGCAATCCCTGCACGACAGCGTATTGAACCAACTCTGCTAGCGAATTGATTCCCATTTTTTGCAGGATGCGCGTCTTGTGTGTGCTGACTGTCTTCACAGACAAGTGAAGAAGCTCTGCAATTTCTGTTACGGACTTTCCCGAAACAAGAAAATTGAACACTTCAAACTCCCTGTCAGACAATGATTTGTGAGGCATGTCGAGCCGAGTCGGCATGGCATCCATGGCGAGCTGTTCAGCAACATCCATGCTTATGTATGGACGACCATTGTGTACTTTGCGAATGGCTTTCACGAGTTCGGTTCCAGCGCTCTCTTTGGTCATGTAGCCCAAGGCGCCTGCTCGAATCGCGCGGGCAGCGTACTGATTCTCGTCATGCATGGTTAGCACCAAAATGGCGACTTCTGGGAACTCATCTTTGATCTGCCTAATAAGATCCATGCCGCTACGACCGGGCATCGATAAATCCATCACGAGAACATCAAAATCACCTTTGCGAACCAGTGCGAGCACTTCAAATCCATCACTCGCCTCAGCTTTCACTTCGATATCGTCGGCCGTTCTCAATATGAGTTTGAGGCCTTCACGCATGATTGCGTGATCATCTGCAATCACTGCGCGGATCATTTCCGGCTCATCCTGTCCACCTGGCTCGGTGCCACGGCATGAATTACGTTGTCCATTTCAGATGCTCCAATCCAATTTGCAATGTGATTTGCGAATTATTTTCATCACGGTTTCCTTTTAGTAACAAAATGACAACACATGGGATAAATGTATCAGCTTTTGACTGAGGTACCTATATGATTTGGATCAAAAATCTATTCTTGGCGGGAATTTTGTGCTTGTTTTTCTGGATTGTTACCGCTGAGAATTGAATGTGTTGTGTGATGGAAATATTTAGTTGTTATGCTCATTTGCGTGCAGGGGGCTCGAAACGAACGTGGAAGTGGTGCCGCTGATAAACTTACGCGGACATTATTTTTCTTCCTTGAAGTTTGAGGCTATTAAGAGGACGGATGCGGATCCATGAAAATCGGACCGAATGAAATCGGACACATTATTCAGCTGGCTATTGCCCCAGTTTTCCTGCTGACCGGTGTGGGTACCAATATGCTGGTGCTGACCAATCGGCTAGCGCGGATCATCGATCGCTACCGTGCGCTGGAAGAGCGACTGAATGGATGGGATGGTCAGCCCGCGAAACAGGCCACCGTTGCGGAGCAGGCAGAAATCAATATGTTGTTCAAGCGAGCCCAAAAAATCAATCGTGCGATTTTCTTGTCGACGAGCTGCGCACTTCTTATTTGCATGGTCGTTGCCACGCTGTTCATCGCGGATGCGCTGAATCTGAGGCTCAGTTTAGTGATTGCGGGCTTGTTCGTGCTGGCAATGATGGCACTCACGGCAAGTTTTATTTATTTGTTGCGTGAGGTATTTCTGGCGACAGCTTTTCTGGACGAGCAGCACCGGCAGTCCGCCAGTCAGCCTCGGTAGGGCTGACCGGCGTCATGGCCGCTTAACTATTTGCAACCAGCGTGCTAGTTTGCTCAAACAGCGGGTGTCCGCGAAGCGCAAACATATCGCAAATAGTCAGATGATTGATCCCTTGCAGCGCGATTTCGCCCTGATGAGCCGACTGCCACTGACTGGCGATCAAAGCCGTCTGCCGCTTGAATTCTGC
>JAIXYM010000143.1 GCA_027490255.1 Oxalobacteraceae bacterium | reverse complement strand
GCCAGTGTTGCCGGATCAGGCTCAGCGCCAGTTTCCTGCAAGATCTGCCGCGAGATGCGGTTCATCTTGTTGATGGTCTCGATCATGTGGACAGGAATACGAATCGTCCGCGCCTGATCGGCGATCGAGCGAGTGATGGCCTGACGAATCCACCAAGTTGCATAGGTCGAAAATTTGTAACCACGGCGGTATTCGAATTTATCGACCGCCTTCATCAAACCGATATTGCCTTCCTGGATCAGATCAAGGAATTGCAAACCACGGTTGGTGTATTTCTTCGCAATCGAAATCACCAGACGAAGGTTGGCTTCGGTCATTTCACGCTTGGCCTTGCGAGCACGCGTTTCACCGGCCGACATCTTCTTGTTGATTTCACGCAGATCAGGCAGTGGCAATACCACGCGAGACTGCAGATCCAGCAACTTCTGCTGCAACTCTTTGATCGCAGGTACATTGCGCGCCAACATCACACTGTAGGCGTGATTACCGTTGACTTCGCCGTCAACCCACTTGAGATTGGTCTCATTGCCAGGGAATACTTTGATGAAGTGAGCGCGTGGCATGCCACACTTGTTGACCGACAGATCCAAAATCTGGCGCTCAATCTGACGTACTTCATCCACCTGACCACGCAAGGTATCGCAGAGCTTCTCAACCACCTTGGCCGTGAAACGAATGCCCATCAGCTCATTCGTAATCGCTTCCTGTGATTTCACATACTGCTTGGAGTTATAGCCCTCTTTTTCGTACGACTTGCGCATCTTGTCGAAGTGGGTTGAGATAGCCTCAAACTTCGCCAGAGCATCACGCTTTAATTGTTCAAGCTGTTCAGCGGAGAAACCTGCAGCACCACCATTAGCATTGCCTTCTTCCTCTTCGCCTTCTTCATCTTCATCTTCTTCGCCTTCTTCGTCATCCTCATCAGCGGCCGCAGCCGCTTTGATAGGTGCCGGTGGTATAGGCGCATCGTCGGGCGCATTCGGATCAACCAGACCATCAACGACTTCGTCGATTTTGGCTTCGTCTTTACTAATACGATCGGCCATAGCCAAAATTTCAGAGATCGTCATCGGACATGCCGAAATCGCCTGAATCATGTCTTTGAGACCGCCTTCGATCCGCTTGGCGATTTCAATTTCGCCTTCGCGGGTAAGCAGCTCGACCGAACCCATTTCACGCATGTACATACGCACAGGGTCGGTAGTTCGGCCAAAGTCGGAATCTACCGTCTGCAGTGCAGCTTCAGCAGCAGCATCGGCATCATCATCGTTGGCGACGTTGGCCACGTTATCCGACAAAAGCAATGCCTCAGCATCCGGTGCATGCTCGTAGACCGCGATACCCATGTCATTGAAGGTACTGATGATGCCTTCGATGGCTTCGGGATCAACAATGTTTTCCGGAAGGTGATCGTTGATTTCAGCGTGGGTCAGGAAGCCGCGATCCTTGCCCAGCTTGATCAGGGTCTTGAGCTTCTGGCGGCGACGCTCGATTTCTTCTTCGCTCGCCTCGGAGTCGGCAGAAAATGCGTCTTTAAGGAACTGCTTTTCCTTGGCCTTGCGGTCACGCGCGCGCGCCTTGTCGGCCGCTTTGAGTTCCGCACGTTCAACAGCATTGAGCGCCGCGATTTCCTCATTCTCAGGCTGGAAATCACGTGGCTTACGGCCGCGACGGCCAGGCACTTTGATGCCCGGGAGGATATAGCCAGAGGTATCAATGGCTGCCAATGCGGCTGCATCGGTCGTTTGCTTGACCGACATGATCTGGTGATCGGTCTTCGCTACTTCTTTTGACTCGACTGCCGCTTTTTTGGCGACGACTTTTGCTTCAGGTTTCCGATTCGTCACAACAGTTTTCTTTACAGGTACTTTGGGCGTGACGGCGGGTTTGGCTACAGCCTTGGACGCCGACTTCGCCCCGGTTTTACTGGGAACGGCAGCGGCCTTTACAGGCTTCGTGGGTGCCGGCTTGGCAGGGAGCTTGCCGGCTTTTGAGACAGCTTTAGGAGCTGGTTTGTTCGCAGTCTTTTTTGCGGCCGCCAGTTTCGGCTTGGCTGCCGGCTTCGCCGCGACCTTTGATGCAGCTTTGGCTGCAGGCTTTGGCGCGGGTTTGGATGCCGGCTTGGATGCCGGCTTAGCAGCAGCCTTGACCGCTGGTTTAGCGACCGGTTTGGCCACCACCTTGCGCGCCACGGTCTTAGAAGCGGACTTCACGGACTTGCTGGCCACGGCAGTTGCCGTGCGCTTTTTGGCGGGCTGAGCGGCCTTGGATTTGGTTGCAGAAGTTTTAACGGGTTTTTTATTTGTCGCCATGGGTCTATCCACCATTGGGAATTGCCGATGCTGCAATGGGAACTGGAGTGCGGTAAGGGCCGATTATTTCAGCCGTCTGGCAGTGCGGTCGCATTTATGCGCCGGCTGGTTCTGCACAATGGGTAGCCGCGTGTCCAGCAAGGTAAAAACTGCTTCATGCGTAAGCAAAATATGAAAACGCATGTTTGTAAAAAAGCCTTATATTATAACAGAGGCGAACCTTAATCCCCTGCTATTACGCCATGAATGGCACTTGCACCAGGCGCTCATGCCAAAGCGGCAATTGTCCCGGAAACTATCCTGAAAACCATGCGCCATCTGCGCATTTTCTGACCTACGGCAAGTACGTTCGAAACCCGAACTTGCAGGCCGAATAACGCGCTTGTTAATCCTGTAAATCTTTATCGACAGCGGCACGGATTTTTTCAAGTTCGACTGAAACTTCGCGATAGCGCGCTTTTGCCGAATCCGACGCAAGCCCCGCCGAGGCCAAGCTCTCCAGCTCGGATTTGAGTGATTTCATTTTAGTCTGCCGAATGGCGCCCGCAAGTTCCCTGCGAGCCAGATCCGGCTCGGAGGGCGACTCTGCTGCAATCTCGGCCACCAGAGAACCGAGTTCCACGCCTTGCTCTCGCAAGGCTTCGGACAAAAACGCCAGGCTTGCGCCCTCGGGCAGACGCGCCGCCACCTCGACCACGGCGCGTAAAGTCGCCCCCTCGTCCGGCGCGCTTTGCGCGATTAAATCCAGCGCCTTGCTGTCCAAAATATCGTGCATCGCCGGATGCGCGAGCAGCAAGCGCAGAACCTGACGCTCCAGCTCCACCGGCGGTCTGCGTTTGACTGCGGGAGCGGGCGCTCGACCAGCAGGCGTGGATCGGCCAAGTTCGAACAAGCTCTCCAGTTCCTGCGGTGTGCTGTCAGTCAGTTGTGCCAGCTGACGCAATAACTGCAGACGCAAACCCGAAGGTGGCATGCTTTGTATCAGCGGTTTAGCGTCGAATTGCGCGCGCGCCCTGCCCTCGGCGGTGCCGAGATCCTTGCCTTCGGTGACTTCGCTCAGCAAAAACTGGGAAAGCGGTGTCGCATCCTGAACCAGTTGCTCAAACTGGGAAGTGCCGTGTTCACGCACATAGCTATCGGGATCATGTTCGGTAGGCAAAAAGAGAAATTTGATCGAACGACTATCGGATGCATGCGGCAGAGAGGCTTCAAGTGCGCGGCGCGCAGCACGACGGCCCGCAGCATCCCCATCAAAACTGAAAATCACATTGTCCGTCTGACGCAGCAGCTTTTGTACGTGGGTGGCAGTACAAGCCGTACCGAGCGTAGCCACCGCCTGCTCGAAACCATATTGCGCGAGGGCGACCACGTCCATATAACCCTCGGTGACCAATACATAATCCTTGTCACGTATCGCCTGACGTGCCTCGAACAAGCCGTAGAGCTCGCTACCCTTTTGAAACAACGGTGTTTCAGGTGAATTGAGATATTTCGGCTCACCTGCGCCCATCACGCGACCACCAAAACCAATCACCTGCCCTTTGGTATTTCGTATCGGGAACATAATGCGGTCACGAAATCGATCGTAGCGTTTGCGATGACTGTTATCTTCATCGCTGCGATCGATAATCAAGCCAGCCTCAACCAGCACATCACTGTCGTAATCTGTGAATACCTCGCGCAGACTATCCCACCCGTCAGGGGCATAACCTATTCCGTATTTGGCCGCGATTTCGCCGGTCAGCCCGCGCCCTTTCAGATAATCAATCGCGGGTCGCGCACTGCGCAATTGCTGTCGATAAAAATTACACGACAGTGTCATCGCATCGGAAAGTGCGAGTGTTTTTGCCTGCAATTCAGCGCGCTGCGCCGGCGGCAGTCGATCTTCCTGCTCGGGCACCGTCATGCCCACGTTCTGCGCCAGATCCTTCACGGACTCGACAAAACCGAGTCCCGAATACTCCATCAAAAAACCAATGGCGGTGCCGTGTGCGCCACAGCCGAAGCAGTGATAAAACTGCTTGGTGGGACTGACTGTAAAGCTGGGAGATTTTTCGTTATGAAAGGGGCACAGACCACTGAAATTCGCGCCACCCTTTTTGAGTTGCACGTAGCGACCCACCACGTCGACGATGTCAACGCGGTTGAGCAGATCCTGAATGAAACTTTGCGGGATCACTTGGAAGATTCAGCGTTTATTTGGTGAGCGCCGCTTTCACCATCGCCGATACCGCTGTCATGTCGGCTCGGCCAGCCAATTTTGGTTTCAGCACACCCATGACTTTACCCATATCTTGCGGGCCAGCAGCGCCGACTGCTGCGACTGCCGCCGCAACTTCGGCCTTCACTTCCGCTTCCGACATGGCAGCAGGCATATAAGTCGACAAGATCGCCAGTTCGGCTTTTTCGATATCGGCCAGATCCTGACGACCACCGGCCTCGAATTGACTGATCGAGTCCTTACGCTGCTTGATCATTTTTTCGATGATGGCGAGCACCTGCTCATCAGAGACGTCGATACGCTCATCAACTTCCTTTTGCTTGATGGCCGCCGTCAGCAAACGAATCGTCGCCAGCCGACCGCTGTCTTTGGCGCGCATTGCTGCTTTCATGTCTTCAGTAATCTGTTCTTTCAGGCTCATGGAATCTCCTTCGGTGACGTGCCGGCCGGCATGAATCAATGCATATAAAAACACCAAAACCCGCTGCGGAACTGGCCGGAGCGGGTTTGCAATCCAACAGCCTCGCGTTTGGGCGAGGCCAGTAATCAGTAGAGTTTCTTGGGCAGTTGCTGGCTGCGGATGCGCTTGTAATGGCGCTTCACGGCAGCAGCAAGCTTGCGCTTGCGCTCTGCGGTCGGCTTTTCATAGAACTCGCGTGCGCGCAGTTCAGTCAGCAGACCGGTTTTTTCGATGCTGCGCTTGAAGCGGCGCATAGCGACTTCGAAGGGCTCGTTTTCTTTAAGGCGAATAGTGGTCATGTGTTGATGGAATGACTAGGTTTTAACCGGAACCGGCGATTATAGCAGCGGGAAGCAACAGAAGGAAGCCTGAACGGAAAATCCTTTTATTCGAGCGAAGACATATCAAATCGATAACCCGGCAGCCACTCCAGAGGCCCAAGCCCACTGAAAGTTGTATCCGCCCAGCCAACCGGTGACATCCACTGCCTCCCCGATAAAATACAAGCCCGGTACAGAATTGACCATCATGCTCTGCTGAGACAAAGCCTTGGTATCCACGCCACCCAGGGTCACCTCGGCTTTTCTGTAACCCTCGGAACCGTTCGGGGTCAGCGTCCAGCGATTCAGGGATTCGCCGAGTTGGCGCAATTTCTTGTCGGGCAAGTCAGCCAGCCGGGCGTCAGGCTGAAATTGATTGGCCAGCAACCAGCCCTCTGCGAGGCGGTTCGGCAGCAACTGCGCCAGCCAGTTACCCAAGTTCTTGCGGATGCTGTGCTTGCCCTCGATCAGCGCCTGCGCGACATCGTGACCCGGCAACAAATTCAGCATCAAGGTCCCGCCTTCCCGCCAGAAACTGGAAATCTGCAAGACCGCCGGGCCGGACAGCCCGCGATGGGTGAACAACAGGTCTTCGCGAAACTGACCGCGGACTTTTTTCTGACCTGTCTCAATATCCACTTCAATCGCAATACCCGCGAGCGGTACAAAACGCTCCCATAACTGCGCATCAAAAGTCAGCGGCACCAATCCGGGCTCAGGCGCAATCAGGGGAATATCAAAATGCTTCGCGATGCGAAACGCGAAATCGGTCGCGCCGATTTTGGGTATGGAGAGCCCACCCGTCGCAATCACCACCTGATGCGCAAGCACTTCGCCGCCGGAGGTGCCAATGCGAAATCCCGCGGCATCTTTAGCAACAGCTTTTACCTGAACCGGCCGCATCCAGCGCACACCACCAAGATCACACTCGGCTTTGAGCATGGAAATAATGTCTTCGGCAGACCGATCGCAAAACAACTGCCCCTTATGCTTTTCATGAAAAGGAATGTTGTAACGCTTGACCAGTGTAATGAAATCCTGCGGCGTATAACGCGACAAGGCACTGCGGCAAAAATGTGGATTTTGCGAGAGAAAATTCTGCGGGCTGGCATCGATATTGGTGAAATTGCAGCGACCACCACCAGAAATGCGGATTTTTTCGGCCAGCTTTTCTGCGTGATCAATCAGCACCACACTTTTACCGCGCTGCCCGGCGACACTGGCGCACATCATGCCAGCAGCACCCGCACCGATCACAGCAACATCAAAAATATCGCTCATGGACGCGCTCGCATCTGCCGCGCCACCTGCACGCATTGCCGCACCTGCTCGGCAATCGGCTCGGGCACTGGCTGCTTTCCCTCAAGCGCTTGCCGGATCCAGTCTGCGGTCGTTTTGGCATCACTGGACGCCGGCAAGGGCGGTGATTCATCGACCGGCGCCTGTTTCTCGATTAACTCTGTCGCCTGATTCTGATGAAACCAGGTCACCGCCTGAGCCCGTTTTGCATTCGCCACCGTTTCGCCTTCAGTGCCACGCATCAGAAAAATATCGCCGCGCGATGCCGGTGCGGCCGTAGCAAAATAGTCGGTCAGCATCGTCAGATACTCGGGATGCGTGTACGAGACCAGCCGCAAAGCGGGCTGAGCGAAGGGCTGCATGATTTTCACCAGCGTATGCGTGGAGTTGCGCAAACCAAGTACACGGCGCAGCTCCAGCAGGTGGTGCAACCGTGGTGCGAGCGCTGCAATGGGCATGAACACCGGGCGCTGCTGCGCGAATGCTGCTGACAGATCCTTTGCATCCTGCAAAGGCGTTATGCCCATCTCTGACAATATCTCGGCGGTCGTCACGCGTCCCGGATCATTCAGCACACCGTGGATCAGTACCGGAACACCCTCGCGCGCCAAAAGAAAGGCAAGTAAGGGCGTGAGGTTAGGCATCTGACGCGAACCGTTGTAACTGGGAATGACGACAGGCGCACTATCGGATAGCGGCGCCTGCAAAGGCTCAAAGGAAGCTTCGGCCGCATCAAGAAAACCGCCAATCTCGTTCACCGACTCACCCTTGATCCGCATGCCGATCAGCAAGGCACCCAGCTCAAGGTCGGATACCCGCCCTTCGAGCATCGCGTTATAAAGCACGCGCGCATCGTCGCGGGACAGATCGCGCGCGCCTTTCTTGCCGCGACCGATCTCACGGATGAAAGGCGCGGCGGGGAATAGTTGAGAGTTACTGGACATATCGCAAGCTTACACTGCCGGCGATAGTCCAGTCGTCTTCGGTTGCTTTCGATCAGCCTTGTATTGCTTGCATATAGCCTGAGATTACTCCGCAACCCAGCCAAATCAACTCAACGATCCTCATCAGAGTCTGATAGCGCTTCCTCTTGCGAATCTTCCTTCGGAACGATACGAAGTACTTGAATGCTCTCCTTTGCCAGACTTCCGTCGCTCAAACCCTCTAGGATCAATTTTTTCTTGTCTTTGTCACGCATACTCAAGTGACCGATCATCTTCCTGAAGGCCCCATTACCCCATGTTGGCATGTCGACTTGGAATTCGACATCAAATTCAGGACTCGGCATTTGTTCAGCGCTTAACCATCCGAATCTTTCGACAAATTCATTTGCGGGAATCCTTATTGGCGCTGATTTCCCTTTGATAACTGCTCCAAATACCCTGCAATAAATGCTGTCTTCCTGCATGGGATCCGCTATTTCGAATATCAATCCAGGATTCACTGCCTCAAGCGACTCGAGGTGCTTCACAATCTGCCACTTGGACGAATGCTCACTTTGCAAAAAATTAATTAAATCAAATGACAAAATTAATTTCCTGAGATGCGTATTGCAGGAAACACCTTCCGCAAAATCAACGAGGCACTGTTTGAATGGTGATTCTTTAAAGGAAGTATCAAATACCGTATCAGAATTTCCGCCAACATATAACGTGCATAAAGACTGGTTGACGCCGACTGCTTTTGCAAACTGCCGAAAATCCTCGCCTTTATTAAATTTACAATGATCCACTTTTATCCTCAATTCTTCCAACACATTATTTGTCGCTAGCCAATCAGAAAATTTCCCATGTCTATCAATAAAATAGTCTGATGTCAAAGAAAAATTCCGGACATTTAAAACTGGAAATTCAAACGGATCGTCTCCAAATCGGTCCACATGACTAAAATCGAGGGAAAAAAATTGTAACCATGGGTGGTCGCGCTGAAAGGTAACCAGACTATTTTTATCTTGAACACATGTGCTTTCTTCGGATATCAATTGGAGGTGTTGTAGCTCGGGAAAGTGCTTACCGATAGCACTCAGCACGTGTTCTATTGACTTGTCTTGAAGAGATACGACGCTAAGATAACGAAGCGTGAGGGCCTGTTTAAACTGGAGCAGGATTTGCTGAAGATTCTCAAATCCATCCAAATCAAGGCCAACCAACTCAAGACGACCGTTCCAAAGCGCATCAGGCACCACCAAGCTTGAGTTCGCATAACCCCCGTTAATATCCAGAAACAGCTCGCGCGGCGCAGCTGCTGGCTGCGCGCCGAGCTCATCGATTAACGGTTGCAGGAGATCGGACAGGCTACATCGATTCAGATCAATCGTCAGTGACAACGATCGCCAGTGAGAAGCCATTGACAAGCCTGACATCAGCTGTGGAGTCGCGGCATCTGCGAGCGAAATATGCGAATGATGACAACCTAACCAGAAGCCTATTTCGCGATCAGTCATCGGCGCTTGCCCGGAAGCGGGTCGATTCAATCCTTCATTATGATTCGGCCATGAGACTAGGTTGCTCGGCAACTCAGCACGTCGCTTAGAAAAAACACTTTCATCATGAGAGGCAGTACGACGTAACTTCCCGTTCTCAACCAGCGAGCCGGCCTTATCCCAGTGGGATTTTTTAGCAATATCCGAATAAAATTTCGAGCACTGCGCCATAACACCTTGTGTTCGACGATCCATTTGCAGAAACAGATGCTGAACAACATCACCGGGCAGTTCTTCGAATGGCGACAAGGTCAATGCCTGAGATGTGACTGATGGAATGTCCGATGAAGAATTTGAAGATGAATCGTTTACATCGAGTCTTCTTCGCTGAGCCTCCGGTTCTGCTACCGGTACATCAGTCGATGAACGCTTACCCCATTGATTAACAGCTGCCATAGTTACCTCCCTTTAAGAGCACTATGAGTAGCGATATGTTTTAATAAGTTGCAGCGAGTTTCGTAGGAATCATCTGGTTTGATTATTCTGCAGTTATCTTTCGTTCGTTAATGAAGACACCGCGAAACTACTGATCAATGCCGTACTGCCGGCGAGGCCTACCGATAGCCTGGCAGTGCTGCTGGTACATGTGAATGAGTTGAGGTAGCGGCATTCATTACCCGGCGTAACGACCTTCGTACCACGCGACGGTGCGTTGCCGACTTTCACTTACAATACCGCCTGAACACAGCTTGCTATCCTCCAAACATTTCCCATGATCGTTCTCGGTGTCGAATCCTCCTGCGATGAAACCGGTATCGCTTTGTATGACACCGAACGCGGACTGCTTGCGCATGCCCTGCATTCTCAGGTTGCGATGCACGAAGCCTATGGCGGCGTCGTACCTGAACTAGCTTCGCGCGATCATGTGCGTCGCGCAATACCTTTGCTGGAACAAGTGCTCAGCGATAGCGGGGAATCCGTCTCATCGATTGATGCGATCGCTTACACGCAAGGTCCGGGTCTGGCCGGCGCGCTACTGGTTGGCGCATCGGTAGCGAATGGTCTGGCGCTGGCACTTAACAAACCAGTGATCGGCGTTCACCATCTCGAAGGTCATCTATTGTCACCTTTGCTGGCGGCACAAGCACCTGAATTTCCTTTTGTCGCCCTGCTGGTATCGGGCGGTCACACGCAACTGATGCGAGTGGACGATGTAGGTGAGTACACGATGCTCGGTGAAACGCTCGATGATGCTGCCGGTGAGGCTTTCGATAAATCGGCCAAACTGCTTGGGCTTGGCTATCCCGGCGGGCCTGCTATTTCTCGCCTCGCAGAATCAGGCGACCCAAGTATGTTTGAACTGCCACGCCCGATGCTGCATTCCAAAAATCTGGATTTCAGCTTCTCCGGTTTGAAAACAGCCGTACTCACGCTGGTGAAAAAACAGGAAGGCGAATTGACCGAAACAATACGCGCCGCTATCGCACGTGCCTTTGTAGATGCGATCGTCGAGGTGTTGGTCGCAAAATGTTTGGCAGCGATCAAGCAGACTGGCATGAAACGTCTCGTGATCGCAGGCGGCGTAGGCGCGAATGCGCAGCTACGCAAAGCATTGAATGAAGCAGCAGCAAAAAAACGTTTCGAAGTGTTTTATCCGGATCTGGCGCTGTGTACCGACAACGGCGCCATGATCGCGCTAGCAGGTGCATTACGCATTGCGCGCTATCCGCAAGCCGCGCACTTTGATTACGGCTTTAATGTCAAACCGCGCTGGCCGCTGGATGCGATCGACTGATCAATCTCTTAGCCGTCCTTCGCTTGTTCAGAAGCGGGATCTTCCTGAGATTTTTTATCGGAGCGTCTGGCCAGCCGGGTTTCTGTGCCAGCTCTAAGATTGGCAATGTTGCCGCGGTGACGATAAATCAACACAGCGCTCATCAGGAAGATTGCCACCAATTTGACACCAGGGCCAAACAGCAATAACTGGTAGATGGGTGCAAACACCGCTGCCACCAGCGCTGCCAGTGAAGAGTAACGATAGGTGTAAGCGATGATGACCCAAGTGCACAGCGTCGTCACGCCTACCGGAGGACTGAGCGCGAGGAGCACACCCAGCGCGGTTGCCACACCTTTCCCACCCTTGAATCCAAAAAACACCGGCCACACATGCCCAGCAAACACGGCAAATGCGGCAAGTGAGACGCCGGCTATACCGAGCTCTAGCGGCGTACTGAAATAGATAGCCAGCACTACGGCAAACCAACCTTTTGCACAATCACCTAGCAGTGTCAGCACAGCCGCCAGTTTATTGCCGGTTCTGAGCACATTGGTCGCGCCGGGATTTTGCGAACCATAAGTGCGCGGGTCTTCAAGCCGGAGTAGTTTGCTGACCACAATGGCAAAAGACACCGAGCCAATCAGATAAGCGCCCATTGCAAACAGAATCATGTTCATTGTGGCCGTGTTCATGCTATTCCCATCATTGAAGATTCGCCATTATGCAATAGTTGATTCATCAGCCTCGCGGATGATGCTGCGCATGGATTTTCTTGAGGCGCTCGCGCGCGACATGCGTATAAATCTGCGTAGTCGATATATCTGCATGCCCCAGTAATAACTGAACCACACGCAAGTCAGCGCCATGATTGAGCAAATGTGTCGCGAACGCATGGCGCAAGGTATGTGGTGAGAGCGGTACATTCACACCCGCCTGCAGCGCGTATTTTTTTATCAGCGTCCAGAACATTTGCCGAGTCATGGGACCACCCAGCGCGGTGACGAACAGCGCATCATTCACTTTGCCACCGAGGATCTGGCTGCGAGCATCACGCAGATAGCGCTCTATCCAGGCACGCGCCTCTTCACCGAACGGCACCAGCCGCGTCTTGTTACCCTTGCCCGTCACACGCAAAACACCTTCATTCATACCCACTTCAACACTCTTAAGTAGCACCAGTTCCGATACCCGCAAGCCACTGGCATACATCACCTCGAGCATGGTTCTGTCACGCAGTCCCAGCGCGACATTCACATCGGGCGCGGCCAGCAAAGACTCGACATGTTGTTCAGACAGCGTCTTGGGAAATCTTGGCGGCTGCTTTGCCGAATGCAATCGCAAACAGGGATCTGCGCTAACCCGATGATTGCGCAGCGCGAACTGATAAAACCGCCGCAATACAGCCAAACGACGATTGGCCGAACTGGCCTTGCTGCCCGCATGCTTGAACGCAAAGTACGCATTCAAATCAGCATCTGTCGCGTCGTACAAAGTTTTTGATCGTTCCGTCATCAGCCAATTGGCAAACAGCAGCAGATCGCGCTTATAGGCCTCCAGCGTATTTTTTGACAAACCATCTTCCAGCCAGAGCGCATCACAGAACTCGTCGGCGGCCGCTTGTCCCGGACGCTCTTCTGTTGGCGCTGCTGTCTTCATCAGAAACCCGGCACCTTTTCGTGTCGCAGCAGCCAGCGTTTGACGCCTTGATGAAAGCCGCCATCATGCCGTGCAAAACCACCGATGCCACCCGCTGCAGTCACACGATGACAGGGAATGATCAGTGGGTACCAGTTAGCACCACAAGCCTGCCCGACCGCGCGCGGTGCAGAACGTATTTTGTGGGCGACCTCGCCGTAGGTAAGCACCGTGCCACGAGGGATCGCATTGATGACGGTCCACACCTTACGCTGATGTTCGGTACCGACTTCGGGTAAATCGAGATCAAAAACGTAATCAGGATTTTTCAGATAAGCAGCTACTTGTTTTGCTACTTTTTTTGAGAGTGTGTCAGTCGCTGCCTTCGTCTTGTACTGCGGTGGCAAATACGTCAGTTCGTACAACACGTCACCGGAGCTCCGTATACCAATCGCACCAAACGGTGCCGGCACAATCGCAGAAAAAATATCAGTGACAAGCGCCTTCATAATTATTTTCTCAATTGGCTTTCATCGATCAACTACCGAAGACCAAGCGCGGCAACCACAGCGAAATCTGCGGTACATAGGTCACCAGAAACAGGAAACCGATCATCGTCATCAACCAAGGCAGCACAGCGATCGTCAGTTCAGTGATCCCCATTTTCGTGATCCCCGATGCAACATATAAATTCAGTCCCACCGGCGGATGACACATGCCGATTTCCATATTGACCACCATGATGATCCCAAAATGAACCGGATCCACGCCCAACGCTATCGCGACCGGGAACAGAATGGGCGCCATGATCAGGACGATGGATGAAGGCTCCATCACATTCCCGGCCAACAGCAACAGCAAATTCACGACTAGCAGAAAACCGACCATACCCAGCCCCATGTCCATGATACTGGCGGCCATTGCTTGGGGAATGCCCTCGCTGGTCATGAGGAAAGAGAACAGCACGGCGTTGGTAATGATGTAGAGCAGCATCGCCGACATCGATGCAGAGTCGAGCAAGACTTTCGGCACCTGTCGGATAGTCAGATCTTTGTAGACAAAGACCGCGATCAAAAACGCATACACCGCCGAAACGGCTGCCGCCTCGGTCGGGGTAAACATGCCGCTGTAGATACCGCCGATCACCACCACGATCAGCAGCAAGCCCCAGACACTGCGCTGGAAAGCACGCCAGCGCTCGGCGAAGCTCGCGCGTGGCATACGAGGATAATTTCTTTTGCGGGCCAGCACCCAAGTCGTCAGACCCAGCAAAAACGCGAGCATGAGACCAGGTATGACACCCGCCATGAACAACTTGCCCACCGATGTATTAGTCGACACTGAATACATCACCATCACAATCGATGGCGGTATCAGAATGCCGAGCGCGCCGGATGTCGTGACCACACCTGCGCCAAATGATTTCGGATAACCCTGCTTCAGCATCGCCGGCAGCAGTATCGACCCAATCGCCACCACCGTCGCCGGCGACGAGCCCGACACGGCAGCAAACAAGGCGCAAGCCAGTACACCGGACAGAGCTAGTCCACCATGCCAGTGTCCTACCATGGAGGTTGCAAACTCGATCATGCGTCGCGCCACACCACCATGCGTAAGGAAATTACCCGCGAGGATAAAGAACGGTATGGCCATGATTTCAAACTTTTCAATACCAGTAAAAAGTTTGAGTGCCACGGCCTGCACCGGCACGTCCGTCATCGTGAACAGAAAACTCAGTACAGTCAGACCCAGCGCGATCGAAATCGGCATACCCGTCAGCATCAGCACAACGAGTAAAACAAAGATGAAGAGCGAGTTCATGAGCGTCCCTCCGCAGCATCTTCGTTCAGGCCTTCGACATGCGCGAGATCATGAACCGGTAATTCACCGCCGCGTGCAAAACGCCAAGCGACCTGAAGAAAACGAAAGCACATCAAGGCAGAGCCCAGAGGAATCGCCAGATACACGATCCAAATTGGCAGCTCGAGCACTTCGGAAGTGCTTGAAGTGTCCGAGAGTTCGTAAACGAAGTCGGCACCGAGGCTGGCAATGATGCCGGTAAAACATGCCCCTGCCAGCAGCCCAAACAAGATGAATCCGCGACGACTACGCTCATCCAGTCGGTTGACCAGCACATCCACGCCCACGTGAATGCCAGTGCGAACACCATAAGCAGCACCGAACTTCGCCATCCAAACAAACAGATAGATAGTCAACTCCTGCGCCCAGCTGGTGTTAATACGCAGCAGCCAGTCCTGCAATCCAGGAATGGCCAATCCCGAAGCGTAACGGTGCACCACCGCGACAAAAATGATCAACGTCGCGGCACCCATCAGGGTCGCGATCAGCCACTCTTCGAGATGATCGAGGATTTTCATAGGCGGTGCTTCATCCGTGGGTGCATTGGAGTTTTGAATAGCTTCTTATTTGTCATTATCAAACTCATCGTAGACACTACGAAAGACGCTGGATCCCGGCTTTCGCCGGGATGACGTAGTTGAGGCCAACAGCTCTTCAAAAGTCATCACCTACATGTGATGACTGCTGCGTGGGCGTATCGCATGCGATCCGAATTCCCCACTCGCTCCCGGCGAAAGGTGGAGCGGGGATTTCAGACCGCATGCGGTCTGCCCGCGCAACGGTCATGGCGTACTCGCCATGGCGCGCCCTGCAAGGGGGGATCCAGCGTCTTTCCTTTACCTAAGTACATTCACTCACTTCATAGCTTATGCAGACAACTCAAATTCAGATTTGCACACGCACTGAGCGCGCAGACACAAACAGTGCAAGCTTACTTTGCCGCCGTCGCTTTATTAACCGCATCGATCAGTTCTTTACCGATACGATCTTCCATAGCCTTGTGAACCGGTAGCAGCGCTTTGCGCCATTCGGCGCGCTCGGCATCATTAGGCACGTAGATCACCGTCTTACCTGACTTGCGAATATTCTCCAGCGCCTGATCATTTTCCTGCTGCGCGATGTTGTTTGCATAATCGGTCGCCTCTTTCATCGCAGTTTCAAGCTGGGCGCGTATATCGGCGGGTAATTTGTCCCAGAATTTTTTATTCACGATAACCGCGTAGCCGATATAACCATGATTCGTGGCGGTCAAATGCTTTTGTACCTCGTGCATCTTTTGCGTAAAGATATTCGACGGTGGATTTTCACCGCCATCCACCACACCGGTCTGCATCGCCTGATATACCTCGGAGAAAGCCATCACTTGCGGATTCGCACCCAGCGCGCGCATTTGTTCATCCAGCACCTTGGATGACTGAATACGCAACTTCAAACCCTTCATATCGGCGGGCACGCGCATGGGACGATTCGAGGTCATCATCTTGAAACCATTGTCCCAATACGCCAGACCGCGTATGCCTTTATTCTCCAGCTTCTTCAGCATGTCCTGACCAATCGGCCCCTGCGTGACGCGGTACAGCGCCTGCTTGTCATTAAAAATGAACGGCAAATCAAAGAGTTCGAACTCCTTCACGCCCAGAGGACCGAACTTGGCCAATGAAGGTGCCAGCATCTGCACAGCGCCCAGCTGGAGCGCTTCCAATTCTTCTTTGTCTTTATAAAGCGTGCTGTTGGGATAAAGCTCGATTTTTACCCTACCTTTGGTGGCCGCTTCGGCGAGTGCCTTGAATTTTTCAGCGGCCTTGCCTTTGGGCGTGTCTTTGGCGACTACGTGGCTGAACTTGATGACGATGGGTGCATCGGCAAACACCGAGCCGTTCAACAAACAGGTGAGCGTGAATGCAGCGAGCAGAAAGCAGCGTTTCATGAGGTCTCCGACGGATCAAGGGTTTTTAGCGTTTCTTGGCGTCTCTATCAATTGATAAAAACGCATTATTCTGTTCTCGGCGCGTATTGTGTCTGCTCAGCGGCAGTATGACAACCCGCGACTCTCTTGCCAAACTGCGGCCAATTGCAGGGAATATCGTAAGATCCGGGTCCGGATGCGATAAAAATAATGAATATTCTCACCCTCCTAGTACCCGATTTCACGCTGATCCTAATCGGTTACGTCCTGATTCGCCTCACAGACTGGGGCGATAGCTTCTGGACCGGCTTGGAAAAGCTGGTGTATTTCATCCTTTTCCCCGCCCTGCTCTTCGTTTCCACAGCTAGAACGCCGCTGGATTTTCATACGACGGGCAAATTGCTGCAGGTGGCGCTGATCGCGGTCGCTTGTGGCATCGCGCTGGGTTGGCTGGCCAAGCCCCTGTTCAGGCCGGGACCCATGATCTTCGAGTCAGGCGTACAAACCGCTTTCCGCTTCAATTCCTACATCGCGCTGGCCATCGCTTTCCGGCTCGGCGGCGAAGCAGGCACATCGCTAATGGCACTGATCATCGGCTTCGCTGTACCGCTTTGTAATACAGCGGCCGTGCATGCACTCGCCCATGGTAGTAATCGCTCCCTATTACCCGAGATTATAAAAAATCCCCTGCTGATTTCTACCGCCAGTGGCACCTTGTTCAACCTTGCCGGTGGCAGCCTGCCTGAGGTGGTCGCGACAACGCTATCGCGCATGGGCAGCGCCTCGATTGCACTGGGCCTGATTATGGTGGGCGCCGGTCTAAAACTGAATGCGCTGTCGCAAGCACGCGGTATCAGCGCCTATTTCATCGCAGTGAAATTGCTCGCACTGCCCGCAATTGCACTCTCGATCGGTCGCTGGTTCGAGCTGCCGCCGCTGCAACTACAAATTGCGGTGATGTTCTGCGCATTGCCCACGGCATCGAGCGCCTACGTGCTAGCCGCCCGCATGGGTGGTAATGCCCCACTGGTCGCTTTTCTGATTTCGGCGGGTACGCTGCTGTCGATTGTCACGCTGCCAGTCTGGCTGATGCTGGCGCACTAAGAGGCTCTTAGATAAAGACACTGGATCCCGGCTTTCGCCGGGATGACGGTGGAAGTTTTACGTTCGTCTCAACAACGACCGTCATCACATGCAGGTGACGACGATGTTTAGGCTAACGATTCTTCAAACGTCGTCGCAACCCAAGGCCCATTGCACATGCTCACGCACCAGCGCAGACGGATGGTCAGCACGAGCATTCAAGGCCGCCACTGTACTCGCTTTGCCATTATCACCACCGCTTCGCAAAGCATTCCCGAGCGCCACAGCAATATTCCTCAGCCAGCGCTCATGCCCGATGCGCCGTATCGCGCTACCTTCGAGCCGCTGATTGAATTCATCCTCACTCCACGCGAACAACTCAATCAGCGTCGCACTTTCCAACCCATTGCGCGCTTCAAAGTCAGGTAAAACACTGCGCTGCGCGAATTTATTCCAGGGACAGGCGAGCTGACAGTCATCACATCCGAGCACACGATTGCCTATCAGCGGGCGAAACTCGGTCGGTATGCTGCCTTTGAGTTCTATGGTGAGATACGAAATACAGCGGCGGGCATCCAGCTGATAAGGCGCGACGATGGCCTGGGTAGGACAAACGTCAATGCAGGCGCGGCACTCGCCACAGTGATCACTGGTGGGCGAGTCTGCAGGCAAAGGCAAATCCGTGAAAATCTCGCCCAGAAAAAACATCGAGCCCGCATCGCGATTGAGCAGCAGCGTGTGCTTGCCGCGCCAGCCCATACCGGCACGTCGCGCGATTTCTACTTCCATCACAGGTGCCGAATCAGTAAACACACGGTAGCCAAAGGGGCCGATGGCCGCAGCAATTTTGTCAGCCAACTGCTGCAAGCGAGAGCGCAAAACCTTGTGATAATCCCGACCACGGGCATACACCGACACCACCGCAGCATCGGGGTCCGACAGACGCCGAGTTTCATGTTCACGCCAATCGATATCAGTCTGCTGCGGCAGATAATCCATGCGCGCGCTGATCACACTTACCGTCCCCGGCACCAATTCAGCAGGACGAGCGCGCCGCGTGCCATGCGCTGCCATATAATCCATCTCACCGTGAAAGCCCGCGTCAAGCCACTGTTGCAACTGTTCGTGTGCCCCATCGAGGTGGGCATCCGCAATGCGCAGATCGGCAAAGCCGAGCGCTATGCTCCACTGCCGTATGTCCTGCGCGAGTTTGGTTGACTGAATCGGATCCATGAATAAGAGTCTCTATCAAAATGCCGCTACCCACGTTGAGGTCGCCTTTCCAGCGACCGCGCCGCTTGGTGGCACTCATTTTGATAGAGACTCTAGGTACCTTGTAAAAGGATCATTTTAAGAGATGCAGCGCTGGACCACCCAACTTCCCGACGAAACAAGCACGCAAGCGCTGGGCGCCGCACTCTCACGCACGCTGACGCCGGGACTGAAAATCTATCTTCACGGTGAACTGGGGGCCGGCAAAACAAGTCTTACGCGCGCGCTGCTGCAAGCCGCGGGGCACTCAGGCCGCGTAAAAAGCCCCACCTACACACTCGTTGAACCCTATGCGATCAACGTAGATGGCAAATCTTTAAGCTTGATGCATTTCGATCTTTACCGCATGGGCAGTCCTGAAGAATTTATTGATGCCGGTTTTCGTGAATACTTTGACAGTGAACATCTGTGCGTGGTGGAGTGGCCGGAACAGGCTCAGGGCTTGCTCCCGCCGGCCGATCTGGATGTGTTTCTCTCTGTCGCAGGTGAAGGTCGTACGGTAGAATTGTGCGCGAATTCTGAACAAGGCACGATATGCCTAAACCACCTGGATCTCCACTGGACAAAGTAAAACCCGCATCACGACGCACGGTACTCAAAGCCGGCGCCACGCTATTGCTCTCGGTCTGCACAACGGGACAGGCACGCGCTGCCGGCATCGTTGCGGTACGGGTGTGGCCAGCTGCCGATTACACTCGCGTCACGGTAGAAAACGATAGCAAGCTCAAGGCCTCTCATTTCATCGTCAAAGACCCGCATCGACTGGTCGTGGAAATCGAGGGCGTAGAGCTGGATAACAAACTCAAGAGCCTAGTCGCAAAAATTCAGCCAAACGACCCCTACATCGCTCAGGTCAGAGTCGGCCAGAACCGACCCGGTGTCGTTCGCATGGTATTCGATCTGAAAGAAGAAATCCAACCGCAGGTCTTCACACTGGAGCCCGTAGGCGAATACAAGCATCGTTTGATCTTTGATCTTTTCCCGCTCAATCCTGTCGATCCGATTGCCGATTTCCTGCAAAAAAATCCGCCCTCGGCCGATCTGCGTCCGCCCGCTGATAATCCCTCCGCGGCAAAACCCGGTTCGAATGAAGACAAGCTCACGCCCCTAACGCGCATGGTCACCATCGCGCTCGATCCTGGGCATGGCGGCGAGGATCCGGGTGCCGTGGGTCGTGGCGGCAGCTACGAAAAAAATGTCGTGCTATCGATCGCGCGCCGCCTCAAATCACGACTCGAACAGCAACCTAACGTACGGGTGATGCTCACACGAGATGGTGATTATTTCGTTCCATTGAATGTGCGCGTACAAAAGGCGCGTAAGGTGCAGGCTGATCTTTTCGTGTCGATTCATGCAGACGCATTCGTTGAACCTACCGCGCGCGGTTCATCGGTGTTTGCGTTATCAGAAAAGGGCGCCAGTTCAACAGCAGCGCGCTGGCTGGCCAACAAAGAAAATGCCGCTGATCTGATTGGCGGTGTCAATCTGCGCAGTAAAAACCAGCAACTCGCCACCGTGCTGCTTGATCTCTCGACCACAGCGCAAATCAATGACAGCATGAAGCTCGCCAAATCCGTATTAGGCGAAATCGGTAACATCAATCGCCTGCACAAGGCGCAGGTAGAACAAGCTGGATTTGCGGTACTCAAGGCACCGGATATTCCCAGCATTCTGGTCGAGACTGCGTTTATTTCAAATCCGGAAGAGGAAGCGAAGCTGACGGATGAAAGTTATCAGGACAAGATGGCAGATGCGCTGATGCGCGGGATACAAAAATATCTGGTCAAGCATCCGAGCATGCGGAAGAATCCGCTTACCTGATGGGTACTTGCAGGGAATTTTTTTTATAGCTGTATTTCGTGTTAGCAAGTTCAATCACCTAAAAGCACACACTGCCAGTAGCAGTGTAAAGACGCTGGATCCCAGCTTTCGCTGGGATGACGTTCGAAGGTCTATTGGCTTTAAAGTCGTCATCCCGGCGGAGGGTGCAGCGGGGGTTTCAGACCACATGCGGTCTGCCCATGCAGCAGTCATCACATGCAGGTGTTGACGTAATTGAGACTTCTGGCTCCCAAACTGTCATCCCGGCGGAAGCCGGGATCCAGCGTCTTTGTCTGAAACACTGGCAGCGCCAGATGCCCCACCTTTGCGAAACTTAGCAACAAACCGCCACACCGCACCCAGCGCTACCGGCACCACGGCCGCAGCCACACCGAGTAGCACGATGGTATTGAGATGATCTCGAATCACGGGGATATTGCCGAAGAAGTAGCCGGCCATCACCAGCGCCACCACCCAAAACACGGCACCAGTCACGTTATAGAACTGAAAGCGCGCCAGACTCATACCGGAGACACCCGCCACAAATGGCGCAAAGGTGCGCACCACGGGCAACCAGCGCGCGATGACGATGGTCTTGCCACCATGTTTGTCAAAGAAGGCATGTGTTTTTTCGAGCGCTTGTCTGTCAAGCCAACGATAATTGCGGGTATAGACTTGCTGACCGATTGCGCGACCCACGTAGTAATTCACGGTGTTGCCGATGACTGCGGCGAGTATCAGGAGCACGATAAGAAGTCCGGCATCCATCTCGCCATTCGCGCAGAATGCGCCACCGACAAATAACAGCGTGTCACCGGGCAAAAAAGGGAAAACTACCAGTCCTGTTTCCGCAAATACAATCGCAAACAAAACCGCATATACCCAGGGCCCGTAGGCCAACAGCATCGTGTCCAGCGATTTATCGACATGAAGCACAAGGCTCAGAAGTTGTGAAAAATCCATTGTCCGCCTGAGAGAAGCCGCAAAAAGCGCCGATGATACACGCTGGTTCTGCCAATGGCATGACAGAACGCGCCTGAAAAGTGTTCTGCCACCCTCGGTATAATCAGGTGATGTCTCAAACGACCAGCAACTCCCTCCCTGCAGAACGGGTCATTCGACCGCTACCTGATCAGCTGATTTCGCAGATTGCGGCCGGCGAAGTCATCGAGCGCCCGTCTGCTGTCGTCAAAGAACTCCTGGAAAACGCACTGGATGCGGGCGCGACACAAATCACGGTCAGGCTGGAGGCCGGCGGCGTAAAAAGAATCGCCATCACCGACAACGGCTGTGGCATACCGCCTGAACAATTACCTTTGTCGCTGGCACGCCATGCAACCTCCAAAATCGCCAGCTTGGTCGATCTGGAAAACGTCAACACGCTAGGCTTTCGCGGCGAGGCGCTGGCGTCGATCGCTTCCGTTTCGCAATTGACACTCACCTCGCGCAGTCATGCGCAGGCGCATGCCTGGCAAATCAGCGGCCACTCGCCCGACAAGGCATCACCGGCATCCGGCGCACAAGGCACGGTGATTGATGTTCAGGATCTGTACTTCAACACACCCGCCCGTCGTAAATTCCTCAAGACAGAACAAACCGAATTCGGCCACTGCGCTGAGGTCGTTCGCCGCATCGCATTGGCTCGACCGGATGTGCGCTTTACCCTAAGCCACAACGGCAAGACAGTCGATCACTGGCAAGAAAGCTCGCTCGAGCAACGCAGTTCGCACATTTTGGGCGATGAATTCGCACAGGCACGCCTGCCACTGGAAGAAGCCGCCGGGCCGCTGAGCTTGCACGGCTTTGTTGGACTGCCAACAGCCGCTCGCTCACGAGCAGACTCGCAGTATTTTTATGTGAATGGTCGTTTTGTACGCGACAAGCTGCTCACGCATGCAGTGCGCGCCGCATACCAGGACGTGCTGCATGGCGATCGCTTTCCATCCTATGTACTTCGCCTCGATCTCGATCCTGCATTAGTGGATGTGAATGTACATCCCTCAAAAATCGAAGTGCGTTTTCGCGATAGCCGCGCCGTACATCAATTTGTCTTTCACGCAGTCAGTCGCACACTGGCCCGCACGTCAGCAACAGCACAAGGAACCGCGCCAGCACCCATGCCTGCTGCATCAGGTGCATTGCCCTGGATACAAAATCAACCCAGACAAGCATCTTTGGGCGTGGCACAAAACACGTTCAGCTATGGCGAAATGTTTCGCGGTGCTTTGTCATCCACAGCGCCATCGCCGCTGGCCGCCTATGCATCAGGTCTTTCGAATTTTTCAGGCAAATCAAATAGCGATGTCACCCATGATGCAGAGACCGAGGAATTCCCGCTCGGCTTCGCGCTTGCGCAACTGCATGGCGTCTTTGTGCTTGCACAAAATCGTGCGGGTCTGGTGCTGGTGGACATGCATGCGGCCCATGAGCGCATTCTTTATGAACAATTCAAGCATGCGCTGCAATCGGATTCAGTACAACTGCAGCCGCTGCTGATACCGGTGACGCTGATTGCTGATCCTGTTGATATTGGCACCGTCGAGGAGAACAGCGAAGTACTCGCCGCACTCGGTTTCGATATGGCCGTGCTGTCACCCACTACGCTGGCAGTACGCGCAATACCTGCGCTACTGGCCAACAGCGATGCGCAGGCACTGGCGCGCGATATCCTGCGCGATGTTCGAGAGTACGGCGGCTCGCATGTACTGACCGAGCGGCGCAACGAACTGCTGGGCACCCTCGCCTGTCATACCGCTGTGCGAGCCAATCGTCAGCTGAGCATCCCTGAAATGAATGCACTACTGCGCCAAATGGAAGCGACTGATCGCGCGGACCAGTGCAATCACGGTCGGCCCACTTGGGTGCAGCTGGCGCTGTCTGATCTGGACAAGCTGTTCCTGCGCGGTCAGTAAGCGCGACTATTTATTTCATGAGCCAGCCGCCGCTTTCCCAATTCGCGCACGCGCCCATACTGGTGCTGATCACAGCCATGCTGATGATGCAGCCATTGTCGACGGATTTGTATCTAGCTTCGTTACCAACCCTGGTGACCGATTTCGGCGTACCGGTGGCGACAGTGCAGCTGACGCTCTCTTTGTTTGTCGTCGGCTTTGGTGGTGCTCAACTGATCGTTGGGCCGCTGTCGGATCGCTTTGGTCGTCGACCGGTGCTGCTCGGCGGGCTGGGAATTTATCTGCTTGCCAGTATCTTGTGCGGCTTGTCACGATCTATTGAGCTACTGATTGCCGCACGCTTTTTGCAAGCTCTGGGCTGCTGTGCTGCGGTGATGGTCGCGCGGGCGATTGTGCGCGATGCCTATGCGCCGGAACACAGCGCGCGTGTGATTGCACGCGCCAGTACTTGGATCTCGCTAGCACCTATTTTTGGTCCCATACTCGGATCGTATTTACAGGTCAGCTTTGGCTGGCGCGCCGCATTTATCGCACTGGGTATTTTCTCTACGTTGTTGTTTCTGGCTTGCGTACTCAGGCTGCCAGAGACGAACGAACATAAAAATCCGGAAGCGACACGCTTGTCTGGTCTTATGGAGAACTACCGCCTCGTGCTGGGTTCGCGCGAATTCTGGACCTACGCTTTTCCCGGTGCAATCTCCTATAGCAGTATTTTCATGTTTATCTCCGGATCTTCATTCGTACTGATCCGAGTGCTCGATGTACCCACGCAATGGTTCGGGTACTGCTTTGCGATGGGTGTCTCTGGCTACATGACCGGCACACTCATCTGCAGACGATTACTAAAAACACTCAGCAGTAAAGACGCTCTGCGCATCGGTACCGCCTGCTCGCTGGGTGCAGGTGTTTTCTATCTGCTAGCAATCATCGGTGGGCTATGGCACTGGAGCACGGTCGTTTGCGCGATGTTTCTGACCATGGTCGCGCACGGCATTAATTTCCCGGTGACGCAGTCAGGCGCGATTGCACCTTTCCCCCGACAAGCAGGCACTGCTGCCGGACTAATGGGTGCGCTGCTCATGGCCTGTGCATTTGTGATCGGCACGATTGTGGGCGCCACGCACAATGGAACGCTTTACCCACTCGCCATCATCGCCTGCACATTGGGCGCGCTGAATTTCATGGCCGTGCGATGGATTGCCCCACACTCGGCACCAGCATGACTACAGCAAAGCCCCGCGTCGTTGCCATCATGGGGCCGACCGCCTCCGGCAAAACAGCGGCAGCACTCGCAATCGCACAAGAGCTCCCCTGCGAAATTATTTCTGTCGATTCAGCGCTGATCTATCGTGGCATGGACATTGGCACGGCGAAGCCTAGCGCCGATGAACAAGCGGCAGTTCCGCATCATTTGATTGACATTCGCGATCCAGCGGAATCGTACTCGGTGATGCAATTCCGCGAGGATGCCTTGCAATTAATTCAGGATATTCACGCACGGGGCAAACTACCTTTGCTGGTCGGCGGCACCATGCTGTATTTCAAAGGACTACGTGACGGGCTGGATGAACTGCCCCAAGCTGACCTCGCGTTGCGTGCGCAACTCGATATGGAAGCGACGCGGCACGGCATGCCCGCCATGCACGCTCGCTTGGCAGAACTCGATCCCATTACTGCCGCTCGTCTCAAGCCCAATGATTCTCAGCGCATACAGCGCGCGCTGGAGATCATCGCTTTGACAGGCAAGCCGATGTCGGAACTGCTTGCGCGGACGCCACCTGCAACGTTGCCTTTTGAATTGGTTTCACTTGCACTTGAGCCCTCAGATCGCAGCGTCTTGCATGACCGTATCGCTTACCGATTTGACCAGATGCTGAAAAGTCATCCCGGTCTGCTTGATGAAGTACGCGCGCTCAAGTCCCGCCCCGATCTGCACCCCGGACTTCCGTCCATGCGCTGTGTGGGCTACCGGCAGGCGTGGGAATACCTAGATGGCGTAATAAGTGAGCAAGAACTTAGAGAAAAAGGCATCGCCGCCACTCGGCAACTCGCCAAGCGGCAGCTGACCTGGCTGCGCGGGATGACGGACCGTATCGTGGTGGATTGCTTGGCACAGGAGCCGTCCAAGCTGCTGCTGGCAAAGCTGCGCTAGGAGCCAGGTTGACACTTAAGTGGGCAGCCGCCATAATTTCGGGCTTCGTGGTGATATAGCTCAGTTGGTTAGAGCACAGCACTCATAATGCTGGGGTCGGTGGTTCAAGTCCACCTATCACCACCAAAATTCATATTTAAATCAAGCACCTAGAGAAATCTACGTGCTTTTTTTACATCTAAAAGTAGTTTGGTTTTGACTAGACTACTTTTCAGTTGCTCTCACAAACTTTTAACCACGTGCAAACCAAATAACCCTCGAATTTACATCGCCGCATATTTGGTAATTCATTATCTAGCCTGATACACACTCCACGCCCACATGGCATCTTTTGGCTTTCTGTGGGCGAATCAGCGCAGTCCAGACAAACCAGAAAATTTTTCTCGCTTCGTTACTTCGGTTTCAGCTTGCGCATCGACGTTGGTCCATCAAAAACCGCTGATGCCTTGAGTGCGCCATCCTCGGTCAGTCCATCAGGCAATCCTCAGGCCTAGACCGTCCATAACTTTCTCCCAGGGAATTAAAGCGATTTAATTGCCCGTTTCCATAATTTTAATTGTCAGACTGATAATAAAATGAGTAAACTATGCCAAGACATTATGAATTTTTAGCAATACTATTGATTTAACAAAAAATTAATAAAAAGGTGTTCTGCCCATGCCCAGTACCCCGAGTTTGACGCGTCATCTGCACCGTCCGCCCTCCGGCATGAAATTTGGCTTGGCTGCTATCGCTGTTGGCTGTGGGTTGGTCATGATCGCAAGCCTGCCGGCCTCTCGTGACCTACAAATCGCGGGCTCCATCTGCCTGCTGACGTTTATGCTGATCCTGTCTTTGTTCTGGCGTGACCGCCAGCAACTGGCGTCAGCCAATGTCGTCAGGATATTGCTGATTCTCGGTAGCACCTTGCTCTTCCTCCGCTATTTGATTTGGCGTGGTTCAGAATCCCTGCCATTGGAATCCGGCCTTACTTCAGCAGTCTGTGGCCTGACTTTGTTTATCGCGGAATGCTATGTGTTTGTCATAGGAACGCTTGGGCAAATCCCCCACCTGAAAAATATCAAGCGGACTTCCCCGCCGCTTCCTGTCGACGCCTCCCTGCTGCCTAACGTTGACGTCTACATCACGACTTATGATGAAGATCCGGAGTTACTCAAAACGACGGTGATAGCGGCAACACAGATGCGCTATCCCACTCAAAAATTAAACGTTTATGTGCTCGACGATGGCGGCACGCATGAGAAGTTACATCAGTCCGATCCGGCACGCAGGCAAACTGCTGCCTGGAGAGCTCGGCGCATCAAAGATATCTCCTCGCAATTCGGCGCACATTATCTCGCTCGCGAGAAGAATATCCATGCAAAGGCGGGCAACCTGAACGATGCACTACCCCTCACGCAGGGAAACTTTATCGTTGTTCTGGATTGCGATCATGTACCGACCGCAGATTTCATCGAAAGAACACTGGGATTTTTTCTCGAAGACGAGAAGCTTTTCCTAGTGCAAACCGCACACAATTTCGTAACGCCCGATCCTCTGGAGCGCAATCTGCTGACGGATGCGCAATCACCAGCTGAAAACGAAAAATTCTATTACGCAACCATGCCCGGTCTGGACTACTGGGGCGCCGCATTTTTTTGCGGATCGGCGGCAATGCTGCGCCGCTCGGCATTGGATGACATTGGTGGATTTTCCACTTCCACTTTGACCGAAGATGCGGAGACTTCCCTAGAAGCCTTTAGTCACGGCTATACCTCGGCCTACTTAGATGCCCCCCTTGTTTCCGGCTTGCAGCCAGACACCTTCAGCGGCTTCATTCAGCAGCGCGCGCGATGGGCACAGGGTATGTGGCAGATATTTTTTCTGAAAAATCCCTGGGGACTCAAAGGCCTGAGTTTCATGCAGCGATTGATGTACACCAACTTCTCACTGTTCTGGGGTTTCCCGGTGTCGCGCTTGTGTCTGATGTTCATGCCCATCATTGCCCTACTCTGGGGAGTGACGCTGGCTGAGACGTCAGTATCCGATGCGCTCTCCTACTGCGTGCCCGCGCTTATAGGCTCACTGATTACAGGTCAGTACTTACATGGCCGATTCCGCTGGCCGTTTGTTACTCATCTGTATGAGGTCATACAGTCGTTGCATTTAGCGAGTAGCGAACTGAAACTTTTAGGTAATTTTCGTGCAGCAAAATTTCTAGTGACGCCCAAATCTGAAATCCTTGAACAGGATTTTGTGTCGTCCATGGCAAAGCCGTTCTATTGGATGCTTTTCCTGAGCATTGCCGCTCTTTCGGCAGGGGCCCTGCGCATCATCAATGAGCCTTCGCAGCGTGACATGCTGCTTTTTGTCAGCTTCTGGACACTGACGGATTTTATTTTTCTGCTTTGCGCACTGGGCGTAACACTTGAGCGAAAACAGCGACGCACAGAGCCAAGACCAAAGGTTGAATCAAACGTCCAACTGCAAATTGGACCGGAACACACACAGAATGGCACGCTAACCGATGCATCCGCCTCGGGCGCCGCTGTCGTGACGGACAGTCACAGTGCTATCTGGGTCGCACTCATCCACAAGCATCCGGTCAGCTTGGTTATTGATGGCCAACCCAGCTTCGACGCAAGGGTACAAAAAATAACGCAACTGCAGGATGGACGTGTCGCAGTGGGATTGTCTTATCAGCTCAACGACACTGCAAGTGAGCGATCAGCTATCGCGATCGCCTTTGGTTCCAGTGCCCAGCTCGATCGCAATGTGCGGCGCGGCCAATATCGAAAAAACGCACTGACGATGGGAATGATGCTTTTGCATAAGGCATTGATGCTCGGCTTCCGCCATTTTGTTCTGTTACTTAAGCCTAAGCGCCAGTCGCTACCGATTGAATCATCAAAGCCACGATTAATTTGGGAGAGAAAAAATGAAAATTCACCAGGAACCATGCTCAAAAATTCTAAAACCGTTGCTGGCAATCGGGCTCTTTCTGCCACAACTCGCGAGCGCTGAGTCAGTCGTTTTTTCAGGTGTCGAGGGATCCTCATTGACGACTCACTCGTACCTAGGTTTGATTATGCCCACAGAGGGTAAGCAACTGGGTAACGGTTGGTATCGCAAATTCGTTGCGAGCTCAACTGCTTACGGTTACCAAAATAGTGAACGGGGACCCACCGTTAGTATCGATGGCAGATCCAATGGGATTGATGCTGGCATGGGTAGAACCTGGCGTTTGGAAAGCGGCTCGGTCGATTTGTCAGCTACAGTAGGTTACAGAGATGTAAAACTCACCCCCTATGCGCCCGCCAATGACAGAGCCGGCAATCTCTTCACCTTCAATCCGCAGATCATGCTGTCACGTCAGCTGAGCAGCAGAGTGGATACTGATCTGATTGCAAACTACTCAACCGGCACATCCAGCAGTTTTGTACGCGCGCGAATTGGCATGCGCCCGACGGAAAGATATCGCATTGGTATCGAAGGAAAATGGCTTGATGGACGAAACTACGGAGTAAAAAAACAAGGTCTCTTCGTTGCCTTGAAGGTGAGCGAGAAGCTAATTTTGGAACTCAACGGCGGCAGAGAGGAACCGGACGATCGCAACAACAACACCAACTACGCAGGGATCGCACTTTCGACAAGCTTCTAAACTAAACGGGGCCTACCGAGAGTGTGCAGACGCTGAAGCCCACGAAGTTATCAAGGCGCCCTGCGCATCGAAACGAAAGCGGTGCTCCATAAAACCAAGACTGAATAGCGCCAGTACCTGATCGTAATAATGACTTTGCGCGCTGAAAAAAGCCCTCTGCTGGGTTGCTTGCACTTGCTGTTGTAGTCGCTCGCGCAGTGCTGGCTGCTGCATAGCCAACGCATAGGGCAGTAAGGCTGCGGCAAAACCGGCCGGCGTTTTGCCACGGGCAGCACCTGTGGCGGTATTGATGATTTCCAGCGAACCTTGCGAGCTCTGCAGCGCGCGCCGCATACCCGACGTGGCGCGCAACAAAGCAGCGCGCGAAGGATCGGCTTCATCCATCATACCAACCCACATATAAACGCGAATCGCATCATAAGATCCGACTGAACCGGTAACGGGATCAGGGACCCAACCCTTGTCCTCCTGGTAAACAACCCAGTCCGGCACGAATCCCGCCGGACTGGCCTTTCGAATCATTACGGGGAGACTATCGACCATGGACTGCCAAGGACCGGCAGGATCATGCTGAGCAAATGCACGCAGTTGCTGTGGCATCAGGTAACTGGGGTTGATGCGCCAGCGGGATTTGTCGAGCGTAAAACCGTGTCGACCGGGGAGCACGGTTATTCCAAAACCCGGCAGGTTCACTTGCTGGCTGGTCTGAATTTGCTGCAGCAGCGCCAAGCCCGTCGTGCTGTAATCCGGCACCTGCCAAAGCCGCCCAGCCTGAAGTAATGTGTACGCCAGCCAGAAATCAGCATCAGCGGCGGGATTGGCGTCCAGCACGCGCCATCGAGATGTGACATCCGAGCCCCACAACCAGGCAGGCTGTTGTGCGCGCAAGTCACCATTAGCCAGATTGTTTTGGGTCCATGACAACAAGCGCTCGAATTGCGCTCTATCGTTAGCGACCAGCGCAAAGAACAAGGCATACGCCTGAGCTTCGGAGGTCGTTCTGTCATCGGCGCGACGCTCGATCACCCGGCCGTCACTTTGTATCGCATGACGACGAAAGTTTTCCCATAAGGGCCAGTCGGCAGCTTGAGCGCTAGCGCCGGCGGACCACGTCAGCAACATCAGCAGAATTAGCGTGCGGCAGCAGCGGCCGAGTGGGAGGACAGGTGACATCAGATCTGGCCGCATCAGGTGAATTAATCAGTCAATTCTGCCAGAGATCGCCGCTGCGGACGACGGCGGACCAAGGCAAGGTGGGATCGCCTGACGTCAAACAACCCGCATCACGGGCGAGGCAGGCGCCTGCTATAATTTTGGGCATTTTCCGGCTGTATTTTCTGCAGGCAGCACGCGCCCTCCGCGTGTCCCCGCTCTCTGGCTTTGAGCCTTTTTCTGTTTTTCATCCTGAATGCAAAAGAAATTATTCATTAAGACCTTTGGTTGTCAGATGAACGAGTATGACTCTGACAAGATGGCCGATGTGCTGAACGCCTCCGAAGGCCTGGTCCGAACCGACACGCCCGAGGATGCCGATATCATTCTGTTCAATACCTGCTCCGTGCGCGAAAAAGCGCAGGAAAAAGTCTTTTCCGATCTGGGGCGGGTACGCGAACTCAAGAAAAAAAATCCTGATCTGGTGATCGGTGTCGGCGGCTGCGTTGCTTCTCAAGAGGGCGCAGCGATTATCAAGCGGGCGCCGTATGTCGATGTGGTGTTTGGTCCCCAGACCTTACATCGGCTGCCCGACCTGCTGCGCGAGCGTCGTGCGAGTGGCCGCTCTCAAGTCGATATCAGTTTTCCGGAAATTGAAAAATTTGACCATCTACCGCCGCCGCGCGTCGAGGGTACCAGTGCATTCATCTCCATCATGGAAGGGTGCAGTAAATATTGCAGCTATTGCGTCGTTCCCTACACACGCGGTGAGGAAGTCTCCCGACGCTTTGAGGATGTGCTGACCGAAGTGGCACAACTAGCCGATCAGGGTGTGCGTGAAATCACCCTGCTTGGACAAAACGTTAATGCTTATCGCGGTGTGATGGCTGATGGCGAGATTGCCGACTTTGCGCTGCTGATTGAATACATCGCTGAATTCGATGGCATACAACGCATACGCTACGTCACCAGTCATCCCAAGGAGTTCACGCAAAGACTGATCGATGTCTATGCCCGCGTACCTAAGCTGGTCAACCATCTGTACTTGCCGGCGCAGCATGGTTCGGACAAAATTCTGGCAGCGATGAAGCGTGGCTATACGGTCTTGGAATACAAATCCATCATTCGGCGATTACGCGAAGTACGGCCCGACATCATTGTGTCCTCCGATTTCATCGTGGGCTTCCCCGGCGAGACGGATGCGGATTTCGAAGCGCTGATGAAACTGGTAGACGATATCGGCTACGACAACAGTTATTCTTTTATCTTCAGCCCAAGGCCGGGCACGCCTGCGGCCAATTTGCCTGACGATACGCCACACGCAGTCAAGCTCGAGCGATTGCAGCACTTACAAAAAGTCATTGCCGACAATACACGTCGCTATTCTGATGCGATGGTTGGCTCGGTGCAGCGCGTGCTGGTGGAAGGCCCGTCCAAACGCGATACGCACGAGATGCAAGGACGATCCGAAAACAATCGTGTGGTGAATTTTGACGGTGGGCCGAATGGTGCCCGTCTGACAGGACAGTTAATCGATATCAACATCACGGCCAGCAATCCCTATTCGCTGCGCGGCGAACTCGTCATTCGACAATAAGAACCTTCCATTGAAAAACTCTTCTTCTGACACGCAATATTTTTTGCCGAATCCTGTCGACAACAACCGGCTGGCGAACCTGTGCGGCCCGGTTGATGAAAATTTGCGCCAGATCGCTGCAGCGCTGGATGTCACCATTTTTAGACGCGGCGAAAAGTTTATCGCCGATGGCGTGAACGCTGAGCGTGCGGTCGAGATGCTGGAAAAATTTTATGCGCAAGCAGACAAATCAATATCAGTTGAAGATATCCAGCTGGCACTCGTTGAGCAGCGCGCATCGCAGGGCGTGAGCACAGAAAAGTCCGCGATCCTGACGAAAAAAGATCCGGAAGAAACCAGCCAGAGCCCGGTACTGAAAACTCGGCGCAGCGATCTGCGTGGCAGAACGCCGCATCAGAGTCAGTATCTAAAAGCCATACTCGAGCACGACGTGACATTCGGTGTGGGACCGGCAGGCACCGGAAAAACCTATCTAGCCGTTGCCTGCGCCGTTGACGCGCTTGAGCGTGATGCAGTCAAGCGCATTGTGCTGACACGACCCGCCGTTGAAGCTGGTGAACGACTCGGGTTCTTGCCGGGCGATCTGGCGCAGAAGGTCGATCCCTATCTGCGACCGCTCTATGACGCGCTCTACGATCTGCTCGGTTTCGATCGCACGCAAAAAATGTTTGAAAAGCAGGCCATCGAAATCGCACCGCTGGCCTACATGCGCGGACGCACCCTCAATCATGCATTCATCATTCTGGATGAGGCGCAGAACACCACCCCAGAGCAAATGAAGATGTTCCTCACACGCATAGGCTTTGGCAGCAAGGCGGTGGTGACCGGCGATGTGACCCAGATCGATTTGCAGCGCGGTCAGAAAAGTGGCCTGGTGGATGCGCTGACGGTATTGTCATCAGTGCGCGGCATTGCTTTCACGCGCTTTACCAGTGCGGACGTGGTGCGTCATCCACTCGTGGGCCGTATCGTTGATGCCTATGATGCCGCCAGCGCGGCAACGGTCGTAGCGGAAACCTTGCGTGATGGCCGCAAAAAATAAGCTCACGTTATCAGTGCAGTTTGCCGACGATCGCCTCGCGGCTGATTTGCCGCGCCCGCTGCTGCGTCGCTGGGTTCAGGCAGCGCTGCTGGGACCGGCAGAATTAACTTTACGGTTTGTCGATGAATCTGAAGGTCGTACGCTTAATCGCGACTATCGAGAGAAAGACTACGCGACTAATGTGCTGACCTTCGCATACGGCGAAACCGAAGACGCCATCGTGCAAGCGGACATCGTGTTTTGCGTCGATGTACTGATGCGCGAAGCAGCCGAGCGTAGGATATCGTCGGCACAACATGCGGCGCATTTGGTGGTGCATGGCGTACTGCACGCGCAGGGCTACGACCATGAGGTCGAGGATGATGCAGAGGAAATGGAAAAGTTCGAAACCGAGATACTGGCTGGTTTGGGTATACCAGACCCTTATGCAGACATCTCGGATCACAAAGCCGGGAAGATTTCAATTTAACAAACCTAGCACGCCTGCTGTTTTACGGTATCCTTGAGGCTTCATCACTCGGCATCACGCCATATGCAAGACTATCCCCCCGGCAGTCCATCTGCCGAAAACAAGCCACACCGCTCATTATTCGAGCGCCTGACCGCGCTGATCTCCCCCGAACCTGAGAATCGCGCCGAACTTCTAGAACTGCTGCATGACGCGCAGGAGCGTAATCTGCTCGATGCCGACGCCATGTCCATGATCGAAGGTGTGTTTCAGATGTCGGATCTGTCGGTGCGCGACATCATGATTCCGCGATCACAAATGGATGTCGTCGATATCGCCCGCCCGATTGAGGAATGGATGCCGATGGTGTTGGAAACCGCGCATTCTCGTTTCCCTGCCGTCGATGGCGATCGCGACAAAGTCGTCGGCATTCTTCTGGCCAAAGACCTGCTGCGCTATTACGCCAGCGACAGTTTCGACTTGCGTGGCATGCTGCGCCCAGCGGTTTATATCCCCGAATCCAAACGACTAAACGTACTGCTGCGTGACTTCCGCTCCAATCGCAACCATATTGCGATCGTGGTCGATGAATACGGCGGCGTCGCTGGACTGATCACGATTGAAGATGTACTCGAGCAGATCGTTGGCGACATCGAGGATGAATACGATTTCGATGAGGAAGAAGACAATATCCTCGAGGTCAACGAAGCAAACGCCGGACTGCGGTGGCGAGTGAAAGCACTCACCGAACTCGAGCAATTCAATGACGCACTGGGTACCACGCTATCAAGTGAAGATGTCGATACCATCGGTGGACTAGTCGCTAATCATCTCGGACGTATGCCGCGCAAGGGTGAAATTTTCGAGATCGATCAGCTGCGTTTTGAAGTGCTGCGTGCCGATGCGCGTCAGTTACACGTGCTGCTGGTCGAAAAAATCCCGGAGCGCTCCTTCGGTGAGTCAGAATGATCTACGCGCCTCGTATCCGACCGATGACGTGACCGGTCTCGGCTGATTGCGTACCGTTCGCTCATGTCCATTCCTCTACCGTTTCCATTTTTCTCTGTTCTACTGCCCTTGCTCGCCGGTGGGCTGACGGTGTTTGCATTTGCACCCTTCGGCTGGTGGCCGCTGCAGATTTTTGCGCTGGCACTACTTTTTTCGCACACGCTGTCGCAGGATTCGCCCCGCGCAACGGCCCAATCAGGCTGGTTATTTGGCTTGGCGTCGATTGCTGCAGGTACGCATTGGCTGTATGTGAGTCTGCATGTGTATGGCGGTCTGCCATCACTGCTCGCAATCGCCGCCGTACTGCTGCTGGCTGCCAGCCTCGGACTGCTTTACGGCATCGCGCTTTACCTTGCTGCACGTCTGGCGCGCCCATTTCAATCACCAACAATCACTGCTCTGCTAATACTGCCGGCCTGCTGGATGCTGGCGGACTGGACCCGCGGCTGGATTTTTACTGGTTTCCCCTGGCTGGTGACAGGTTATGCGCATACGCAAAGTCCGCTCTCCGGTTTTGCTGCGCTTGTAGGTGTGTACGGAGTGGGATGGCTGGCGGCACTTATGGCTGGGGCACTCGCGCTGCTCCTTCATTTGCGTGGCCGACATCGCATCGCACTCTCACTGCTGGTAGCTCTGCCAGTCGCAGGCATGTCGCTGCATCAGATACGCTGGACCGAGCCCAAGGGTGAAGCTCTATCGGTTCGCCTACTCCAGGGCAATGTGCCGCAGGACATGAAATTCACGGCATCTCAACTGCAGGCATCGCTATCGCTGTACCAGCAACTCATCACGGAAGCGCCCGCCGATCTAATCGTTACACCTGAGACCGCGCTGCCTGTGCTGCCCGATTATCTACCGCCGGATTATCTGGATCAGTTAGCCAATTTTGCTCAGACGAGCCGCAGCCAGCTGCTGATAGGCTTGCCGTGGACCAGCGCACCGGGCATTTATTTGAATAGCGTGCTAGGTATAGGACAGGTGGATGCACCTGCCTACCGCTATGACAAACATCATCTGGTACCGTTTGGTGAATTCATTCCTCCGGGCGCGCGCTGGTTCGTTGACCTGATGACGATACCGCTGGGCGACTTCGGGCGCGGTGATCTGATTCAACCCGCGTTTCGTGTGAGGGATCAGTGGGTTCTACCCAATATCTGCTACGAAGATTTGTTTGGCGAAGAAATCGCAGCGCAGCTATACGCCGCCATTGAACGCAATGCGCCCGTGCCCAGCCTGCTTTTGAACGTTTCCAATATTGCATGGTTCGGCGATACCATCGCGCTGCCTCAGCATTTGCAGATTTCGCAGATGCGCTCGCTAGAAACAGGGCGGCCCATGCTGCGCGCGACCAATACCGGCATGACCGCAGTCATTGATGCGCGAGGCGAAGTTAGCGCGCAATTACCTGCTTTTACGCAAGGCAGCCTGGCCGCCAAGGTGCAAGGCACACAGGGCGTAACGCCTTATGTCCGGCTGGGTAATGTGCCGCCGGTTGGGATCGCCTTGATGCTGCTCCTCGCGCTACTCTGGAAAAGCCGTCGCGGCAGCAAAAAAGGCTAAAATTCTGCTTTTCCTGAGCAATGAATCCGATGGCCGCCTGTGCGCCGCCGGTCGCTGCTGGCCAACTCACTCGCACCGATGAAAACCCCTCCTAGCTTTCAGCAAATTATTCTCACCTTGCAGGACTACTGGGATGCGCAAGGCTGCGCGCTGCTGCAGCCCTACGACATGGAAGTCGGCGCCGGTACCTCACACACCGCGACTTTTCTGCGCGCGATCGGACCCGAGCCTTGGCGCGCTGCCTATGTGCAGCCCTCGCGTCGTCCGAAAGACGGCCGCTACGGCGAAAATCCCAATCGCATGCAGCACTACTACCAATATCAGGTCGTGCTAAAGCCTGCGCCAGAAAATATTCTTGAACTGTATCTAGGCTCTTTGGCAGCGCTGGGGCTTGATCTCAAAGCCAACGATGTGCGTTTCGTGGAAGACGACTGGGAAAATCCCACGCTGGGTGCCTGGGGTCTGGGCTGGGAGGTCTGGCTCAATGGCATGGAGGTGACGCAGTTCACTTACTTCCAGCAAGTGGGCGGCATCGACTGCAAGCCGATACTCGGTGAAATCACGTACGGCATCGAGCGTCTGGCGATGTATCTACAGGGCGTCGAAAACGTATTCGATTTAGTGTGGACCGAGTGGGAAGAGCATGGCGTGCAACGCCGACTGACCTACGGCGATGTATTTCACCAAAACGAAGTCGAGCAATCTGCCTATAACTTCGAGCATGCAAACACGGAATTCCTGTTCTCGCTGTTCGGCAATTACGAATCCGAAGCGCAGCGCCTGATGGCAGTGCCGTTGGCATTGCCCGCTTACGAGATGGTGCTCAAGGCAGCGCACACCTTCAATCTGCTGGATGCACGAGGCGCGATCTCGGTGACTGAGCGGGCAGCCTACATCGGACGCATACGCAATTTGGCACGTGCAGTCGCACAAGCCTACTACGCCTCTCGCGAACAATTAGGGTTCCCCATGCTGGGTGACGCTACACGCGCGGCGTAAAAGATACGATCAAAGCATTTCTACAAGCGAAGAACATGAAGCAAACACTGCTGGTTGAGTTATTAACCGAAGAACTGCCACCCAAGGTCCTGTCCAAACTGGGTGATGCCTTTGCGGCAGCAATGCTGCAAGGTCTGACACAGCGTTCACTGGCGGATGCTGATGCAAGCGTCATCGCCTATGCATCTCCTCGCCGACTAGCGGTGAGCATCACCGGTGTCCATGCGGTCGCATCGGATAAACAAATCCGTGAAAAAGTACTGCCTCTGTCTGTCGCGCTGGACAAAGAAGGTCAGCCCACTGCCCCGTTGACCAAAAAACTTGCCGCACTGGCGCTGACCGCGGGACGCGAACAAATCACATTATCTGAGCTCGAGCGAGCAAACGATGGCAAGGCCGAGAGTTTTTATTTCAGCTACACCGCCAAAGGTGAATCACTTGCTGCAGGCTTGCAAGCGACGCTCGAAGAAAGTATCGCGAAGCTGCCGATACCCAAGCTGATGACATATCAGCGCCCTGATGGTGAAACGGTGCAATTTGTACGGCCGGTGCATGGGCTGATTGCATTATTGGACGACACACTGATATCGGTATCTCTGCTGGGCTTGCAATCTTCACGCACCACACTGGGACATCGTTTCCTTTCAAAGAAAACGACTGTGAGCATTCCTTCGGCCTCGCACTACGCCGCATTATTGAAAGAAGACGGTCTCGTTCTCGCAAACTTCACCGAACGCAAGGAAAAAATTCGTCAGGACCTAGTATCCAAAGCCGGTAGCGATCAAATCTTGATGCCCGAATCGCTGCTCGACGAAGTTACCGCACTGGTCGAATGGCCGGTGGTCTATGAATGTCATTTTGATCCAGAGTTTTTGGCCGTGCCACAGGAGTGCCTGATCCTCACGATGCAAACAAATCAAAAGTATTTTGCGCTCACGGATGCTCAAGGCAAATTACGCTCGCGCTTTTTGATTGTGTCAAATATCGAAACCGCAGATCCTCAGCACATCATCGGCGGCAATGAACGTGTGGTTCGCCCGCGTCTGTCGGATGCCAAATTCTTTTTTGAACAAGACAAGAAGAAGGCACTCATTGATCGACTTTCGGTTCTGGGCAATGTGGTGTATCACAACAAGCTAGGCTCGCAGGCACAGCGTAATGAACGCGTCGTGGCGCTTGCGGTCGCCATCGCCGGCGCACTTGATGCCAATATCGAACAAGCAAAACGCGCCGCGCAATTATCCAAAGCTGATTTGCTGACTGATATGGTGGGCGAATTCCCTGAACTGCAGGGCATCATGGGCACGTATTACGCACGACATGATGGCGAAGCTGATGAAGTTGCGACAGCCATTGGCGAGCATTACCAACCCCGCTTTGCCGGCGACACACTGCCAACGACGCGCACCGGTACGGTGGTGGCTATGGCAGACAAGCTGGAGACACTGGTCGGTATCTGGGGCATAGGACTGGCGCCGTCGGGTGACAAAGATCCGTTTGCACTTCGCCGTCATGCCTTGGGCATCATCCGTATGCTGATGGAACAGCGTTTACCGCTGTCTGTGTCGCATCTGCTGAGCCAAGCCTCTCAGCAGTTCTCGGGAAATGCGCATTTCAGCGACCCTGTCGCTGACGCAAAAAACTTTGTCTATGAGAGACTGCGTGGCCAACTGCGTGAGCGAGGCTATGCGCAGGATGCGATTGAAGCCGTAGTCGCACCCATGCCGGATCGACTCGATGACATCATCGAGCGTCTGGATGCCGTGAAAGCTTTCGCTGCCCTACCCGAAGCACAATCGCTGGCAGCGGCGAACAAGCGCATCACGAATATTCTGAAAAAGAATGAAGGCGTGCAAAGTGAGGTACAGCCCGGATTACTCGCCGAACCCGCTGAACAGCGACTGTATGGTGCGATGACAGAAACGCGCATCGCGGTAGACAAGGCCTTCGCCAATGGCGACTTCACCGCCACCCTCAACGCGTTAGCTAATCTGCGCGACGATGTAGATGCATTTTTTAATGACGTGATGGTCATGGCCGAAGATGCCGCGCTGCGTGCAAACCGACTGGCCTTGCTACAGTCGCTACACGCGATGATGAATCGCGTCGCCGATATTTCCCGACTCGCTGCATGAACCCGGTGCAAAAACTGTGACTATGGTGACTTCCAAACTGATCATCCTCGACCGCGATGGCGTGATCAATGAGGATTCCGACCAGTACATCAAGTCGGCTGCCGAGTGGCGGGCGATTCCCGGCTCACTCGAGGCGATTGCTCGCCTGAATCAGCATGGCTACCGCGTAGCCGTTGCGACTAATCAGGCAGGTTTGGCCCGCGGCCTGTTTGATATGCGTACACTCAACGCCATTCATCAAAAGCTGCATCTGGAAGCGCAGACTGTGGGCGCTCATGTGAATGCCATTTTTTTCTGCCCCCATGCCCCCGAAGATTTTTGCGATTGTCGTAAACCGCGCCCCGGCATGTTGAGAGCCATCGGTCAGCGCTTCGATATCCAACTCACCGGCACTCCCTTCGTCGGTGATTCACTACGCGATCTGCAAGCAGCATTCGAAGTCGGCTGCACGCCCTATCTGGTGCGCACTGGCAAAGGCAAGCGCACCATTGAAACCGGTGGTCTGCCGCCAGGTACGATCGTGCTGGATAATCTGGCAGCTGCCGCAGAACATCTTCTGAACAGTATTCAGCATAAAACCGAGACGGTTGAACTTGCTCGTTCCGTGCTGCTGAAAGAGAAAAACAAATAACATCATTCAGACGGCGATCGTTTGTCGTCTGTGGAGCTCGTATGTCTCGCCCTGCCCTGTTTCTGCGCGCAAGTCTGTTCACACTCCTGGTCATCATTGCTACCGTGGTTTGGGCTATCGCCTGCTTTGGATTTTTTCTGCTGCCTTATAGGCAACGCTACTATCTGATCACCCGCTGGAACGTCTTCGTCACTTTGGCAGCGCGCGCGGTGTGTGGCCTACGGTGGGAAGTCAAGGGCATGGAGAATTTGCCGGATGCACCCGTGATTTTGCTTTCCAAGCACCAGTCAGCTTGGGAGACTATTTTTTTCTGCTGGCTGATGCCACGGCCACTGATTTTTGTTTTTAAAAAAGAATTGTTGTACATACCCTTCTTTGGCTGGGGACTTGGCATGATGCGCATGATTGCGATTGATCGCAGCAAAGGGCGCGATGCGATGTCGCAAGTCATACAAACGGGTCGGCGCAGACTGGATGATGGTCAGTGGGTGATCATGTTCCCCGAAGGTACACGCACACCGGTAGGGCAGCAAGGTAAATACAAAGCAGGTGGCGCGATTCTCGCCATAGGTACCAAAACGCCAGTGGTACCCATCGCAATGAATTCAGGCGACTGCTGGCCACGTAATGCTTTCATCAAAAAACCGGGATTGATCACCGTCTCCATAGGCAAACCCATATCGCCCGAAGGTCTTTCGTCTGCAGAACTCATGGTGCAAGTAGAAAATTGGATAGAATCCGAAATGCGCGTGATTACGCCCGCAGCCTATGCAGCCCCAAACCCTGCTAGCTCGGTCGCCAATCAAGCATGAGTGCTTCCACTTCAATCCGCACTTGATCGTAAACGGCCATGTCACTCAAGCAGTACCTTCGCCAAAAATTTGCCGATCCCAATCAGCTCTCACTGCTGGATCTGCTGCCGGGTGCCAAAGTCGATACTGAGCCACCACGCTCTACCGTTCCTGAACTACCCATCCCAGCGGGTCACAGGCGTCTGCGGCTTGATGACCATACGCTGGATTACCGGCTACTCCGTTCAAAACGACGCACCATTGGATTCCTGATTGATGATGAAGGTTTGCGCGTAACGGCACCACGCTGGGTAACAGTAGCCGAGATCGAATTGACGATTACAGAAAAGCGAGCGTGGATTTTTAAAAAAATCAATGAACAGCGTGAACGTTCAGTCAGACGTTTGCAACCACCCATGGAATGGCGTGATGGCGCACGCCTTCCCTATCTGGGTGCCGACATCGTGGTCCGCATTGCCGATGCAGCTAACACCGGCATACGTTTTGACGAGCAAACCCGAGAGCTACATGTCAGCCTACCGGCATCAGCGACAGAACAACAATTGAAAGACCGCGTGCAAGGTTGGCTGCAAGCGGAAGCAAAACGCGTCTTTGCAGAACGACTGGAAATTTACGCATCAAAACTCGGCGTTGCATTCAAGGGCTTTGCACTGTCCTCGGCCAGCACGCAATGGGGCTCGTGTACTGCCGATGGACGCATACGCCTGAACTGGCGACTAATGCATTTTGCGCTGCCCAATATTGATTATGTGGTGGCCCACGAACTATCTCACCTGCGTGAAATGAATCACGGTCCGCAGTTCTGGGCTACCGTGCAATCGCTGCTACCGGAATTTGAAACAGCGCGCAAAACGCTGCGAGATCACGAGATGGCGAATTTGCCGGCGTTTTGACCAAACGGTGAATTACGTAGAATAAGTGATAGCCGGATAGCATATCAATCGTCATCCCGGCGCAAGCCGGGATCCATACGAACTCTGGCAGTGAGTCATCAGCTTAAATCCTGCACCTACTCGCACATTGCTCCAGCCCATTTAGACCGGAAAATACGAAGCTACTTGGTGAGCGTTAATGCAAATGCGTCAGCGCCACATACTGTTCCAGCGATATCGTCTCGGGACGCGCCTGGGGATCGATGCCGGCGGCGATGAGCTGCTGTTCTGTGAAGAGTCCGCCCAGGCTATTACGTATCACCTTGCGTCGCTGTGAAAAAGCTTGCGTCACTACCTGCTCGAGCCGCGCCTGCTCACAGGCCAGAGGTGATTCGATTGGTCGCATGCGAACAATCGCTGAATCGACTTTGGGAGGTGGATCAAAGGCCGAAGGTGGCACGATGAACAGCATCTCCATCTGATAGCGCCATTGCAGCATGACCGACAAACGTCCGTAATCCTTGCCGCCGGGCGGTGCGACCATACGCTGAACGACTTCTTTTTGCAGCATGAAATGCTGGTCCTCAACCTGCTGCGCATACTGCGCCAGATGAAACAACAAAGGACTTGAGATGTTGTACGGCAGATTGCCGACGATACGAAGCTTGCCTTGCGTGGGCTGGAGCGCGCCGAAATCAAACTGCAAAGCATCGCCGGAATGAATGATGAGCTTGTCGGAGCTGAATTTCTTTTGCAGCAGTGCGACCAGATCACGATCGAGTTCGACCACCTGCAAGCGAGACAACTGCGCCAGCAACAAGGCCGTCATTGCACCCTGTCCAGGACCGATTTCCACCATGGTGTCATCAGCAGCCGGTGCGATCACACGAATGATTTCAGATAAAACGTTTTGATCAGTCAGAAAATTCTGTCCGAAGCGCTTGCGCGGTATGTGCTTCATTGCTGGGCCGTCGCCATCTGCGCTGCAACCTCGATCGCTTCGACCATGCTGGTCGCATCGGCATGACCATAACCTGCCGCTGCCTTGTCTAGTGCGGTGCCATGATCCACCGACGTACGAATGACAGGCAAGCCGAGCGTAATGTTGACGCCCTGCCCAAAGGTCGCAAATTTAAGCACCGGCAAACCCTGATCGTGATACATCGCCAGCACGCAATCCGCCTGATCGAGATAACGCGGCTGAAATAGGGTATCGGCAGGATAAGGACCCGATACTTGCCATCCGCGCGCGCGCACCTCGTCGATCACGGGCCGTATGACATCAATCTCTTCACGTCCCAAATAACCTTCTTCACCAGCATGCGGATTGAGTCCGGTGACCAGAATGCGCGGATTGGCGATACCGAAACGCGTGATCAGGTCTTGGTGAATAATCGCCATCGTTAATCTCAGACTGTCACGCGTGATCGCACGTGGCACATCAGCTAAGGCCAGATGGGTCGTAGCCAGAGCGACTCTGAGCATTTGCTTTCCGTTGCGCCCCGCCAGCATCATCACCACTTGGGGGGTGTGGGTTTTTTGAGCGAGATACTCCGTGTGGCCGGTGAAGGCGATACCCGCATCATTGATCGTACTTTTTTGTACGGGTGCAGTAACGATGGCATCCACATCACCTGCCATGGCTGCTGCAATCGCCGCATCCAGCATGTCCAGTACGGGCTTGCCATTGCGGGCATCGAGCTGTCCGGGCACAGGTGTTACCGCAAGTGGACAGTCGAGGATAGCGAGCTGGCCCGGATGATCTTTCCAGCTGGCTGCAGAAGTCACACGTTGCACAGGGTACTGGGGCGACAAAACGCTCGCCAGTGATTGCAACTGCGTGGCATCACCTATTAACAAGCACGCTGCCGAGGTCGATTGCAATGCTGCGCGCAGCGCAATTTCTGGCCCCACGCCGGCCGGCTCACCACAGCTGATCGCTATCCGGGGGCGGGACATGGATGTTGACGATTACGGACGATTGATATCGTCCAAACGATACTCGACGTAAGCACGATCGCGCAGCTGTCGCAACCAGTCTTCATAGGATTCTTCAAGCTTTTGCTCACGCAATGCCTGTCGCGCAATCAAACGCTGTCGTTCTTGCGAAATTTCTTCGGATTTACGTTCGATGACTTCGATCAGGTGATAACCAAAGGGCGACTCGACGGGTCCACTGACTTCACCGGGCTGCAGTGAATTCATCGCACGCTCGAACTCAGGTACGGTATCACCGGGATAAATCCAGCCAAGATCACCACCTTTACTGGCAGAGCCATCGTTGGAATACAGACGTGCCAATTCCTCAAACTTGGCTGCTTTATTATCTAGCCGCTCCTTGAGTTCAACAAGTTTGCGGCGTGCTTCAGTAGCCGAGACGATCTGATTCACCTTGATCAGGATATGGCGTGCAAGTGTTTGCTGGACCACAGCACCCGGTCCCATCTTGCCCATACCGGCGCTACGTCTTCCAATAACTTTGAGAATATGAAAGCCATTCGCGCTGCGTACCAGCGGTGCCACTTCGCCATCTTTGAGTTTCTCGGTCGCGTCTAGAAAAAGCTGCGGTAAACGTGAGGCGCTGCGCCAGCCAAGTTCGCCACCACTCATCGCATCACCGGCATCCGAAAAACTGGCCGCAACCTTCGTAAACTCCACACCCGAATTCAACTGTGCGAGCGCCTGATCGGCACGCTTGCGACGTTCAGCAATCTGCTCGGGTGTCGCCTTTTCGGGTACGCGCACCAAAATCTGAGCGATATTGATTTCGCTTTGAGCACCTTCGGCATTGCCGGCTGAAGCAGCAAGGAAGTTATCGACCTCGGCATCGGTGATCTGAATTTTGTTATCGACTTCGCGTTCCCGCAGACGCTGCAAGGTGATTTCTTCACGCACCTCTTCACGAAAGCGAGCGAAAGACAGGCCGTCACCTTCGAGCTGATCCCGGAATCCTTGCACGGTCAGTTTGTTTTGCTCGGCAATCCGTGCGATCGCACGATCTAGTAGCAGATCATCGATACGAATCCCTGTTTCGCGCGCCAGCTGCATCTGCGCACGGTTGACGATCATTCGCTCGAGTAACTGCTTTTGCAATACCTCGCGCGCAGGCAACTGTATGTTCTGACGTTTCAGCCGCTGCTCAACCAGACGCAAACGTTCTTCAATCTCTTTAAGGGTGATAACGTCAGTATTGACTACAACGGCGATAGCATCGATCAACACTGGTTGACGATTACTGGTTGGTTTAGTCTCCGCAGACGATGGACTAGTCAGCGTCAGCAGCAGGATACTCAACAAGGTGCCGGCGCCGAGACGTATGCATGTCAGCGAACGATAAGTCTGAATAAGCGTCATCGTGATTTGAATGAATTAAATGATGTGAATCGGTTACGGCCGTTAATGCGGTTACTGCGCTTACTGCGGTTGCTGCAATGGTTGATACCCCGGCACATTGCCGCGCAGTGCCTTCATCGGATTCGCGCCGAGCGTCGCCAGGCCACTAAATTCCAGCTGTATGAACATATGGGTGGTTACAAGGCCCGCAGCGGTTGGGATGCGCTGAGCAACCGCCCTGAAGATCCAGCAATCGGCAAGATATTCAACACCCAACAGCGATTGACCAAATAGTTTTTGATCGATCAAATAATTGACGCGACCTACGCCATACCAGCGTTGACTGAGCGGCCATTGCCCTGAAAGATCGACGAGCTCGAAATTGGTGAACGGATAACCCGGTATGTTACGCGAATCACGACGATACTGGGCGTTCAGCAGCTTCATCGGACCTGCTTGCCAGAACGCACCGAGATTCATGCGATTGATATCCGCCGCCGTCTGATCATATTGCAAGTTAGCATCCAGACGCAGTTCGTTGGTCACTCGCCCTGACAGCAGGAGCAGGATATCTTCTGCAGCAGTCTTGGCAGTTACATTTTGATCTAGCGTCACCCTAGGATCAGCCAGATTTATACGCTGCGCCACCGCCAACCGCAAGCGCTCTGCGCCCGAAGTTTCGAGATAGCGCGAGGTAAGCGCCAAAGTCAGTTGATTCGAATCGCCTATACGGTCGTTACCCACAAATCGATTTTCCCGAAAAATCTGTGCGTAGTTCAGATCAGACTCTGATGTGTCGAATCTCGGATACAGGGTCGACGTCTGTTCCTTGTAAGGCGTGTAGGTGTAGAAGACACGAGGCTCCAGTGTTTGAATCGCCTCCCGATTGAAAAATGTCGCCTCGCGCTCAAAGATCAATCCCGAATCCAGAGAGAAGGTTGGCAACCAGCGCGCCGGCGCTGTCATGCTGGCATCGGACCGATCCAGATTGTAGAGCGTGCCATGCATTGAGAGGCTGGGACGAATGAAGTAGCCGGGACGTTGCCACTGGTTGTAGGTCATGCGGGGGTTGAATACCAGACGGTCGCCCTGCACCGACGTTGGATGAACAAACCGCGTGTACTCCGAGTTCATGGTCAAATCGAGACCACTGTCGCTATAGTGAAAATTATTGACATTCACCTGTGGCAGTCGCGCATAGGGAACGCCAATAAGCGCCCTCGGATCCTGCAGCACTTGATAGTCAATCAAACGAACTGCGCCATTCCAGTCCGCAGCACCGTAGTTCAATGAGACACTTTGGTTTAGCAGCCTGCGATTCAAGCCCGGACGAGCCCAGACGTGACTGAGAGGAAAATCTCTCGCATAAAAATCATCCGATGCCGCGTTGAGATCAGTGGCCAGTGTCAGTCCCGGCGCCAGCACTTGATTATGACGGGATGAAACACCGTAACGAGTCTCTCCAGGCAGCTTGTTATCGTTGATGAATTCAAAACGCGTCTCGCCCGCAAATTCGCGTTCGAGATACCGAACATCTGCACCCAACATCAAACCACGCTGTGCCATGTAACGTGGGAAAAAGGTGACATCACGATTCGGTGCAATATTCCAAAAATAAGGCGTCGTGACTTGCAAGCCACTGGTCGTCGATGAAGCAATCGTCGGCGCCAGAAAACCCGAGACTCGTTCGTCGGTCAGCGGAAACGAAATACGAGGTGCGCCTGCTACCGGCACGCCCTTGAAAACTAATACGGCGTTTCGTGCATAACCAATACCCGCACCTTCATCCAGCGTCAGCTTGCTGGTGCGCAGATACCAATCCGGATCCGGACCATTACAGGTGGTGTAGTAACCCGAAGATATCGTCGCCTGGTCTTCGGATTCAAAATCAACACGGTCCGCTCTGCCCTGAGCATTGCGCCGCAAAAGCTTGTACACCAGACTATCCATGTAACCCACGCCAGTATCCAACTTGAGCCTGAGTTCATTACCTGTAAACCGGCCACCCGCCTTTTGGACAATCACATTACCTACTGCCTCAACCCGGTCATCAATGATGTTGTATTTGACACTGTCCGCATCAATGGCCATGTTGCCGCGCATGATTTCAACATTGCGCTCCATCTGCACTTCACGATCAGGGCGACCCGTAAGCTCTTCGGACCTGATGCTGGTTGCCGAATCGTCGGCCACAGTGTCGGCCAACTTGCGCTGCTCCTGCGCAGCCGCTGACCCGAACATCATCATGATCATGAGGGGGAGCAGTTTCGCGCGCCTGAAGGCTAAACCGAAGGGAAGTGGCAATCGCCGGGTCATGAAAGCAGAATTCGCAGGCTTGAGCACCGCGCTGTGAGATGAATCCCTTATTATATGGGAACTCAACGACTGTTCCGCACTCCTGCTGCCCACTTCATACCCGGTTTTCCCAAATGCCCGACAATTCCCTGAACGACGCCCGGCTAGTCCAGCTGGCCGACTGGCTTTCTGGTCTCACAACGCCCGCGACCCTCGTGGATAGCCTGCGACCCGCCTCAGCGGACGCCAGCTTCCGTCGCTACTTTCGTGTCGATACGCAGAGCGGTCAAAGTTTGATCGTGATGGATGCCCCGCCACCACAAGAGGATGTGCGGCCTTTTGTAAAAGTTGCCGAATTATTCAGTGCGACTGGCGTGTCCGTGCCAACTATTCTGGCTCAGGATACCGAGCGGGGCTTTCTCTTGCTATCGGATCTGGGCTCGACCACTTATCTTCAGCAGCTCAACCCAGACACTGCACACAAGCTCTACCTTGATGCCATTGATGCGCTGATCCAGCTGCAGGTACAAAGCCGTGCCGGCGTGTTGCCCGTCTATGACCGAGAACTACTGCACAGAGAATTGATGCTGTTTCCCGACTGGTATGTGACGCGCCACCTAAAGGCCACGCTGAGTGATGCTCAGAGCGCAGACCTGAAACGTGTCTTCGATATGCTACTGGCCAATAATCTTGCACAAGCGCAGGTGTATGTGCATCGCGACTATCACTCGCGCAACCTGATGGTGATGGACAAGGGTAATCCGGGCATTCTAGATTTTCAGGATGCCGTCTACGGCCCCATAACCTACGATCTGGTCTCACTTCTCAGGGACGCTTACATTCAGTGGGACGAAGAGCTGGTACTGGACTGGACAATTCGCTACTGGGAACGCGCACGAAAAGCGGGACTGCCCGTCAGTCATGATGTCGATGCGTTTTATCGTGACTTTGAATTCATGGGACTGCAGCGGCACCTGAAAGTGCTTGGTATCTTTGCAAGGCTGTATCACCGCGACGGCAAGGATGGCTATCTGAATGACATACCCCTTGTGATGGATTACACGCGCAAGACTGCCTATCGCTACAAGGAGTTCGCGCCTCTGATACGACTGCTGGATACGCTGCAGGAAAACACGACCGGCGTCGGCTTTACCTTCTAATATGAAAGCCATGATTTTCGCCGCCGGTCGCGGAGAGCGCATGCGCCCGCTGACCGATACCTGTCCCAAGCCGCTGCTGCAAGTGCGGGGCCGGCCACTGATTGTCTGGCACATCAACAATCTTGTACGCGCCGGCATTACAGAGATCGTCATCAATCACGCGCATCTCGGTCAGATGATCGAGGACACACTCGGCGATGGCAGTCAGTTCGGCGCAAGCATCGCTTATTCTTCCGAGGGCACTGCGCTGGAAACCGCAGGCGGCATTGCCAAAGCACGCCACCTGCTGGGAGAGGCGCCGTTTGTCGCGATTGCCGGTGATATTTTTTGTCCGCATTTTGATTTCAGCAAAGTCAGCGATGTGCTCGAGGAAAATGATGTCTGGGGCAACCCACTTCCGACCGATCGCAGGGATCTGGCCTGGCTGTATCTGGTAAAAAATCCGCCGCATCATCCCGAAGGTGATTTTGCGTTGGAAAGCTTCGCGATCACTAATCAGGGTGAGCCCCGACTGACCTTTTCGGGTATCGGCGTCTACCGTCCCGAGTTGTTTGACAGAGTCGCTACGGGCACTGCGGCGAAACTGGCGCCCATCCTGCGCGAATTCGCAGAACAGCGGAGAATCGGTGGTGAGCTTTTCCGTGGCGACTGGACCGATGTGGGTACGGTCGAACGATTGGAACAACTGAATGCCCCTCTGGCGACTAAAAAATGACTATGAATGCTTATGCAAAACGCCGTGCCGCGGTCCTAAATCATATGCGTACGCAGGGTGGTGGTATCGCCATCATTCCGACTGCACCCGAAGTGATGCGCAATGCCGATGCGGATTATCCGTATCGACATGACAGCTATTTCTACTACCTGACCGGATTCACCGAGCCGGAAGCCACCTTGGTACTCGTGACTGGCGATCAGGATCAATCTATTCTGTTCTGCCGCGAAAAAAATGAAGAACGCGAAATCTGGGATGGCTATCGTTTTGGGCCAGACGCTGCCAAGTCGCACTTCGGATTCGACACAGCCTTCCCAATCAACAGCATTGACAGTGAGCTGCCAAGACTGATGGCAAATGTGCCGGCCTTGTTTTACGCACTGGGCAGCAGCGCTACACTCGATTCCCGGGTTCAAACTTGGCTCAATGCCGTACGCTCGCAAGCCAGATCGGGGGTGAGTGCACCGGGTTCTGCCATCGATATACGTACGATTCTCAATGAAATGCGGCTCGTCAAAGATGATCAGGAGATTGCGATCATGCAGCGCGCTGCTGACATCAGCGCCGAAGCACACGCCCGAGCAATGCGCCTATCACGCGCGGGTCTGCGTGAATATCATCTGGAAGCAGAGCTGCTGCATGAGTTCCGCAGCCACGGCTCACAGTCGCCAGCCTATGGCTCCATCGTGGCAACCGGTGCCAATGCCTGCGTGCTGCATTACCGAGCCGGCGATGCAGAATTGCGTGATGGCGATCTGGTCTTGATTGATGCCGGCTGCGAACTTGATAGCTATGCGTCAGACATCACGCGCACCTTCCCGGTCAGCGGCAAATTTAGTCCAGCCCAAAAAACACTCTACGAGATCGTGCTCGAATCGCAGTACGCCGCCATTAACGCGACTCGTGCCGGCGCACGATTTACGGACGGTCACGACGCTGCATTGCGTGTGCTGACACAGGGGATGCTCGATACTGGACTGCTCGATAAAAACAAAGTCGGCTCATTGGATGATGTCATCGCTGGTGGTCAGTATCGGCAGTTTTATATGCACCGCACCGGTCACTGGCTAGGCATGGATGTGCATGATGTTGGCGACTATCGTGATCCCGCACCTGCCGGGCAAGAAAAACCCTGGCGCACGCTCGCACCCGGCATGGTACTCACCATCGAGCCCGGTATTTATGTGCGTCCCGCACCGGGTGTGCCTGAGCAATACTGGAATATCGGCATACGTATCGAAGATGATGCGCTGGTGACCACAGAAGGCTGCGAAATTCTCACACACAAGGCACCCAAAACCATCACCGAGATCGAAGCGGTGATGCGAGGCTGATGAAGCGATGAAGTCTGTCGATACAAGCGCGGTCGATATTGCCATCGCTGGTGGCGGCCCAGTGGGAATTGCACTGGCTTGTATGCTGGTCAAGCGTGGTGTCGCTGCCGATCGCATTGCGCTTATCGATGGTAAAACAACCTCCGCCGCATGTCAGGATCCCCGCTCTGTCGCGCTCTCGTGGGGAAGCCATGAACTCCTGAAACAAATTTATGCGTGGCCTGTTAACGCGACAGCCATCACGCAAATTCATGTCTCGCGGCGCAGCCGATTTGGCCGCACACTGATTGATTGCACGGAGCATCAGTTACCCGCCTTGGGTTATGTCTGTCGCTATGGCGATCTGGTGCAAGCGCTTTCTGC
>JAIXYM010000163.1 GCA_027490255.1 Oxalobacteraceae bacterium | reverse complement strand
GCCATTTGTTTTGGATCGCGGTGCGCACCACCCAGCGGTTCGTTGATGATCTTGTCGATCAGGTTCAGTGCCTTTAGGCGATGCGCCGTGAGGCCGAGCGCTTCAGCTGCATCGGATGCTCGATCGGCTGTTTTCCAGAGAATGGAGGCGCAACCTTCAGGCGAGATGACCGAATAAGTCGAATACTGCAGCATGAGCACCGAGTCACCCACCGCAATCGCCAGCGCGCCGCCAGAGCCACCTTCGCCAATGATGGTGGCGATCAATGGCACCTTCAACTCTGCCATCGCATACAGATTGTGGCCGATCGCCTCGGACTGGCCGCGCTCTTCAGCATCAATACCGGGAAAGGCTCCGGGAGTATCCACGAAAGTAAATACAGGCAAATTGAATTTTTCGGCGACCTTCATCAGACGCAGGGCTTTACGATAACCCTCGGGTTTGGGCATGCCAAAGTTACGCATCGCGCGCTCTTTGGTATCGCGCCCTTTTTGATGACCGATAACCATGCACGACTGACCATTGAAACGCGCAAGACCACCAACAATGGATTGGTCATCGGCATAAGTGCGGTCGCCATGCAGCTCATGAAAATCCGTGAAGATCTCGTTCACGTAATCCATGGTGTACGGACGCTGTGGATGACGGGCGATTTGCGATACCTGCCAGGGTGTCAGCTTGGCATAGAGGTCTTTGGTGAGCTGCTGACTCTTTTGCGAAAGACGGTCGATTTCTTCGCTGATATCGACGGCTGAGTCTTCCTGAACGAAACGTAACTCTTCGATTTTGGACTCGAGCTCTGCGATCGGCTGCTCAAAGCTGAGGAAGGTGATTTTGCTCACATTAACTCCTTGTCATCCTGGCAATTGCTTTCGGGGCGCTGTTTTCGGCGCCAAGGATAGTAGCATTCTTGCATCGAATCAATCAGTATTCTACCGGTACCGGATCTAGACTACGCCACAGGTACCAAGTGGCGACGGTGCGCCAAGGCTCCCAGTTGGCCGAGACTTCCCTCGCATCGCTGCGGGAGACGGGCTCACCGGAAAAATAGTTGACGCTGATACCCCTGAGCAGTCCGACATCATCTAGCGGCAAGATGTTGGGTCTCAAGAGATTAAAAATCAGGAACATCTCGGCGGTCCAGCGGCCGATACCGCGAATCTGGATCAGCTCAGCGATAACGTCTTCGTCTTCCATCGAAGACCAGTCTTTTGCATGGACGCTGCCGTCACGAAAATGAGCGGCAAGATCCAGCAAGTACTCCACCTTACGTTTAGACAAACCGCAGCCAGCGAGTTTCACCTGCCCCTGCCGTATCACTTGTGCTGGCGTCATTTTTGGACACACCACCAGCATACGCTCCCAGACCGTCTGCGCCGCAATCACAGAAATCTGCTGCCCGACAATGGAACGCGCCAGAGTCACAAAGGGATCACCTCGCCCAACCAGCTGCAGGTCCCCAAAACGAGGGATGAGTTTCTTCATGATGCGGTCCCGCCGCATCAGCTCGGACTTGGCGTTTTCCCAATAATCGGGCACAAACAGCGGATCTAACTTAGTCGCCATGGATTTACGCCCTTCGCCATTCGGTGAAACCACCGGGTTTGTCTTCCAGAACAATTCCCTGCTCGAGCAAGGCGCCACGAATACGGTCAGCCTCGGTAAAATTCTTGTCTTTCTTAGCCTGCGCACGCGCCGCAATCTGCGCCGCTACCTCTTCATCACCAAGACCACCGGCCGCTGCAACGCCTTGAAGGAAAGCCTGAGGTTCGCGCACAAGCAAACCCAGCACTGCCCCCAGACCACGGAGCTGCCGCGCCATCGCAGGCGAATGATGGCGATTGACCTCAGTGACCAGATCAAACAACACGGCGATGGCAATCGGGGTGTTGAAGTCATCATTCATCGCTTCAGCGAAACGTTGTGCGTGAGCTTCGCTCCAATCCAGCTGCAAGGCGTCAGGTGCGGTTTCTTTAAGTGCAGTGTACAGGCGGGTCAGCGCGGTGCGGGCATCTTCAAGATGCACATCGGAGTAATTCAGCGGGCTGCGGTAATGCGCACGCAGGATAAAGAAACGAACGACTTCCGCATCAAATTTCTTGAGGACTTCACGAATTGTGAAAAAATTGCCCAGTGATTTGGACATTTTTTCGTCATCAACTCGCACAAAACCATTGTGCATCCAGTAGTTGACGAAGGTATTCGCATGCGCGCCTTCGGACTGCGCAATCTCATTTTCGTGATGGGGAAATTGCAGATCCTGACCACCACCGTGAATGTCAAATCGTTCACCCAGCAGATCACAAGACATCGCAGAGCATTCAATATGCCAGCCAGGACGTCCAGCGCCCCAGGGCGATGCCCACTTGACCTCGTCGGGTTCTGTCTCGCGTGCCGATTTCCAAAGAACAAAGTCAAGCGGATCGCGCTTGGCGCTATCAATATCAACCCGCTCACCCGCGCGCAAGTCATCCAGCGATTTACCGGAGAGCTTGCCGTAGCCTTCAAAATCACGAACCGAAAAATTCACATCACCATCCGATGCCTGATAAGCCAAACCACGCGCTTCGAGTTTACCGATCAGCTCGAGCATTTGTGGCACATAGGCGGTGGCGCGTGGCTCATGATCTGGTCGCTGCACGCCCAAGGCATCGGCATCTTCATTCATTGCAGCGATGTAGCGGTTGGTGAGTGCAGTGATGGATTCCTTGTTTTCGACGGCACGACGAATGATTTTGTCGTCAATGTCAGTGATATTACGAACGTAGGTGACTTCGTACTGTTGCTCGCGAAGCCATCGCTGCACCATGTCGAACACCACCATGACGCGCGCATGCCCGAGATGACAAAAATCGTAGACGGTCATGCCGCATACGTACATGCGCACCTTGCCCGGCTCTATCGGAGAAAATACTTCCTTGTCACGCGCCAGCGTGTTGTAAATTCTAAGAACACTCATGAATGATCTGGAAGTGGTGTAGCTGATGTCCCCGTGAGCGGACCACTATGACCCGGTGCAGCTGAGGTCACTGACTCATAGTGTTGCCAAAATTTTGCGGACCGTCTTTGTTAAAATGCGGCTTTGGCGCAGTATAACATTGAAGCAATACCCACCCCGCGACCGCTGCACTAGATGACCCGTTTTTTCATACTGAAGGAAAACAAATGCTGCTGATACGTCGTTATCTGATGCGCTGGCTCTTTATCGGGTTCATGAGCAGCCTATCCTGTCTCGTTTATGCAGATAACCCACCCAAAGTATCAATGAAAACCAGCATGGGCGAGATGGTGATCGAGCTTAATCCTTCAAAAGCCCCTATTACCGTTAAAAATTTTCTTGAATATGTCCGCGAGGGTTTTTATAACGGCACAACTTTTCACAGAATTATCTCTGGCTTCATGATTCAGGGCGGTGGATTTGATGAAAAATTACAGGAAAAGCCGACGCGGGATCCTATCAAGATTGAATCTAAAAACGGCCTGAAAAACAAGCGATACACCATCGCAATGGCACGCACCAGCGACCCGGACTCCGCCACAGCGCAGTTTTTCATCAACGCCGAGGATAATGGCTTTCTTGACTGGCCTGGCCGCGATGGGTGGGGCTATGCAGTGTTTGGCAAGGTCATCTCGGGCACAGAGGTGGTCGAAAAAATTCAGCGGGTAAAACCGGGCGCGGACGGCCTGCCGAGCCCCAGAGTTGTGATTCAGTCTGTCACTGTCATCGAATAATTTTTTTATTTTTCAAGGAACATTATGAGCATTTTACTCACCACTAACCACGGCCAGATCACACTAGAACTCGATGCTGACAAGGCACCGAAGACCGTGGAAAATTTTTTGAGTTATGTGAATTCGGGTCATTATGATGGCACAATTTTTCATCGGGTCATTGATGGCTTCATGATTCAGGGCGGCGGTTTTTCACCTGACATGCGGCAAAAGCCTACCGAAGATCCCGTAGAAAACGAAGCTAACAACGGCTTAACCAATGATCGTTACACGATCGCGATGGCTCGCACATCCGATCCTCACTCTGCCAGCGCACAGTTTTTTATCAATGTGAGTGACAATGACTTCCTGAACTACCCAGGCTCGGATGGCTGGGGATATTGCGTGTTTGGCAAAGTTACGTCGGGTACTGAGGTCGTTGATAAGATCGGTAAGGTTGATACCGGTCGCCGCAGTATGTTCTCCGACGTGCCTACTGAAGACGTTATCATCGAAAAAGCAGAAATCGTCTAAGGCGCAAGCCCTGAACGATGAGCACATCTCCCATAAGTACGTCACTTGCAGTTCAATCTGAAACCCTCGCGCTGTTCGTTTCAGACCTGCATCTGAGTCCTGATCTTCCGAAGACAACCGAGATGTTTTTCGGTTTTCTGCGTGATCACGCGCTCAAGACCAAGGCGCTGTATTTGCTGGGTGATATTTTCGAATACTGGGCTGGCGATGATGATCTTGAAGACCCCTTTCACCGCGAGGTGATTCATGCGCTGCGCAGGGTAAGCGATCACGGCGTCACCATCTATTGGATCGCAGGTAATCGGGATTTTCTGGTCGGTGAAACTTTCGCAGCAGCATGTGGCATGCACCTGCTCAGCGAGCCTCATGTCGCCGAGATCGCAGAAAAACGCATGCTGCTGCTGCATGGTGATGCGCAATGCACGGACGATACTTCCTACATGGCGTTCCGTTCACAAGTGCGCGATCCCGAATGGCAGCACGCATTTCTCGCTCGTCCGCTTGCGGAACGCAAGGCCATCATCAGCGGTATGCGCGAAGGTAGCCGTCAGGCGCAGCGCGACAAGCCCATGGCCATCATGGATGTCAATGAAGGAGAGATCGCGCGCCTGTTTGATGCATATGCCGTGACGCTGATGATTCATGGGCACACGCACCGTCCGCAAGTGCATGAGCACGATGGACGAGTTCGACATGTACTGCCCGACTGGGATTGTGATGCTGATGTGGTGCGCGGCGGGTGGATTGCTATCGATGCTGGCGGTGAGATTTTGCGGGTGAATGTGGCTGGGTGTGACTGAGCACGTAGCCAAATTTGCTGGTGAATTGCAAATGTAAGAGTGTGCGAAACACCCACCCATCGACAAGCTCACTCCACCAGTTTGCTCAACAGATCTCGATTGAATTTATCCAGCTCCGGCACCGTCTCGCATTGAATCCCCGCTGCCTTCAGCGCTTCAACAATCTTCACAAGTTGCAGCTCCTGCGACGCCGCATTGTCGATCAGACCGTGCATCGCTTTCGACAAGGGATCATCACCATTGGGCGTCAATCCATACGCGGCAAACATGCGCGCTGCCGCATCTTCACGCGAACTGAGAACTTCTTTTTCAATAATGCGAGCGGGATTACCCACCGCCGTTGCACCGGGTGGCACTTCTTTAACCACGACAGCATTTGAGCCAACCTTGGCACCCTCACCTACCGTGAACGCGCCCAGCACTTTGGCCCCGGCACCGATGATGACGCCGCGACCCAGCGTGGGATGCCGCTTGGCGCCTTTGGAGAGCGAGGTACCACCCAGAGTAACGCCCTGATAAATCGTGCAATCGTCCCCGATCTCGGCAGTTTCACCAATGACGACGCCAAAGCCATGGTCGATGAATACCCGCCGACCAATCGTCGCTCCGGGGTGAATCTCGATACCCGTGAGACCACGCGCTATGTGGGAAATGAATCGTCCTAGCCATTTGAAACCAGCACGCCAGCAAGCATTGGCCCAGCGATGCATCACGACCGCGTGCAGACCTGGGTAACAGGTCAAGACCTCCCAGCGACTACGGGCTGCCGGGTCGCGTTCGATGATGCTGCTGATATCTTCCTGAATTTGGCTGAACATGGGATGCTGAACGGATAGGCTGAAAACGAATTTTATTGGATTTATTTTGTGGTGAGCATACGCTGCCGGCGGGCCTCATAGAGGCAAATGCCTGATGCGACGGACACATTTAGACTTTCCACGGAACCCTGCATGGGCAGCGATACTAGTCGATCACAATTTTCGCGCGTCAGGCGACGCAAACCCTCACCTTCCGACCCCATCACGAAGGCAGTGCCCCCGGTGTACTCAACATCGTACAGCGTCTGCTCCGCATCTTCGGTGGTGCCGGTAAGCCAGATATCGTGCTCTTGCAATTCCCGCATTGCGCGCGCCAGATTAGTGACCGTAATGTAGGGCATGGTATCCGCAGCACCGCTGGCCACCTTGGCAGCCGTGGCGTTAAGGCCAACTGCCCTGTCCTTGGGTGCGATCACGGCATGCGCGCCAGCACCATCTGCTACGCGCAGACAGGCACCAAGGTTATGCGGATCAGTCACGCCATCGAGCAGCAATAGCAGCGGTGGTCCCTGAATGGCATCCAGCAATTCACTGAGATTGCGCGCCAGTGATAATTCACCCGCGCGTGCAACCACGCCCTGATGCCGGCGCGTACCCACCATTGCGTCGAGCCGTTGATCATCCGCTTGAATGATTCTCAGATTCGCAGCTTTAGCTGCCCGCAACAGATCACCCATACGACGATCGTGACGCGAGGCATCAACATAGACTTCCTCTATCGTCGATGCATCATGGCGTATGCGGGCCGTGACTGCGTGAAAGCCAAAAATCAGTCGGGTCTTCATGATGGGTACTTATTTCCGGTGCTTATTTACGTTTCTTTTTGCTGTTACGAGCCGGGGATTTTTTGGCTGCACCTGCATTTTTCTTTTCTGGTTTCGTCGATGGCGCACGCTTGGCTGATGTCTTTTTACCCGCAGATTTTGAAGCGTGGGCGTTATCTGCGCGGCGTGATTCGTTTTTCAGCTGCGTTCGTTTGCCGGGCTGGGTAACGAGACGCAAATCGATACGACGGGCATCAAGATCCACTCGGCTGACCTGCACCGTGACGCGATCAGTGAGCTGGTAGCGTATGCCGGTACGCTCACCGCGCAATTCATGTCGCGCATCGTCGTACTGAAAATAATCCGCACCTAAATCAGTGACGTGCACCATACCCTCAATGAAGAGCGCATCGAGCTGAACAAAAATACCGAATGAGGCAACGCCGGAGATTGTGCCTGTGAATTCTTCACCAAGCTTGTCACGCACGAAATAGCACTTAAGCCAGGCTTCGACATCGCGTGAGGCCTCATCCGCGCGCCGCTCATTGGCCGAGCAGTGAATGCCCAGCGATTCCCAGATCGCTAGATCGCCCTCAGCGCGCTTCTTGCCCGCTGCCCTGTCCTTGGCCTGCATTTTTCTGGCGGCAGGCGAAAGATTGGTGTTCAGGCTCTCGGTGAAAATACCCTTGGGGTGATATTGCTTGCTCTGCAAAATCGCCTTGATCACACGATGCGTGAGTAGATCAGGGTAGCGACGAATCGGACTCGTGAAATGCGCATACGCACCGTAAGAAAGACCGAAGTGACCGATATTGTCAGGACTGTAAACGGCTTGCTGCATCGAACGCAGCAGCATCGTCTGCAAGAGCAGCGCATCGGGACGGCCCTTGATTTTTTCCATCAGCGCGGCGTAATCCGATGCCGTCGGTGAGGTACCGCCACCTAAACTGAGACTGAGCTGCTTGAGGAAAGTCCTCAGCTGATTAAGCTTTTCCTCTGTAGGGCCCGCATGGATACGGTACATACCGTAATGCTTGTGGCGCTCCATGAAATCAGCAGCGCAGACGTTCGCAGCCAGCATGCATTCTTCAATCAGACGATGCGCATCGTTTCGAGTACGGGGCAAAATCTGCTCAATCTTGCCGGCAGCGTTACAGACGATATAGGTTTCGGTCGTTTCGAAATCCATGGCGCCACGTTCACGACGTGACTGCAGCAAGGCCTGAAACAACTCATAGAGATTCTGCAAATGCGGCAACAGGCCCAAGCGCCGGGTAGCCTCGGGACCGCGCGTATTACCCAGAATGGCAGCGACTTCGGTGTAAGTCAGTCGCGCAGCGGAGTGAATCACGGCGGGATAGAACTGATAGGCGTGGATATCACCCTTGGCGGTGATGACGGCATCGCACACCATGGTCAGACGATCAACAGCAGGATTAAGCGAGCACAGGCCGTTGGACAACTTTTCCGGCAACATCGGAATCACACGACGCGGGAAATACACCGAGGTGCTGCGCTCAAGCGCATCAACATCCAGCGCATCGTTGGGCTTGACGTAGTGACTGACATCGGCAATTGCAACGATCAATCGGAAACCATGACCGCGACCGATTTTGACTGGCTCGCAATAGACCGCATCATCAAAATCACGCGCGTCTTCACCATCGATGGTCACCATCGGTATGTCACGCAGATCGACACGATTTTCCAGATCGACTGGCCGAACTTCCATGGGCAGTTTTGCGGCAAGCGCTTTGGCTGCCTCGGAAAACTCATGGGGCACACCGTACTTACGCACGGCAATTTCGATTTCCATGCCCGGATCGTCAATATCGCCTAGCACCTCGGCAATGATGCCGACGGGCTGCGCATAGCGTGACGGTTGCTCGGTCAGTTCTACACTGACCACCTGGCCCGCGCGTGCTTTGCCCGGCGCCGTGGCCAACAAAATGTCATGACTGATGCGCTTGTCCTCAGGCACCACCAGCCAGACACCATTTTCGTTGACTAGCCGGCCAATCACATGGGTGTTGGCGCGCGCGATAACTTCGACGATGGTGCCTTCGGGACGACCGCGGCGATCCAGACCGGTGACACGAACCTGCACCCGATCGCCATGCAAAACCTTCTGCAGTTCCTTTTCAGGGAGAAAAATATCTTCACCATCATCCGGGATCAGAAAACCATAACCATCCCGATGCGCAGATACCCTGCCCTCGATGAAACTCGCCGTATTGGCGAGCTGGATGCGGCCTTTGCGATCAGGCTTGATTTGACCATCGCGCTCCATGGCGGCGAGTCGGCGCGTCAATCCGTCAAGTTCGACGTCCTTGACAGAAAGCGCCTTGGCAATGGTGGCAAGTGTCTGCGGGTCTGCGGATGTGCGCAGAATACCCAGAATTTCTTCCCGGCTAGGGATGCTGTACGGGGGCTGGCTCAAAAGATGTGTGTCTCGATTGGAAGGAAAAACACAGATAGTGTAACGGACGGGCGAGGCCTGTGCTTAAAAAGACCCTTAGTCTAGAGGAAAACCCGGCTAAGCTTCATTGACGGAGGAGATTATTCCGCTATAATCTCGCCTTCTTTAGGCCCACGTGGCGGAATTGGTAGACGCGCATGGTTCAGGTCCATGTGCCGCAAGGTGTGGGGGTTCGAGTCCCTCCGTGGGCACCAGATACAAAAGGGAGTTTGCGAAAGCAAGCTCCCTTTTTTCTTTTCGCCCATGAGCAAAGCACCTGCGTGCTTTGCGCGAGGGACTCGAAAGCTGCGGCTTGCAAGCCGCAGCGGGGTCGCGGTACGTGACCGAGTCCCTTTCCGCTTCAGTAAGCGTACTTACTCACCGCAGCCTCATCCCACTCAATACCATTCCCCGGCCGCGACGGCACGGTCGCATAACCATCTTTCACTTCGAACGGCTCGGCGATAATTGGATTCCCCCAGTCGCGCCACTCCAGCCAGTCTGCCGATTCGGAAGCCTTCAGCAAATGCGCTGACACCTCGGGATACAAATGACTGGACAGAGGATGACCAGCAGCACCGGCAATCGCGGCTGCGCGCATCCAGCCAGTGACGCCGCCAATACGCATGAGGTCTGGCATATAAAGATCAGCCGCCTTTGCCTGAACCGCATCGAAGAAAGAGCGCGGACCGTAAATGTTTTCGCCGATCTGTACCGGTGTTTTTAATTCGCGGGTGAGTTGTGCATTTTGCGCATAGTTGTCATACACGATCGGTTCTTCGAACCAGTACAGCCCCTGATCATCGAGCGCATGACAACGCGAAATAGCCTCTTGCAGTGTCTGCCCCTGATTGAAATCACACATCAGGTGAATGTCATCACCAATCGCGCTTCGGACATTGGCAATCGCCTTCAAGTCGTCAGACAGCTTGGGACGACCAAGTCGGATTTTGATTGCATTGAAATTACCTTCCTTGACCAGCTCTTCCGCTTCTTTGCCCAGCTTCTCTGTCGGCAGCAACCAGCAGCCATTGGTGTTGTACGCGCGGAGCTTGCCCACGGATCCGCCCAGTAGCTCGGCGAGCGGCAGTCCGGCGGCCTTGGCCAGCGCATCCCAGATCGCCATGTCGAGACCGGCCATTGCAATGACAGACACACCCTGACGTCCGATCAAATGCAGTGTGCTCATCGCATCGCGATACATATCCAGGGGCGCCAGTGGCTTTCCTTTGAACGATGCCGCCATATCTTCGATGGCTGGACCAATGTAACGCACGGCATTTCTGAGGTAGGGCTCCAGATAACTGCGCCCAATGATGCCTTCTTTGGTTTTGACATCGATCAGAATGAATGGCCATTCGTCGAACTGCCCCACTTTCGCTACGATGGGGCGACGCAGGGGTATGGATACGGCGCGAACGCTGACGCTCTCGAAGGT
>JAIXYM010000113.1 GCA_027490255.1 Oxalobacteraceae bacterium | reverse complement strand
ATTGGTAGTCGGGTAAGGGGCCGGTTGCTGCATCTGGTTAACGGGCATCGGATTCGGATAGAAAAGCGGTTGGGTCTGATAGCCCGGCGTCATGTTCCCCGTTGGCACTTGTTGCGGCGCGGGCATTGATCGGTATGAATGGGAAGTGCGAATCACAGTGGCTGTCGTCGTTGTCGGATAGGGCTGGACTTGACCCTGTTCCTGACCCTGATTCCACATCGCCGTGGGTGCTTGGGGGAACGAAGGTGCTGACAGGTGATTGTTAGTCAGGTAAGGGGCCGGTTGCTGCATCTGGTTAACGGGCATCGGATTCGGATAGAAAAGCGGTTGGGTCTGATAGCCCGGCGTCATGTTCCCCGTCGGTACTTGTTGCGGAATGGGCATTGATCGGTATGAATGGGAAGTGCGAATCACAGGGGCTGTCGTCGTTGTCGTAGTGGTCGTTTGCACAGGGGTAATGATTTGTGATCGCGGCCGTGTTGTCATTTTCGGGGTATTAATAATTTTTCGGATTTCTCTCAGCCGTCTGATGACGGTGGCAGTCGAACTATTACTTAAGACACTCTGGAAGTCGTCTTGATATTTTTGCGGCAATCCTCTTTCAGCGATCAGTCTAACGAGCGCTGTCTTCAGCTCATTCCTGTTTTCTACTTTCTTTGATTTGCCCAGCGCAAGATCGAGTTCGTTAGAGAACTGAGCGAACGTACGATTGAAATTCTGGTCGGCTGGGCCTTCGCCTAATCTTAGCGCGGCCGGAGCCAGCAAGTGAATCAGGCAGGCGATGTGGCCTGCCGGGCTGAAGTTAAAATTTTTGAAGATATCCATGAAATCGTTCGCGCGTTGTTCGATTTTTTTGTCATGTCTTGATAAGTGAATTTTTTCATTGGATCGTGATGCGTTGCTGTTCGGCCTCATGTTTTTCCTTGGAATAAAAATTAAAGTCGTTTAAATTATTTTTTACAACTTTTTGGTGTCTTGACATCCGGCAAAGTTCCCATGATTTGATGGAAAATTTGCTTTCGATAAACTAGGGAGGTGCTGAATAAAACTGCTTTTTATCGCGAGCCAGTGCAGCTACGTCAGCAGCGCCGAACTATCTTTCACCGCTTAGGCCGCATGGGGAGACCCACTTTCAAAAAACAAACTGTGTCCAAAAGTAAACGTGATTTTTCTGTCGTGTGCATGCACGATCAGTTAGCCTCAGATCTTGTGCTGCGGCATGTTGCATTCCGCTTGCAGCAGCGCGTGCAACAGGTCCAGATGAGGTGTGCGCGCAATCGCGGCCAATATCGCACCTGCTAAAACCTCTCTCAGAGGCTGGCTGCGTGATCCTAATAAGCGCTTCGTTCTCGCAATAAAAAAATACATCGCAATGAGCGGGCACTTTATTCTCACGCACTGGTCAAAGTGGAGTTGCTTTCACCAGAGCCCGCCTATGTTGCGCACATTCAATCGCCCTCGCTTATCTCGCCGACATTCCGGCTTTACGCTGATCGAAATCATGGTCGTCGTGGTCATCATGGGTGTGCTGGCGGCAATGCTTGTGCCACGGCTAATGGGCCGCACGGATGATGCGCGCATTCTTGCTGCGAAGCAGGATATCGCTACCCTCATGCAGGCACTCAAACTGTATCGCCTAGATAACCAGCGTTATCCAACCAATGAGCAGGGTCTCCAGGCATTGATTGCTCGTCCGACCAATGGCCCTCAACCAGCCAACTGGAAAAGTGGTGGTTACATCGATAGGCTTAACAAAGATCCCTGGGGAAACATCTATCAATATATGTCGCCGGGTACGCGCAGTGAAGTGGATATTTTTTCTTATGGCGCCGATGGTCAGCCCGGCGGGACCGGCAATGATGCCGACATCGGTTCCTGGGCGGACTGACGCGCATCGCCATCAAGGCTTCACGCTGCTGGAGCTGTTGGTGGTGTTGGTGATCGTGAGTATTCTGCTCGGTGCCGTTGCGCTGAACGCCATACCCGGCAATGGTCAACTCTTGCAGGATGATGCGCAACGCATTGCCTTACTGCTACAGGCTGCGCGTGATGAGGCGATTGTGCGTAATCGCGCCATCGCTTTCGAAATTGATGAACAGCGCTACCGTTTCTTGATCCGGCAGAACGACAGCTGGCAAATCCTGACCGATGATGCACTCCTGCGTGAACGCGCATTTCGTCGCGCGCCCTTGGTCGTCTCGATGACACCGCCAACGTCCGAACGATTGCCGTTGCGTATCGTGTTTGGCCGCGAGCCGGTGGATAAACCGTTTGCCTTGCGACTCACCTTGGGGACAAATAATGCAAGTATCCAAGCCGATGGCATTGGTAATTTTCAGGTGCAGTAAAAGCAATTCGGAGAAATCCACGCCATGTCGCAGCATTATAAAAATCGTCAAGCACTCAATCAGGGTTTTACCTTGCTCGAAGTACTGGTGGCGCTGGTCATTATTGGCACTGCGCTGGCCGCCAGTTTGCGTGCGGTCGCCAGTTTGACTCAGAACAGCAGCGATTTGCGTGCAGCAATGATGGCCACATGGTCGGCAGAAAATCGGCTGACGCAAATCAGGCTCGCACATGAGTGGCCACCGATCGGCCGGCGAGATTTTTCTTGTGCGCAGGCTGAATTATCTTTGCGTTGCGAAGAACAGATTTATCCGACGCCCAATCCGGCGTTCCGTCGGGTAGAGGTCGTTGTGGTGGATGAGCGTCAAGCATCGCACCGCATCATCATGCTGTCCCAGATTGTTCCTAATGCGATCTGATCGTTTTCATGCCGAAGTGATTCCCCAGCGCGGAATGACCTTGGTCGAATTGCTGGTCGCGATGACAGTGATGGCTTTTATCGCCGTACTCGGCTGGCGTGGTCTGGACAGCATCACGCGTGCGCGCATCAGCCTCAATGAAGAGCTGGCGCAAACGCGTGGTCTGCAACTGACTTTTGCGCAAATGCAGACCGATTGCATGAATGTCGTGAATCCTGCCGAGATTGATGGTCGGCAAGCACTAGAAATCAATCAGACGCGCATTAGCTTGGTTCGTCGCACGCAGCCAGAAGCACAGCCCGGTGCGTTGCAGCTGGTGACTTATCGTTTGCGAGATGGCTCGCTCACACGAGAAGAATCACCGCCAACGCGTGACCTCGTACGGCTGAATCAATACCAGCAACTCGCACAGTCATCAGCGTCACCGGGCGTGCGTCTGCAATCGGGTGTGCAGTCTATGCAATCGCGCGTTTGGGCGGATGATGGCCGAGGCTGGCGCAACATGGGCGATGTGGACAGCAGCATGCCCACATCGCGTGCGGCACTGATGAACCCTCAGGCGGGCACCACCTCGACGCAGATCATCTGGACGGGACTGGAAGTTGCATTACGACTTCCGGGACGTGAGGCGAATCTCACGAAAGTATTCATGTTGGGTGCGGTATGACATCAAGCCGCACTGCAAAAATATCGGAACGCACCAAATTAACAGGCATCGCGCGTATCAGGCAGCGTGGCGTCGCAGTGATCACGGCTTTGCTGTTGACAACGCTGGCCATCATCATCGTCGCTAGTCTCTTCTGGCAGCAGCAAGTGCAGGTACGCTCGATTGAAAATCAGCGTATGCAATTGCAAAAGCAATGGATTCTGCGCGGTGCACTGGATTGGGCGCGATTGATTTTGCGCGAAGACGGTAAGTATTCCGCCATAGATGATCTATCCGAACCCTGGGCTGTCCCTTTGTCGGAGACGCGACTTGATCAATACGTCGATGCCGCGTCACGTGACGTCGCCCCAAGCGCGATGCTATCGGGGGCTATACAAGATGCGCAGGCGCGTTTCAATCTCACGCGACTGGCCGCCAGTGGTCAGGTGCTGCGCACCGAAGTCGCTGCTTTCGAGCGACTGTTATTAGCGCTCCAGCAGAATCCATCGCTTGCGCGTGCTGCTGCCGAGCAGATTGCTGCCAGTCAGCGGCACGCTGAAACCGGTACCGATACCGCTCGACCGATGAGTTTTTTACAGGTGGATGACTTGCTGGCTGTGGCTGGTTTTACACCTGCAGTCATTGCGGCGATTCGAGATGACGTTATCTTTCTTCCACGTGCCACGCCTTTGAATGTGAACACCGCTAGCGCTCCTGCACTGGTTGCGCGATTGCCTGCTTTGTCACTGAGTGACGCCAGTGCCCTGATTGCGCGTCGACGCACTGCTGCCTTTGTTGATCTGAACGACTTCAACACCCGCGTACCGGGCGTGGAAAGTGATCCGGATCAGCTCTCGGTTGCAACTCAGTTTTTTCTTGTGAACGGACGCGTAAGTATGCGCGCAGCGATGATGCAGGTGCAGGCGCTGATTGAGCGACAAGGTGCGATGACGCGCTTGCTGTGGGTGCGAGAGGTCTGAGGTATGCGTAATAAGGGAAACACCATCACCTACTTGCGTTTGCCGCCGCGCACCGCAATCGACCCTGCTAAAAATATTGCTGACATTGCACTGCCTTATGCGATCGCTCTGCGAGGCAAGCTGCTGCAGACGGGTGTCACATCGTTATCGCAGCCCGATTTTGTGCTGGGTGATGCGTATACCGTCGTACTTCTGATTGCCGCCAGCGACGTCACGCTGCTTCGAGTGGATGTGCCCCCCTTGCCGGCGCACCGCTTGCATTTGGTATTGCCTGCGCT
>JAIXYM010000151.1 GCA_027490255.1 Oxalobacteraceae bacterium | reverse complement strand
TCGTTCGTGCTTGCAGAGAGGTTTTCAGCGTATACCGACTCTGGGGTACACCATCTCCGCCCGTCTTGAGTTTCAAAATCCTAGGCGCTTGGCCCGCTTCCCGCGTCGTGATGACGCGGGCTGACGTGGTTTTCAAATACGCAGCTACAATCCTGTCGTTATAGGAAACTTCAAACTCTCCGCAACTTCCGCGCGCACCCTGATACAGCGGGTCATGTCCAGGATCCAGGATAATCGCGGGTACCGTGGCGCTGGCTATATTGGCAACATTCAGCAGTATCAGTACCAACAAACAAGATAACCAACGATGATTGTTCATATTCTCTGACTTTGGACCATGACAGACATGACGCGCTTTTTTCTCATTGTACTGATAACAGCCAATCTCTTTGGCTGCGCAGAAGCGTACCGGCACCCGAACTATGAATTCAATTCCGCTGAAGATCAGCAGAGCTTTGACAGGGACAGACAGGCCTGCGCCTCAACCTCCGAGCGTGAGCGTTGTACAGAACAGAGAGAAAAAATAAGCACGATCTGCGAGAGCGACGGCAAGGGCGGCCACAAATGCCAAGACATCATTCCCAAAAGCTGCACTCTTGAAACGATGATGCAATGCATGCGCCGCAAAGGCTGGCGCAAAGCGGATGTCCAGGGAAATTATCTGGAATAAGAACCTATTTTGGTCGTCCGATCAGCAACGCTTTAGATAACTCACGGACAGGCACCCAGCACCTGTTTTACCAGCGCAGACTGACGCTCGCAATGCGACTGCCACCAGACATCGGTTGCACCGATATGGTGTTCAAGAACTGTCCATTGGTTCGACTTCTTTCGCAGCACAGCAGTCAACGTGAAGCCGTCCATATGCTCCCAGCTTTCGCCATAGATTTTTTTGCCGTCGAGTTTTTTACCGTCTTTTCTCTGCGGCTGGGCCATTACAAACGCCCAGTCGGCGCTGGCCCGAATATCTGAGACCATAAAAACCAGTTCCGTCTTCAACTCTGCCTCGACCTTGGGACGCAAAGCATCTAGGATCATTTTGCGCTCGGGCGTGCCTTGCCCCGGACTGACCACTTTATCTTGAGCGTTTGCGATATTGGCAACAAAGAGAATGGCTGCGCATAACTTGAACAAATGTTTCAATTTTATTTCCCTATTGTCGAGTGAAGCTGAACGTTTTAAAAATGAAAACATTACGCAATATTCGTCGCCTGAATTATTGCGTTCCATATTTTATAATGTATCTGCACTATTAAACGCCGCACCACGTAATCAACGCCTTAATGCTTTACCGTTTCGCGCAGGAGTTTGCATTGCAATTACTCGCCGCCATTGTGCTTTCGCTTTTCACTTTCTACGCCGTAGCGCAGGAATCTGGAAAGACTACGCCCAGTCCTCTGGCAGAGTTCAACATGGCTATTGCGACGGTCATGAAAATACCCGTGACGCTCAATTCAAAAGGCAAAGCAACCGAGGGGTTTTGCAAGCGCCCCGACACTTTGAATGAAACCGAACTAAAGAAACTCCAGCTCTCCTGCGAAAAAATAATTTCTGACTCAGGCATACCCGAAATTCAACGAGTGGCTGCCAAATATATTTTAGGCAAAACCAAGGCACAGTACGGCTCATCTGGCCCCACGGCACGCTACTGCGATGAGGCCATAAAATTACTAAGCGCCGCTGCGGACTTTTATGACCAGAAAAATATTGCCGGCAGCGGACCGCATGAAGCTATGGCCAATTGCCTTGTATCTGCCAAAAAATATAAGGCTGCGCTGGCTTGGATTGATCGCGGCATCAAAATAAAAGAAACATCACAAATCTTTTATCTTGCAGGTATCAGTTGGAAAAATATGCAAGAACCAGAACGCGCCCAAAGTGCGTTGAGAAGATCGGTCGCACTGGATGCAAATAACGCAGCAGCGAAAAACTTACTGGCAGAAATAGACGCGGCACTGGTAGGGCCCAACCAAGTCGACATGCCTGCACCAGAGCCGATTGTTATCACCGAAAGCGAAGAATGTCGGGCATGGAAGGCGGCCATTATCGCTAACCGAGCCGACTGCGATGAGCTTCTGGCTACATCACATGAGGATTTTTTTTCTTGCATGGACGCCGGCATGATAAGCAGCGGATACGGACCACGCTCGGATGAGCAAACGCAGACGCTTTACCAAACATGCGGGATATCTAGCTGGACGGATGAATTGCTGGAACCCTAATGCCAAGAATTCGATGACCTCTTTTCTTTGGCGCTCATCGCTTGCAATATCGAAATACGAGTTTTCTTTGAATTATTAACAAACTAAAAAAGAGGATGTCATGATCAGAAATTTTAGACTGCTTGGTAGCGCCATAATCTTTGTAGCATCATCACTGATGGCGCAAAGTGTCAAAGCAGACATATGTGAAGCTACATATTTTTCCTGCAAGGTTGGCGGCAAGGTAGTGAGTTTATGTGGCGCTCAGCTTGGCGATAATTTCAACATCATGCTCAATATCGGAACAGAAATCGTGGCGGAAATGAGCCAGGGAGAAAAAATCACTATCACCGACTACCCTGCCGGCAATGTCGGACTTTTGTCGGTTCATTTCAAATCTAAGGGTACGACTTACGCGCTGACGAAATGCGATGGCATGGAGTGCAACCCCGACAAGGACACGTGGGTTTCCGTCATCAAAGGAAAAAAGAAGGTGAAAGGCAGTGGCTTCTGCGAACCGGGATCAAGTACCGGCTTCACCAATCTGCCACTCATCGTTGACAAAAAAGGCAACAACGTGCTTGATAAGAAAAATTTTCTAGCCAGTTATTTTTCCATCAGCAAAAATCCTAAAGAGTCTTTTCTGACTGAAAATATAGGTTGGTCGAACTAAAAATTCGCGAGGGCGTCAGTAATCTCGCAAGCAGACTAGTCTGCCTCAGCGGCGCCCTCTCCACTCCCAATTTCGATGATACGAAGCCCGTCCTGGGTAATCTGCAGATAAAAAGTTTAAGCTACGACAGCCATTCAACCTCTTGTTGAGGCCTCATCCTTAAACCTGATCCAAACACCTCGCCTCAGTTACAATCCTCCCGCCGACGGGTATAGTTCAACGCCATAACTGCAGCTTCCCAAGCTAATTCAGAGGCCTCGATTCCCGCCACCCGCTCCAATAGCAAGTTTTCAACCAACAACAGCGCATGCTCTACGATCCTACCGAACACCGCATCAAAAGTTTTGTCACCCGCGCAGGCAGACTATCGCCCGCGCAGGAGCGCGCGATTCAAACGCTGGGACCGAAATTTTGTGTGCCGTATCAAAAATCACCGCTCAATAGCGAGGCTGCATACGGACGTGCCGCACCCCTGATTCTGGAAATTGGCACTGGCATGGGCGAGACCACCGCTCATATTGCAGCGCTACTGCCCGAGAAAAATTTCCTCGGGGTTGAAGTTCACACACCCGGTGTGGGTAGCTTACTCAAGCGTATCGGTGAGCAGTCACTGTGCAATCTGCGACTGATTCAGCATGATGCTTTTGAAGTTGTTACTCATATGCTTGCACCCGAATCGCTGGCTGCGGTACATGTGTTTTTTCCAGATCCGTGGCACAAGGCGCGGCATAACAAGCGGCGGCTGATTCAAGCGCCGTTTGTGGCGCTGCTGGCTTCGCGGATAGCGCAAGGCGGGTATCTGCATTGCGCGACTGACTGGGAAGACTATGCGGAGCAAATGCTGGCGGTACTGAGTGCTGAATCTTCGCTACGAAATACAGCAGAGGGCTATGCGCCACGTCCGGACTATCGGCCTGTGACTAAGTTTGAAAACCGTGGGTTGAAGCTAGGCCATGGTGTTTGGGATTTGGTATTTACCAAGGGTTGAAGTGGGCTCTTGTGATGTGATGTGATGCTTGCTGGTCAGGTATCAACACTCACACAACAAAGACACTGGATCCCGGCTTTCGCCGGGATGACGGTGGGAATTATACGGTTGCCTCAACAATTACCGCCGACCCGCCAACGGGAGGGACCTGATATCTTTTGTTAAATAACTCAAAAAAATTTTACTCGTGAAATTAAATAACAGTTTCAAGAATCAGTCCGCGCCCTGCTCCCCTACCAGCGCAATAATCTGCGCGCCGTAACTCTCCAGCTTCTTCTCACCCACCCCAGATACCTGCCTCAGATCGTCGAGCGTCACAGGTCCTGCGCGCGCAATTTCTCGCAGCGTGTTGTCATGAAAAATCACATACGCTGGCAAATTATGAGTACGCGCGGTCTCCATACGCCACCAGCGCAGTTTCTCGAATAGCGTCTGCTGGGCCGCAGACAATCCAGTTTCGGTGTAGCTGCCGCTGCGTACCGGCGCACGCTTTTGTCGTACGGGTTTTTGATACAAGCGCATCGCGACCTGACGCTCGCCGCGCAGTACTGCACGCGCAGCCTCGGGGAGGCGCAGAGATCCATAATTCTCATGGTCGATTTCAACCAATCCCAAGGCAAACGTTTGCCTCAAAATAGCGCGCCACTCGGCCTCGCTCTTGTCGGATCCAATACCAAACGTCGATAACTCATGATGACGCCACTGCCGGACTTTTTCCGAATCGCTGCCACGTAACACTTCCAGCACATGCACCGCACCGAAACGCTGGCCGACACGATAGATCGTTGAGAGTAGTTTTTGTGTCGCCTCGGTCGCATCAAAGGAAACGGGAGGATTAAGACAGGTATCGCAATTGCCACAAGCTTCGGAGGCTTGATCGAAATACGCCAGTAGCCGAACACGACGGCAAGTGAGGGTTTCGCACAAGCCCAGCATGGCATCGAGACGCGCCGATTGCATGCGCTTGAAGGTGATGTCTGCTTCGGATTCTTCGATCATGCGGCGCTGCTGCACAACGTCCTGCAAGCCATAGGCCATCCACGCATCGGCGGGCAAGCCGTCGCGCCCTGCGCGCCCTGTCTCTTGGTAATAGCCTTCTATGCTACGCGGCAGATCAAGGTGCGCCACGAACCTCACATCCGGTTTGTCGATACCCATACCAAATGCAATCGTTGCCACCATGATGATGCCGTCTTCACGCAAAAAGCGAGACTGATGCTTGCTGCGTATGGGCGTGTCCATGCCGGCATGGTAGGCCAACGCGCTGATACCGTTCTCGCGTAAAAACTCGGCCGTCTCTTCGACTTTTTTGCGTGAGAGGCAGTAGACAATGCCGGCCTCTCCGGCGTGCTCGGCGGTGATGAAATCCAGCAGTTGCCGACGCACGTTTTCTTTTTCGACGATCTGATAACGAATGTTGGGGCGGTCAAATGAGGAAATGAATTGCTGCGCCTGACCGAGTTGTAATCTTTCGATGATTTCAGTTCGGGTTTGTCCATCGGCGGTCGCCGTCAGTGCGATACGCGGTACGTCGGGATAGCGCTCATGCAGAACCGAAAGGCGAATATACTCGGGGCGGAAGTCATGGCCCCATTGCGATACACAATGCGCTTCATCGATGGCAAACAGGGCAATGGGTACGCCATCCAGCATTTCAAGGCAGCGCTGAGTCAGCAAACGCTCGGGCGCGATATACAAGAGATCCAGTTCACCTTGGCGCAGCGCACGCTCGACGTGCATGGATTCGTCAAAGCTCTGACTGGAATTTAGAAATGCGGCGCGCACACCGAGTTCGCCCAATGCATCAACCTGATCCTGCATGAGCGCGATGAGTGGAGAAATAACGATGCCGCATCCATGACGCAGCAAAGAAGGGATCTGATAACAAAGCGACTTCCCACCACCGGTAGGCATGAGCACTAGCGCATCACCACCACACGCGACCAACTGAACAATCTCTGCCTGCGATCCGCGAAAGGCAGGATAACCAAACACACTTTGCAATAAATGCAGTGCGCGTGCCGGTAAGTTTTGTTCAGAGGCAGCGGATGTTAATACACCAGTCGTCGGCACCTTTTATTCCGCCCAGACCAGCAAGCCGGACCAGGCGGTCAACAGGACAACGAAGCCGAAGACGATGCGATACCAGGCAAATATCGTGAAGTCGTGTGTACTGATATATCGCAGCAGCCAGCGCACACATAAAAAAGCAGAAACAAAGGCCGATAATGCACCCAGCCCAAACATGGGCAGATCACCCAACGACAAGAGATCGCGTTCTTTATAGAGCGAATAAATCGTCGCGCCGAATAGCGTGGGAATAGCAAGAAAGAAGGAAAACTCGGTAGCTGCCTTGCGCGATAAACCAAAAATCATGGCGCCAATAATGCTAGCGCCGGAACGACTGGTACCAGGAATCAGCGCGAAACATTGTGCGCAACCGACTTTGAAGGCATCAAGTACTGTCATATCGTCGACGGTATCAACGCGCGGCCCTTCAGGCTGTAAACGTTGACGACGCTCAACGATCAAAATAACGATAGCGCCCGCAATAAATGCCAGCGCGACCGGTACGGGTTTGAACAGATGCGTCTTGATGATTTTGCCAAACAAAAGTCCAAGTACCACAGCGGGTAGGAAGGCGACGATCAGATTGATGACAAAACGACGCGCGACATTGTCACGATAAAAATTACGGGCAACATGCGCGATACGCTCGCGGTATTCCCAGCACACAGCGAGCATGGCGCCGGCTTGGATAACGATTTCAAAGACTTTGACTTTCTCACCGGTGAAATTGAGCAGACTGCCTGCGAGAATCAAATGCCCGGTGGAAGAGATGGGAAGAAATTCCGTCAGTCCTTCGACGACGCCCATGATGATGATTTTTACGGCAAGCAGAATTTCCATGCAATTAGCAGGCAAGAGAGGCAGAAGGAACGGCGTTAACGTGAACTGTTGGATGACGGCCATGAATGACTTGTCATCACTACAGCTTATTGCGATTTAGGCTTACTTGGCAGGCTCGAAGCTTACCACGAGGCTGTCCTTACGAGTCGTTATGCCGGTCGGAACGAAGCGCTTTCCGGCCACCACAAATGCGTCGGGCGCAAAGGTATACAAGACCGTCTCACCAATCAGATCTTCCGCCAGTTGCTTACCCAGACGCGCAACCCGACCTTTGTAGGTGTCCGTGGCGGCATCAAGCTTGATATTTTCCAGACGCGGCTCAGTCAATAACACTGCGCGCCGCGCCGGATCAATACGCAAACGACCAGAGACGAGCAACTCGCCTTGCCAAGGTGTTTTGATCAGCGGCGCCAGTACCTGTGCATCAAGGGCAACCTGCATTCGATCAGCTGTCGGCTGCGTGGATAACACGGGATTACTGAGGGTGACATCGAGTAGATTGAAATAGCGCTCGGTGTAGGGAAATTTTTTCTGGAACGATTGCTGCAAGCGAGATAGCGGTATTTCAATTTCCTGCGGTGGTAGCAGGCTGGCGCAGCCAGAGAGCAAGGTCAGCAGCATCAGGGATGTCAAAACTAGCAAGCGCTGAACTTGCCACGAAAATCTTAAACCCACGCCATTCAACCCGCTCGCCATGAACCACTCCCGATCAGGCCGCCGTAAGAAACTCTAACCGCTGCAAATAATGCACAGCCTGTTCGCGATTATCGCCGCACATGTCTGTCGATGGCTTGAGGCTGACGCAGACGGCAGGTCGATCAGGATGTGCAAACAGTAGGCAAGCGAAAGTAGCATCGAGTTGCACACAACGCACGCCTGCAGGTTTGCCATCAGGCATACCCGGAATAGGTGAAGAAATAGACGGAGCAATACAACAAGCCGCACAGCCTTCGCGACAGGCGTGATCTGACTTACTCATACCGCAGCGCCTGAATCGGCAGCAAGCGTGCTGCTTTACGCGCCGGATAAAAACCAAAAAAGATACCGATCGCTGCCGAAAAACTCACTGCCAGCGCAATCGAGGCACTTGATAACTGTGTCTGCCAACCAGCAAACTCGGCGATCATCCAAGACCCCCCGACACCCAGCGCAACACCGATCAGGCCACCGACCAGAGACAAGGTAACCGCCTCAACCAAAAATTGCGTGAGTATGTCGGCACCGCGCGCACCAACCGCCATACGCAAACCAATTTCGCGCGTGCGCTCGGTGACTGATACCAGCATGATATTCATGATGCCAATGCCACCAACCAGCAAGGAAACAGAAGCCACTGCGGCCAGCAGCATGGACATGACTTTTGATGACTCTTCTTGGGCTGCGAGCATCTCGGTGAGATTGCGCACGGTAATGGGATCGGGCTGACCTTCGGCAGTGCGCAAGCGCTGGCGCAACAAGGCGCGTATTTTTTCTTCACTTTCGCTCATGCTCTCGCCGTCGAAGACCTTGACCTGAATCATGCCCACCTGACGTGGCTTACCGGCCTCGACACCCACGATGCGATTACGCGCAGTCGCCAGCGGTACCATGATCACATCATCTTGATCATTACCCGTCATGTTCTGACCTTTGCGACCGAGCACACCAACGATGGTGACAGGTACGTTCTTGATACGTATGGTCTGGTCCATCGGATCGACATCACCAAACAGTTCACGCGCCACCGTTTGCCCAATCATCGCGACCTTGCCTGCACCCGACATCTCGGCGGGTTCAAACATGCGGCCAGATTCCAGCGTCCAGTTACGTACCGTGAAATAGTCGGGCGTGATGCCAAACACCTGCGTGGCCCAGTTTGCATTACCAAACACCACCTGTGCGCTGCCACGAAAGGTAGGCGCTGCTGCTTCGACTTCTGGTACTTCACGTGCAATGGCAGCGGCATCATCTTCGGTGAGATCAGGCGTGATACCGGTGCCGATGCGCGCGCCATTGGCGGTGCGTGCACCTGCGGTAATGATCATCAGATTCGAACCAAGGCTTTTGATTTGTTCCTTGATGCGGGCTTCGGCACCCGAGCCCACCGCCAGCATCGTGATGACTGCTGCGACGCCAATAATGATGCCCAGCATGGTGAGCACCGAGCGTAATAAATTCACACGCAGGGCATTGAGCGCAACGCGCAAGGTCGCCAGTAAATTCACGAGATCACCTCGCCGGCCTTGTCGAGCTTTGCGGCTGCATTGTCGGGCGTGTGTGGGGTATCGGAGATGATCTCGCCATCCCTGAAAGTAATGATGCGTGAAGCAAATGCAGCGATATCAGATTCATGCGTCACCATCACAATCGTCATGCCCGCGGCATTAAGCTGCTGCAGCAAGACCATGATTTCCAGACTGGTGCGCGAATCGAGCGCGCCGGTGGGTTCATCGGCAAGAATCAAAGCGGGATCGTTGACCAATGCGCGGGCAATCGCCACGCGTTGCTGCTGACCACCAGAGAGTTGCGAAGGATGATGATCATGACGAGTCGCCAGTCCCACCTGCGAGAGCCGCGCCATCGCCCGCTGGCGGCGCTGAGCTGCCGGTGTGGACGCATACAACAGCGGTAGCTGGACATTTTCCAGCGCGCTGGTACGCGGCAGCAGATTAAACTGTTGAAACACAAACCCAATACGACGATTTCGAATCGCTGCAAGCGCATCGCCACTCATGTCCGATACTTTCTCACCGGCCAGTCGATACTCACCGGCAGTTGGCGTATCAAGACAGCCCAACAAATTCATGAAGGTCGATTTACCGGAACCAGATGCACCCATGATGGCAACAAACTCGCCCTCGCCTATGGTTAGCGACACGCTGCGCAGCGCAGCAACGGTATTAGAGCCCATCACATAGGACTTGCTCAGGCCGCGTACTTCGATCAAAGGTTTCATCACAGGTCAGAACATGCGCGGCGCACCGGCCATGGACGAACCTTTTTTGCTTCCACCACCACCACCGCCACCCTCGCCCTTGACACCCGTAACCACTTCCATGCCTTCGGTAACACCTTCGCCAGTGACCTGCACCATCTTGCCGTCCGACGCACCAGTCTTGACAGGAATGGCTTTTAACTCACCCTTCTGCACCACATAAATGGTGGAGCTCGTGGGGTCGGGGCGACCATTACCGCGCCCGGATTTATCACCACCGCCACGTTTTGATTTGCCAGGCTTGTCGTCAGAAGATTGAGGCGGACGAAACCGAATCGCCGCATTGGGTACTTTCAATACATCTTCAAAGGTATCCGTGACGACACGCACATTGGCAGTCATGCCCGGCAAAAGCTGCAGCTCGGGATTCGGTGCCGATACATCAACCAGATAGGTCACCACATTCGAGACCACCTGCGCAGATTTGCGAACCTTGCGCACCTCGCCTTCGAAGGTCTTGCCGGCAAACGCATCTACCGTAAAGGTCGCGCGCTGCCCGATCTTGATCTTGCCGATTTCGGATTCATCAATGGCGGTATCGACCCGCATATCGGCGAGATCTTCCGCGATGACGAATAGCTCTGGCGATTGGAGGCTGGCAGCGACAGTCTGTCCTTTGTCCACACTGCGCTTGATGACAATACCGCTCACCGGCGAACGGATGGAGGTGCGCTCCAGATCCACCCGCGCCTGCGACAGTGCCGCTTCACGTTGCTTGACCATGGCGGCTGCATTACCCGCATTGGCGCGTGCTACATCGACTTGCGCGACCGCTGATTTTTGCTGCTCTACCAGTGAATTGACCGTGGCGCGTGCCTTGTCGACTTCGGCGGGCGACAGGAATTTCTTATCCGATAACTGTTCTTTACGCTCCAAGTCGCGACGGGCGTCGGCTAAAGTGACTTCGACCTGAGATAAGGCAGCACGTTGTGCCGCAATATTGGCTTGCTGGGTCGCCACCTGCGCACGCGCCGCATCCAAATCAGCCTGCGACTGACGGACCCGGTATTCAAAGCTTTCGGGATCAATGCGGGCAATCAGCTGATTTTTGCTGACCTGACTGTTGAAATCCACCAGCACTTCCTTGAGCTGCCCAGAAACCTGGGAACCCACCTGCACCGATACCACCGGCACCAGGGTGCCCGTAGCGGAAACGCTGGCAATCAGACGGCCTTTTTCAAGCGTGGCGGTACGGTACTGCGGCGCATCGGGTTTTTTGATGCCAAACCAATACCACGCCCCTGCGCCGATCAGAACCACCAGCACTATCAACCCTATCCATCGTGCTTTCACCGAGATATTCCCCACTGCTATTGAAGTAAGGGATGGATTTTACTGGGATTAGATGACATCCACTTGAAATGCAACCAGAATGACAGCCGCGCTCGCGCAGTCAATGGCTGATGAAAGAAAAAACCCGCCTCCGGGACGTTGGAAGGCGGGTATTAAAGCAAGAACAATACTTTGCTGGCCTAAGCTTACTGGCTGCTCGAGGCATCAATATCGTCAAACGGCGACTTCATGATCTCTGCCAGTTTTACCTTTTCTGAAGATTCTGATGAATCGCTCTGCCTTCCCTGCGTTGCTTGTTCCGAAATCGGAAGCTCAGCTACGGATTCGTCGAATGGTGATTTCATCAGATCTTCCAGCTTGACTTCTTCTGAGGATGTTGATGAATCATCCGAGCTTCGCTCGGCGACGTCTTCAGTATTCAGTTTCTGGGTTGGAGACACCATCGCTGAGGTCGCACTGGCCGTCTGTACCGCCAAAGGCGCCTTATTTTTTTGATCCACGAGCAGCTGCAGCTCAGCTTTCATGGGCTGCAATAAATTGGTACCCGTATTGAGTATTTTAGGACGATCCTTAATGTATTTCTCCAAAGCGCGCAGCATGTTTTCCGCCGGGTTGTCCTTGAACTGCTGGTACTGCTCTCTGGTCGCCTTCCATAAAGATTCTCTGAAATACCGTGAAAAATCTGGATCAATGTTTTTTATTTTTGATTTTTTTTGGAATGTTTTAATTGCTTCGTTACGGATGTTTTGTCTTTTAACATCAAGAGACTCGCTTTTCTTTTCGAGCTTTTCTGTCCTGGGAGATTCTATTTTTTCCCTCGGCGAAATCGGAACGTCAGAGACCGCAAGAGAACTTATTTTTTCGCGGCGACTTTCCAGCGATTTTTCCCTTTGATTTAGAGCAGATCCTTTTTTATGTGCATTTATCAATTTCTCCTGTGCTTCGTCCTGATTTTTTGCATTGCTCATGATGTCGTAATAAAAATCATTGGTCTGTGTAGTCATTACAGTATTTAAATATCCATTGAGAATATCCAAGCGACCTGATTCATAATTTTTATCTTTAACTAACTGGTCACGCATAATGGGCGTTATACCTCTTGTAGCAATAAAAGCGGCGATCGCAGATTTCCTTGCGTTCAGTAGCAGGTCTGGATTGACGTTACCCGTAGCTTTCGCCCATTTGACAACATATGCATCTATACCTTGTAAAAAATTTTTGAATTCTGGCGCAAATCCGGAGCTAGACAATTTCATTTCTTTACCGAAAAACTTTTCGAAAAATGAATCCGCTAGTGGCTTCATTAGCTTTACAAAAATTTTATTTTTCCGCAAATCTTTGATATTGGAACTCTTTATTTCATCCCCAAAATTTAGCGCGATTTTTTTGTACTTAACTGCCATTTCTTCTACAAATTTTCGTAGGTCTTTAACATTTAAATGATTTTGAATAAATTTCTCACTCACCAGTTCAATAATATTTACTTTTATTTTATTGTTTGGATTTTCAGGATCGTCCAATTCTTCGACTGTCATCGCCCCCCGCAAAATCGTGCTCACAATCCCATCCTTAAGTGGCAATGTATATCCCCTGCTTTCCATACAAATAAGAAGTTCTGCGATCTGTTCACCCGTCACTCTACGTCCGCATCGAAGCGAATGAATTGTTTCAATCACCCCAGGCGGCAGCATAGTCACGGGAACTGAGCTTTTACTCGAAGGCTGCTTGTTTTCTAAAACTCTTTCTGTTGTTGCTTGTATGCTCTTGGAAACATGCGTCGCTGGATCATTTTTTGTACTTGTACTTGTGATTTTTCCTATTGTTGTGGTTGTCGTAGTGGTGGTCGTAGTGGTCGTAGTGGTCGCAGTATTCGTTTCCTTGAATTTTGCGGATGCTGGCAAATTTGACTGGCCAGTAGCGCTCCACTCAGATCGCGGGGTCGCCGTTTGCCATAAAGGTACTTCGACTATGTTGGTGGTGCGATCAGAAACTGTCGCGTTTAACGTATTAGTAGTGTTAGTGGTCCCTCCGCTTACGGCTGCGTTGCTGGTACTGGAGTTTGAATCCTGCGTATTTCTATCCGTTTCTCTCTTTGTTTTTCTAGGGCTTATCGTCATTCGAGGCAGATCAGAGGCGAGACTCGCTAGCGAATCGCCTAGATTTTTCAGCGATAGTTTGGGTACTTTGTTGTTCGTGGGTTTTTTATCCGATTGCTGTTGACGAGGAGACTTAAGCGCCTTGCTCTTACTTTGCACAGCACCATCTTCTGAAGAGCTTTCATCGCTATCCCCGAATTTTCTTGCTACCGCACTTGCACCTTTTCCAAGAAACAGTTTCCCGAAGGTGTCGGGCGCCTTTCCCCCGTAATCTGAATCGCTTTCACTAGGCGCTTTTTCCTTTTTCTCTTTCGATTTCATCTGCGGCGCAGCTTTGTTTTTATCTGCATGGCCCTGACCGGTGTTCTTGTCTGATTGGGCAGTGGCGCCATCCTTTTTTTTGTCGACATCCTTGTTTTTATCGTCAGGCTGACCCTGACCATAATTAGGCAGGTGACTTTGAGAGTTACTTCTGGGAAGGCGATCGCTCATGAAAAATTCTCCATTCATCAATTTCTAGTGGCAGGTGGAAGGCGGGCTTTTGCAAACTCCGGGAATTCAATGGGTATTGCTCATTACCGTCGTTTTTTAAAAATTTACTTTTCGGCAATGATAGTGCTGCCTTTTTCGTAACCCCTCTGCGGCTCTGGTTCCGAGACTTAATGCATTTCTGTGTACCCAATCAACGTTTAAACTTGACTGAAAATTTCCGGCCACCTATATTGCTGACTCGCTAGTTAGTAATTTTTCTCTCATGCCCGCCCTAGAACCCAAGACCAAACCCCGCTGGGAACGCCGCAAGGATGCTCGTCCGCAAGAGTTGCTGGCGGCTGCTCTGGATTTGTTTGTGGAACGGGGTTATGCGGCCGCACGGTTGGATGACGTGGCCGCGCGCGCGGGCGTCTCCAAAGGGACGCTTTATCTGTATTTCGAAAACAAGGAAGAATTATTCAAGGCCGTGGTTCGGGAGAACCTGGTCTCGGCGCTGGCTGAAGCGGAACACTATATAGAACGCTCCACAGGCAGCAGCAGGGAACTGCTGCGCACCTTTATCTTGAACTGGTGGGACCGCGTCGGACAGACTAAGCTTTCTGGGATTTCGAAGCTGATGATGGCTGAATCCGGAAATTTCCCAGACGTTGCGCGCTTTTATCATGAAGAAGTGATCTCCCGATGTAATGCGCTGCTTGTGGGTATTTTGGAGCGCGGCATTGCCCGCGGAGAATTCAGGGCCGTCGATACCGTGAATGCCAACCTCGTCATCGTGGCGCCGCTGGTGATGTTGATGATGTGGAAACACTCTTTCCATTCCTGTAGGCTGGAGCCGATTTCGGCCAAGGACTATCTGGATTGTTTTCTTGATCTACTAATTAATGGCCTTCAGGCCAAGGCGCCTGAAGCGAATGGCCCTCAGGCGCTGCACGAGCCGCCGTCGAATCATCACTAAAACGCTATGTCAAAAAAACTTGTTCGCTTGCTTGTTCTGTTCATCGTGCTGACCGTCGTGGGTGGCGTGATCTGGAGCTGGATGAAGCGTCCTTCTGCGCCAGCAAAACCGGCGGCGCCGGTGGCTGCCGTTCCGCCAACGCTGGAATTTTTGCCACAGGAGGTCGTGACGGCGGCTCCGGTTGAGATTCGGCAAACGCTTTCGTTATCGGGATCGCTGCGCGCGGTCGACATGTCGACGGTCAAAGCGCGCGTGGCAGCCGATGTACGTCAGGTACTGGTGCGTGAAGGCGAGTCTGTGCGCGCGGGACAAATCGTGGTGGTGACCGATGGCACCGAATATGAAGCGCGCGTCGCTCAGGCGCGCGGCAATCTGGATGCGGCACGCGCCCAGCTTGAGATTGCCACCAAGACACGCGATAACAATCGCGTGCTAATGGAAAAGGGATTCATCTCACGCAATGCCTTTGACAATGCAGCCAGTCAGTACGCCGCAGCCGAAGCTAACGTGGCGGCGGCACGCGGCGCCATGAATATTGTGCAGAAATCACTGAATGACACCGTGATCCGCACACCGATTTCAGGTCTGGTAGCGGCGCGTTATGTACAGCCGGGTGAAAAAGTCTCGCCGGACAATAAGCTGCTCGATATCGTCAATCTGCAAAAAATGGAACTGGAAGCAGCGGTGCCCACCAGCGACATTGCACAAATTGTCATTGGTCAGCCGGTCAGTCTGCATATCGAGGGCTTGCCAGAAACTTTCGAAGGCAAGGTGGTTCGCATAAATCCATCAACCCAGACCGGCTCACGCTCGGTCCTGGTGTATGTGCAAGTCGCCAATCCAAAAAATGTACTGCGGGTCGGTATGTTCGCCGAAGCGCAACTGGTGCTGCGAGCAAAACAAGGTGTGCTGGCCTTGCCGCAAAGTGCGGTGCGCAAGGATAGTCAGGGTGCATTTGTTTACACCATCGCCAATGGTCAGCTGAGCAAAACGGCGGTGACGGTTGGCATTGATGGCCGCAGCGGCGAGGACTACCTGACTGAAATCGTTTCAGGCCTGGATTTTGGTGCGCAAGTGGTGCGCACCGATATGGGCAACCTGCAAACTGGCACGCGCGTTCGAGTGGCTGCGCCAGCCACCGCTCGCTAGAAAGACAGGAACCGGCGCCATGTGGTTTACACGCATCAGTATCGGCAATCCGGTTTTGGCCACCATGATGATGGTGGCTTTTGTCGTTCTGGGTCTGTTTTCTTATCAGCGACTGCGCGTAGATCAGTTCCCCGATGTGACCTTTCCTATCGTCGTCGTACAGACGGAATATCCGGGCGCGGCACCTGAGACGGTCGAGACCGACATCACACGCAAGGTCGAAGAAGCTGTCAACACCATCAATGGCATCAACAGCCTGACGTCTCGCTCTTACGAGGGTCAGTCGATCGTCATCATCGAGTTCTCGCTCATGATCGACCCGGCACAGGCAGCGCAGGATGTGCGTGAAAAAGTCGCGCTGATCAAAGCGATTTTCCGCAAGGAAGTGAAGGAACCGCGCGTCACACGCTACGA
>JAIXYM010000042.1 GCA_027490255.1 Oxalobacteraceae bacterium | reverse complement strand
TTCGACATGCGGCTGCATCATGATTACGATCCTAACGGACAGCAATCTGTCGCCGACCTGCTGGCAGATGTTCGACACAAGGTGGCCGTCATCATCCCGCCAGCCTTCAATCGCTTTCAGCATTCGTTCTCGCATATTTTTGCGGGCGGCTACGCGGCCGGGTACTACAGCTACAAATGGGCCGAGGTACTTTCTGCAGATGCCTACGGCGCCTTTGAAGAAGCACAAGGCGATCCGAACCGGCTGGCAGAGACGGGGCTGGCGTTTCATCGCGAAATTCTGTCGGTTGGCGGCTCGCGGCCTGCGCTGGAATCTTTCACGGCTTTTCGTGGCCGTGAACCCAGCATTGATGCCCTGCTTCGACACAACGGCATGGTGCAGGCTGCCTGAATGACATGACCCGCGTCGACTTCCACAGCAAAGTACCCGACAAGCTGTTGTACGCTTGCCGACTGGTACGCAAGGCGCGTGCGGCCGATATGCGCGTGGTGATTTTTACTCGGGATCGGCAGCAGTTGGATGCACTGGATGAAGCGCTCTGGACTTTTTCGGAACAAGATTTTCTGCCGCACGTCACCGCCGAAGATGAGCTTGCGTCACAAACACCGATCATCCTGACGGATGATGCCGAGGCGACGCTTCCGCATCATCAGATACTGATTAATGTATCGGGCGAGACGCCCGCCCATTTCGCGCGCTTTGAGCGTATGTTTGAAGTCATCTCCATCAACGAAGATGACCTGGCCGCAGGGCGCGAGCGTTACCGTCAATATCAGCAGCGCGGCTATCCCCTCACCCATTTCGTGGCAGAAAAAACATGAGCGATATGAACCACACGACCCGCCCGGGCGACGAGAGCGATGCTGATATCCCCGTATTGACTGACATCATTGACGATGGGACATACACCGGGTCTGTGCGGGAAGAACGGCTGGCCATCGTCGACACTGCGGCTGCAGCTGCCGCGATGTCTGCGATGTCTGCGACGTCTGCGATTGCAAGCCCTGAAGATAACGCGGTTGCTCGCCTACCATCGCTGCAGCAAATCGAAGCGGAACTGACCTCGCGCCTGAGCGCCGAGCTGGCGATGCAAATTCCTGTGCTGCTCGAAGCTGCACTGCGCGAGCACCTGCCCCGAGCGATGGGCGCAAAACTGCAGGCCGAGCTGCTCTCCGCTCTGGCTAATGCCCTGCCTGGTGCTGCACAAAATGCTGCCGCGGAACTTTCTTCCACGCTGGCGTTCGAAGTGGGTGGGCTGCTTGAACAACGTCTTGAAGAAGAGGTGCGACGTGCGGTGTCGGATGAAATCGCCCGTATATCAACAGATCATCAGAGTCCGCGCTAGGGCATCATGACACATGGTGTCGAGCGTGAAAATTTGAATAATCCGTGGCGTAAATGACGCCCATTTCATGCACAGTCTTTTTACAATCCTGACTTCCGTTACAGCGGCCACTGCATCATCCGTCCGCTTATCTCACAGGATGTTCCAATGAAAGTCATCGTTCTCGGCGCAGGCGTTATCGGCACCGCCTCTGCCTGGTTTTTGCAAAAAGCAGGACATGAGGTGATCGTCATTGATCGCCAGCCCGGTCCCGCACTTGAGACCAGCTTTGCCAACGGCGGTCAGATCTCCGTTTCTCACGCCGAACCCTGGGCGAATCCCACAGCACCTTTAAAAATTCTGAAATGGCTGGGCCATGAAGATGCGCCACTGCTGTTTCGTCCGCGAGCAGACTGGCTGCAATGGCGTTGGGGCATGGCGTTTCTGCGCGAATGCACCGCCGATCGCACCGCTCACAATATACGTCACATCGTTGCGCTAGCTGAGTACAGCCGGCAGACATTGCAAGCAGTCCGTGCCGAAACGGGTATTGACTATGATTGCGAGACACGCGGCATTGTGCATTTTTATACCGACGAAGAAGAATTTCGTCAGTCGCTTCCCGCCGCAAAACTGATGCGCGAGCTGGGATGCCCTCGTCAGACCATCAGCGCCGATGAAGTGGTCCGCATAGAGCCCGCGTTGGGTGCCATACGGCACAAGATCGTTGGTGGTGATTTCACCCAGACGGATGAATCCGGTGACGTCTACAAATTCACTACCGGACTTGCGCAACGATCAGCAGCCGCCGGCGTAGATTTCCGTTTTAATACTATGGCCACGCGCTTGATCACTGAAGGCGCCGGCAGCTCAAAACGATTGACGGGCGTTGAAGTCATTGATGCCGAGGGTCGGCATCAGGTGCTGCATGCCGACAGTGTACTGATCGCAATGGGCAGCTTCAGCACCACGCTACTCAAACCGCTGGGCATTCCGCTAATGGTTTATCCGGGCAAGGGCTACTCGGCGACCTTTGAAGTACGCGACCCGGCACTCGCACCGTATGTATCACTCACCGATGACGGACACAAACTGGTGATCTCGCGGCTGGGCAATCGTTTGCGCGTAGCGGGCACCTGCGAAATCAATGGCTATTCGCGTGAACTCAATCCAGCCCGCTGCGAAGCCATCACACGCCGCACCCGAGAGCTTTTCCCCGACGCCTGCGACTACGATCATCCCGTTTACTGGAGTGGCCTGCGGCCGCTGACACCGTCCAATGTTCCGTATATTGGCGCGACGCGGATACCCAATCTGTTTCTGAACACGGGTCACGGCACACTGGGCTGGACCATGGGCTGCGGCTCAGGCCGCGCAATTGCCGACATCATGTCTGGCCGTCGCCCTGATCTTGATTTTGCGTTCACGGGTATGGGGCAAACCGAACAATCGCCTAAGCTCAACGCCTTGCCTGCACGCTGATCGGTTAAGCTTATAAATCAACGACAATTCCGTTTTCCGTTCCGGAGGATATCCATGCAGCTCACCCACACAGCCTTATCCCTGACCCTATTGAGCGCCATCAGCATGCAAGTAATGGCGCAAGAACAGGTGGTAAAAATCGGCCATGTCGGCCCGCTGTCAGGTCAAATTGCGCATCTGGGTAAAGACAATGAAAACGGTGCACGCATGGCGATTGATGTGCTCAATACCAAAGGCGTGACCATCGGCGGCAATAAAATCAAGTTCGTATTGCAGGGTGAAGATGACGGCGCCAATCCACAGCAAGCAACCGCCGCTGCGCAGAAGCTTGCAGATGCCAAAGTCAGCGGCGTCATTGGTCACCTGAATTCGGGCACCACCATTCCCGCCTCAAAAATCTACAACGATGCTGGCATTCCTCAGATTTCGCCATCCGCCACTAATCCCAAGTACACGATGCAAGGCTACAAAGGCGCGTTTCGTGTCGTGGCCAATGACGGCCAGCTTGGTGGCGCACTCGGCCGCTTCACTGCTTCGGATATCAAAGCCAAGCGCATCGCCATCATCGACGACCGTACCGCCTATGGCCAAGGTGTCGCCGACGAATTTGCGAAAGCAGCCAAAGCCGCTGGTCTGACCATCGTTGGTCGTCAGTACACCACCGACAAAGCCACCGATTTCAATGCCATCCTGACCGCTATCAAGGGCAAGTCGCCCGACCTGATTTTCTTTGGCGGCATGGATGCGGTCGGAGGACCCATGCTGCGACAAATGAAGCAGCTCGGCATATCAGCGAAATTCATGGGTGGCGACGGGATATGCACCGAGCAACTGCCATCACTGGCGGGCGCCGGCATGAGCGATGAACAAGTGGTGTGTGCCGAGGCTGGCGGTGTCGAGGAAAGTCAGAAAAAAATCGTGGAGAAATTCCGCAGCGACTACAAAAAGAAATTCGGCATTGAAGTCAAACTGTACGCGCCCTATGTCTACGATGCGGTCATGGTCATGGTCGCCGCCATGCAAAAAGCGAATTCAGTGGAGCCGGCCAAATATCTGCCAGAGCTCGCAAAAATCAGCTATGACGGTGTGACGGGCAAAATTGAGTTCGATGCGCGCGGTGATATGAAGAATGGTTTGCTGACGCTGTATACCTATAAAGGTGGCAAGCGTTCGCAAATTACTGTCACCAAATGATCGCTTGATTCAGAAATTTAAAATATAAGTGTCGGGCATGACACCAACACTGCAAATAAAAAAAGCGCTCCGAGGAGCGCTTTTTTACTTTCCGAATGCCGTCGATTATTTCAGCGACAGAATCCATTTCGACAGCGCCTTTGCTTCAGCATCGGACACTTGTGGATTTGCAGGCATAGGGATCTGACCCCAAACGCCGCTACCACCCTTCATGATCTTGGTGGCCAGCTTGCCTTCAGCTGACTTGTCGCCTTTGTACTTGGCGGCGACTTCTTTGTAGCCTGGGCCGACCAGCTTGGCATCGACTGCGTGGCAGGCGAGGCAGTTCTTTTCTCTTGCCAGCTGCTCGCTGGCGGATGCTGCACCCGAAACCAATGCGCTCAAAGCGATTGCGGCAACAAGAATACGTTTCATGTCAATCTCCATTAATATTTGATGACCGCAGAATTTTACATCTTTTTGGCAATTCTGCTTAAGGTAAACCCTATCACCGCCCGCAAAATAATGCGGACGGCAATTACATTCGCTCACAAAGTTTAATCCGTCACCGCACCACGGCTGGCCGAGGATGCCAATTTAGTAAATTTAGCCAGCACACCCCGGGTGTATTTTTGCTCAGGCGCTTTCCATGCGGCGCGGCGGCGGGCGATTTCTTCGTCGGGCACATTCAATTGAATCAGTAACTTATGTGCATCGATGGTGATGGAATCGCCATCCTCTACCAAAGCGATGGTGCCGCCAACCATCGCCTCGGGCGCCACATGGCCGACAACCATGCCCCAGGTCGCACCTGAGAAACGGCCATCAGTAATCAGGCCAACCGACTCACCCAGACCCTTGCCGATCAGGGCGGAGGTTGGTGACAGCATCTCGGGCATACCCGGCCCGCCACGGGGTCCGAGATAACGCAAGACGACGACATCGCCGGCCTTCACTTTGTCGGCCAGGATGGCGTCCATCGCTGATGGCTCATCATCAAATACGCGCGCCGGTCCAGTGATGGCAGGATTTTTCAGGCCACTGATCTTGGCGACGCAACCCTCGGGGGACAGATTGCCTTTGAGGATAGCAAGATGGCCTTCCTTGTAGAGCGCCTTGTCGATGGTGCGAATCACATCTTGATCTGCGCGGGGCAGATCAGGCACATGGGCGAGTTCCTCAGCCAGCGTCTTGCCGGTGATGGTCATGCAATCGCCGTGCAGCAGACCCGCATTAAGCAGAATCTTCATGACCTGCGGTACGCCACCCGCGTCATGCAAATCGGTGGCCACATACTCGCCGGACGGTTTCAGGTTGCAGATCACCGGTACCTTCTTGCGCATGCGCTCGTAGTCATCGATGGTCCATTCGACCTCTGCCGAGTGGGCGATAGCGAGATAGTGCAGAACCGCATTGGTCGAGCCACCTGTCGCCATGATCACCGCCACTGCGTTTTCGATCGACTTGCGCGTGATGATGTCGCGCGGACGCAGATTGCGCTTTACCGCCTCGACCAACACGCGCGCCGATTCAGCCGCTGAAACGGTTTTCTCGTCATCCGGGTTAGCCATGGTCGACGAATACAGCAGCGACATACCCAGCGCTTCGAACGAGGAGGACATAGTGTTCGCGGTAAACATGCCGCCGCAGGAACCGGTCGATGGGCAAGCATTACGCTCGACGCCAATAAAATCTTCTTCCGACATTTTGCCGGCGGTGAATTGACCGACGGCCTCGAAGGCAGACACGATCGTGAGATTCTCGCCCTTCCATTTACCCGGCTTGATGGTGCCGCCATAGACATAAATACCCGGCACGTTGGTGCGCGCCAGCGCGATCATCCCGGCCGGCATGTTCTTGTCACAGCCACCGATCACCACGCAACCGTCCATCCACTGGCCCTGTACACAGGTTTCGATACTGTCGGCGATGACTTCGCGGGAAATCAACGAGTACTTCATACCCTCGGTGCCCATGGACATACCATCGGAAATGGTCGGAGTGCCAAAGACCTGAGGATTGGCGCCCGCCGCCTTGGTCGCCGCAATCGCTGCATCCGCCAGCTTCTGCAGACCGGAGTTACAGGGCGTGATCGTCGAATGGCCGTTGGCGATGCCAATCATGGGGTTGTCGAAATCGGATTTTTCGTAGCCCATCGCGTAGTACATGGCGCGGTTCGGGCTGCGGGCTACGCCCTGAGTAATATTTTTGGAACGATCATTGGCTGCCATGCTGTCTCCAGTGCAACGGGTTACGAAAAGTTCATTAAGGTGCCTTGTGCCAGACCCTGTGTCAAATATATGATTTAGGCTCTATTAATACTTTTTACATATCAACATAAGTACCTATCCTGATTGGGCGGTGAATCTAGTAAACAAGCCGTGCTGTAACCCAAGGCCCTCGAGCAAGGCAACGACACTGGATCCCGGCTTCCGCCGGGATCCAGTGTCTTTCATTTTCTACCCAATGAATACGAACATGAAAAATACGAAGTCACTTAAAAATGAACGCTGAATTACGCCAGCTGCGCTACTTCGTCGCAGTCGCCGAGGAAATGCACTTTGGCCGCGCCGCCCGACGTTTGCATATGACCCAGCCACCGCTGTCCCAGGCCATTCAGGCGTTGGAAGCACAGCTTGGCACGCCGCTGTTTTCCCGTACCCGCCGCAGCGTCGCACTGACCGCTGCCGGCCAGACGCTACTGCCCGAGGTACAGCGCCTGCTGCAACAGGTCGAGGGGCTGGCTGCACTGGCACAAAGCGCGGCCGCCGGTGAATCAGGGCGGCTGTCGATCGCTTTCGTTTCCATGGCCGATTACAGCGTGCTTCCAGCGGCACTGCGCGAATTCCGAACTGCGCTGCCCTCGGTGAATATCGATCTGCAGGAGGCCACCACCCATGCTCAGATTGAATTGCTGGCCTCGGGACGCATTGACATCGGATTTCTCCTGCCACCGCTACCGGAAAAGCTGAAGGCTGAAGTGGACTACCTGCCGCTGACCTCCGAGCCGCTGATGCTGGCGCTTCCTGAAGGTACGGCCACCACCAAAACTAAAATGTCGCTCAAGCGTTGTGCCGACCTACCGCTGATTATCTTCCCGCGCCGCATGAGCCCTGCCTTTCACGACCAGATTTTAGGCTGTCTTCGCGACGCCGGGCTGAGTCCGCGCATTGGACAAGAAGCGATACAAATGCAAACGATCGTTAGCCTAGTTTCAGCCGGCATGGGCTTTGCGCTTGTGCCACAATCCGTCTCCAATATGAAGCGGCAGGGTGTGGAGTACCGGGCAATGCAAGAAACCTCACCGTGGGTTGAAATCGGCCTCGCCTGGCGGCGCGATAATGCCTCGCCCGTGTTGTCCGCTTTTCTCGAACTGATGCGAAAGACAAGCTGAATGCTGATTCATCCGATGCCAGATCCGATCGCGATTGCGATCGGCCCCCTTGCAGTGCGCTGGTATGGACTGATGTACCTGACCGCGTTCGTTCTTTTTATCGTGCTGGGTCGCATACGCATCAGGCAGCCACACATCACCGCACAGGGATGGCGCAATGAGGATGTCGACGACATGCTTTTTTATGGTGTTCTGGGCGTCATCATCGGCGGACGTCTAGGCGAAGTCTTGTTTTATCACCCAATGTATTACCTCGCACGACCAATGGAAATCATCGCCATCTGGCAAGGCGGCATGTCCTTTCACGGCGGTTTTTTAGGTGTGATGGTCGCGATGGCAGTGTGGGCCAGAAAGCATGATCGCCCGCTGATGGAAGTAATGGATTTCATTGCACCGCTGGTGCCGCTCGGTTACGCCGCCGGTCGTATCGGCAATTTCATCAATGCTGAACTGCCCGGCCGCGCTGCGGATCCCGCACTACCTTGGGCCATGGTGTGGCCGAATATTGATCCGATTCCACTGCCACGCCATCCCTCACCGCTCTATCAGGCCGCCATTGATGGTGTGTTGTTGTTCATTATCCTGTGGCTGTATGCGCGCAAGCCGCGTCCTTACATGGCGGTCAGTGGCGTGTTCGCGGCGGGCTATGGCATCGCGCGCTTCTATACCGAATATTTTCGTATGCCAGACTATGAAGTCAGCATCGCCGGCTGGACCATTTCGGCGGGACAGATGCTGTCGCTGCCAATGATCGTGCTGGGCATTGTCTTGCTTGTGATCGCCTATAAAAAAAAGAGTGAGCCGCTGTCATGAATGCCAACCTCTATACGCTGTTTCGTTCACGCTTTCCGCAAGATCTCAATGATTGCTGGCTTGAGACAGACGACGCGAAGTATTACAGCTGGCGCGATCTCGAGCGTGGCACCGCAAAAATAGCCAATCTTTTCGCAAGCCTGCAGCTGCCGGCCGGCTCGCGGATCGCAGCACAAGTTGAAAAATCGCCTGAAGCCTTGATGCTCTACTTGGCCACGGTACGTGCCGGCTTTGTCTATCTGCCGCTGAACACCGCGTATCGTGCATCGGAGATGGAGTATTTCATCGGCAATGCCACTCCCGCCGTCGTGGTCTGCTCACCGAAAAATTTTGGGTGGATAACGCAAATCGCTTTTCGTGCAGGCACACGCCATGTGTTCACGCTCGACGAGCCACATCAGGGGCGCAACAGCGGCACCCTCCTCTCGCGCGCCGTTCATCATGCTGATCATTTCGATACCGTGCATCGTGAGCCGGATGATCTCGCGGCTATTTTGTACACCTCAGGCACCACAGGTCGCAGCAAAGGTGCAATGCTGAGTCACGATAATCTGGCCTCGAATATTCGTGTACTTCAGGATGCATGGCACTGGAAAAAAGGTGATGTGCTGCTACATGCGCTGCCGCTGTTTCATATTCATGGCCTGTTCGTTGCCGCGCATGGCGCACTGATGAACGGCAGCAAAACGATATTTTTATCGAAATTCGATAGTGCCACGGTGATGCGGCATTTACCCCGCGCCACCGTATTCATGGGCGTACCCACCTACTATGTGCGCCTGCTCTCTGACCCTGCGCTCGATCATGATGTCTGCAAAAACATTCGATTGTTCGTCTCTGGATCGGCCCCTTTGCTGACCGAAACTTTCGAGACCTTCATTAACAAAACGGGACACACGATACTTGAGCGTTATGGCATGAGTGAAACAGCCATGCTGACTTCGAATCCGTATCAAGGTCCGCGTAAGGCAGGTACGGTCGGACCCGCCTTATCCGGTGTATCGGTACGCGTCATGAATCAGGAAGCTCAGGTCTGCGGCACCGACGAGATCGGCGACATTCAGGTCAGCGGCCCGAACATTTTCAAAGGCTACTGGCAGATGCCAGAAAAAACGGCTGAGGAGTTTACTGAAGACGGCTATTTCAAAACCGGCGATGTCGGACGTGTCGATGCAGATGGCTATGTGTCTATTGTCGGTCGCAGCAAGGATCTGATCATTTCCGGTGGCTATAACGTCTATCCGAAAGAAATCGAATCCGTGATTGATGAGGTGTCAGGTGTACTTGAATCAGCAGTCATTGGCGTGCCGCATGCGGACTTCGGCGAAGCTGTTGTGGCTGTCGTGGTAATGCGCGATGGTGCGACGCTTTCGGAAGTAGCACTCATTGATACCTTGAAAAATCGAATAGCAAATTTCAAGGTGCCCAAGCGCGTGCATTTTGTTGCTGAGCTACCGCGCAATACCATGGGCAAGGTGCAAAAAAATGTTCTGCGTGAGCAGCTTGGTTGAGGCTGATAGCGTAGGGCGACTTCAGCCCATTATGTATTTTCGCGATGGCTGTCAAAAGGCGCTTTGTCACGGAAGATTTTTGAAGTGAGCATTTTCGAGGTCAGCTCGATCCCTTAGCTCATCCATTCGAGTTCACGAGCGATATTTTTTCAGGTACGCAACGAAAGACACTGGATCCCGGCTTTCGCCGGGATGACGGCAGTTGTTGAGACTACCGTAAATCTCCCACCGTCATCCCAGCGAAAGCTGGGATCCAGTATCTTTGACAACAAAGCCATCAACGAAAAGCCTTGTAAAACATGTAGCCCGCAAGCAGATAGAGCACTACCGCAAATACTTTTTTCAGACTCTTGACCGGCAACGCATGCGCGACTTTGGCGCCTAGCGGTGCGGTGAGTACGCTGGCGATTGAAATCACCAGCAATGCAGGCAGATAAATAAAACCCAGCGATCCTGTAGGCAGACCCTGTTCCTGCATACCAAAATAAATATT
>JAIXYM010000097.1 GCA_027490255.1 Oxalobacteraceae bacterium | reverse complement strand
TGACTGATCCCTCAAAATTACTGGACAAAGAAAATATTAAAGAAGGAGTGAAATCAAAGTTGAATGCGCAAGTTAGTGGTTCTATTGAAGCTAAAATGATGGATGCAATCATCGATGCAGTTAGCATTAGTTTCGACTTCGCTGACGTTCAAGAAGTTAGAAGAGTGAATGAGTTGGCGTCCCAGAAAAATCGTCTGGAGGAAGTATAGGAAGATGCTGGGGCGACGCTATCTCACCATGAAGAACAGGGTGATCGCGTATTGCGCTTCCTAGTCTTGCAAATCGGTTGGGGTGTTCATGTTCACAAACGCAGTCTCATCAGTAAAGTGCACCTCAACCTGCCGATGCATTGCAAACCACGCATCCATTTTCCGACCACCCTTGCCGAGATAATCGGCAAGGTCATCTTTCAGATGAGTCGATAGCAGACAAAATACCGGGTGTCGCTGCCGTGTCGCACTCTCGCCAGTCAATGCCACGGCAATATCAGCTTTTGTAGCTAAGAGTGCCTCTGATAATTTATCAACGAGATCCACCGGCAGAAAGGGAGAGTCGCAGGGTGCCGTCACCAGATAAGGTGTCTCGCAACGAGAAAGTCCTGCATGCAGTCCCGCCAGCGGCCCGGCAAATCCTGAAATTTCATCGGGGATTACCGGCGCACCCAATGCTTCGTACACATCCAGATGCCGGTTGGCGTTGATGATCAATGTGCCGACTTGTGGCTGGAGACGTTGCAGTACCTGTTCCACCATCGGTTTGCCGCGAAACATTTGCAAGCCTTTGTCCACGCTGCCCATGCGCGTGCCTTTGCCGCCGGCGAGTATCAGCCCCGTGATTTGTTCTTTATCGATGGATGCCGTCGTCATTATTTTTTGACTGCACTGCCAAAGGCTTGTTGCAGGGTCAGAATTTCGCCCGTGTTGCTAGCATCGTAGCCAGCGAGCTGCTGCACCATTTCGCGGAAATTAGCCGTGTTCACGACATCAATGACCTTTTGCATTTGCGGCTGTTCCAGTGCCTCGTTACTCACCGCAAAGAAATATCGCTCTTTGGCTAAGGGAATGAAATCGAGTTTAAAACGCTCTGCCGCAGTTTGCACCCCGAATCCCACATCGGCCATGCCGCTGGCGATGAAGGCTGCGACTGCTGAGTGCGTAAATTCAGTGTTCTCGTAGCCGTTCACCTGCGCGGGTGCAATGTCGAGACTGGGTAACATGAGCTCGAGTAGCAGGCGCGTGCCCGAGCCTGCTTGTCGATTCACAAAACGTACTTCTGATCGAACCAAGTCGTGAAGACCACGGATGTTGAGTGGGTTACCCGGATTGACGAACAAACCCTGCGTGCGAACGGCAAGGTGGATGAGTCGATGCGATTTCGGATCTAGCCACTTGCCGAAACGCTCTGCAGATTGTGTTTCGAATTCACCCAGCGGCACATGAAAGCCGGCAAGATCGGACTCACTGCGCGAGAGTGCGGCCACAGCATCAGTGCTGTTTCGGTAGCGTAGATCGATCGCCAGTCCGGACTCGGTGGCCTGTTTTTGAAAAGCGGCGACTGCGAATCCATGGCTGGCATCGAGACGGATGGTCTGCGCCACATTGCCGACGGTTTTACCCAATTCAGTTTCGAGTTCAGAAGCGAGGCTTTCGAGCATGGGCGATAGTCTCGCGCTGACGCGGCGATCGGCCCAGATCAGTTTTTCAGCCAGCGCAGAAAGTTGCGTACCGCGCCCGCGGCCTGTTTGCATCAGACTATGGCCAAACAGTGCTTCGGCCTTGCGCAGCAAGCCCCAAGCGTAACGGTAGGATAGGCCGACGGCTTGTGCAGCCCTAGCAATCGAGCCGGTTTCTTCGATGGATCGTAACAAGGCCAGCAAAACAGCGGTATCCAGCGGCTCGCCGTCGAGCTGCCGGATCTCCCAATGAGGGGTGACTCTGACTTTAAACATTATGTCTTCCAAAGCATATTGCGACATAGCATACACAATGCTAACTTCGTCCGCTAGTTTTGCTAACAGTAGCGCTCGGGCTTGTCTTGGCGTGTGCAAGACCTGCACGAAACAACATATATAACCGCCAACCGCGGAAACTGAGGAGGAGTTATGGCATTTGCTGATCTGTTGGCGAAGGAGCGTACGATCGCCGGAGCTGGTTTCAACCGCTGGCTAGTTCCACCGGCTGCACTTGCCATCCATTTGTGTATCGGCATGGCCTATGGCTTTTCTGTTTTCTGGAAGCCGCTGGGTAATGCGCTCATCGGTGACGATGGCGCGCCGCTGGCCTCCTGCGCAGCGGGTGCGACGACCTTTGCCGAGAAGCTGGCCGGTACCGGTCGCGCTTTGTTTGCGACAGACTGCAATTGGACTCAGTTTGATCTGGGTTGGATGTACACCCTGTTTTTTGTGGTTCTCGGTTGCGCTGCCGCGGTTTGGGGCGGATGGCTCGAACGCGCGGGGCCACGCAAGGCTGGTTTTGTATCGGCCATCTGCTGGTGCGGCGGCCTGCTGATTTCAGCTCTCGGTGTTTACAAGCACCAGCTGTGGATGATGTGGCTGGGCTCCGGAGTTATCGGCGGTATTGGTCTGGGCCTCGGGTATATCTCACCTGTATCGACACTGATTAAATGGTTTCCCGACCGACGCGGTATGGCAACCGGTATGGCTATCATGGGTTTTGGTGGTGGCGCGATGATTGGCTCGCCACTGGCCACGATGCTGATGGCGAAGTTCGCAGTTCCCGGAGAGACCGGCGTCTGGCAAACCTTTGTTGTACTGGCCGTGATTTATGCGGTGTTCATGTTCTCAGGTGCGTTTTCTTATCGCGTACCGGCAACTGGCTGGAAGCCCGAGGGCTGGCAGCCACCACAAAATGCCGGCGGTAACGCGATGATCGCAACGCGCCATGTGCATCTCAAGAATGCGCACAAGACGCCGCAGTTCTGGCTGCTATGGGTTGTTTTGTGCATGAACGTCTCGGCGGGTATCGGCATCATTGGCGCCGCTTCGCCCATGCTGCAGGAAACCTTTGCTGGTGCCCTGATCGGACAGCCAGATATTGGTTTTGCTGATCTCAAGCTCACGCCAGAATTACTCGCCGGTGCAGTGGCGATTGGTGCGGGTTTCGTTGGCTTGATTTCGCTGTTCAATATCGGCGGCCGTTTTGTCTGGGCGTCATCCTCCGACAAGCTGGGTCGTCGTCCCACTTATGCGATTTTCTTCGTGCTGGGTATTGGGTTGTACATACTGGCCTCCCTCGCGGCTGGCTGGAAGTCGCTGCCGATTTTCGTTGCCTGCTTCTGTGTGATTGCTTCAATGTACGGCGGTGGTTTTGCGACGATTCCGGCCTATCTGGCCGACATGTTTGGTACGCAATTCGTGGGTGCGATTCATGGCCGCTTGCTGACCGCGTGGTCGACGGCGGGTATTCTCGGTCCAGTAGTAGTCAACTACATGCATGACATTCGCCTGGAGCAAAAGATTCCTTTCGATCAGATTTACGGCCCGATTTTCTATGTGCTCGCGGGTATGTTGGTGGTTGGCCTGCTGGCGAATTTGCTAGTGCGCCCGGTGGCAGACAAACATTTCATGTCCGACGCTGAACTGGCGCACGAGAAGCAGTTAGCGCATGAGAAATCACTGGCTTCCAGCACAGGGCAGGGTAGTGGCGAGACTACGGGTTCGAGCTCTATCCTTCCCGTGTTTGCCTGGCTGGCCGTGGGTATTCCACTGGCTTACGGTATCTGGGTGACTTTGCAGAAATCAGCAGTACTGTTCAAGTGATACTGCTGAAGTAGAACCTTTTTGGATTTGCGGCGATGATCGTATTGAAAGCCAGTTGGCTTCTGGTGCATTGATCACCGTGAACGTTTGAAAGAAATCAGATCCCGGCTTTCGCCGGGATCTTGTTTTTTGTTCTGCCGATATTGTCTTCTGAGAAATCCGCGTGCTTAAATTTTGCGCAGAAAATCACCTCGTCATATCCACTTTGTCCATTTCGTTTAGACTGCCGACTCGCTATCAGGAGAGACCATGAGCATCACCCTTGAAACCGTTCGCGACGCATTGTCCGCAGTCATTGATCCCAATACGGGTAAGGACTTCATCGCGACGAAATCGGCAAAGAATATAAAAATCGACGGCACGAACGTGTCGCTCGATATCGAGCTGGGTTATCCAGCAAAAAGTCAGATTGAGCCTCTGCACGCGGCTGTAACGGCCGCGCTGAATGCGCTGCCGGGTGTAGGGCAGGTGAGTGCCAACGTTTATGTAAAGATCGTTGCGCATGCCGCGCAGGGTGGTGTGAAGCTGCTGCCCAATGTTCGCAACATCATCGCCGTAGCCTCGGGCAAGGGCGGCGTGGGCAAGTCGACGACGGCGGCCAATCTAGCACTGGCGCTCGCCGCCGAAGGCGCGAATGTCGGTTTGCTCGATGCCGATATTTATGGCCCCTCGCAGCCGTTGATGATGGGCGTCTCAGGCAAGCCTGACAGCAAGGATGGTAAAACCATGGAGCCGCTGGAGGCGCATGGCCTTCAGATTGCATCGATTGGTTTCATGATCGATCCGGATCAGCCCATGGTCTGGCGCGGTCCCATGGTCACGCAAGCATTGCAGCAACTGCTAGAGCTCACCAACTGGCGCGATCTGGATTATCTGGTGGTGGATATGCCGCCGGGGACTGGCGATATTCAGCTGACGCTTTCGCAAAAAGTGCCCGTCACGGGCGCAGTGATTGTGACCACGCCTCAGGATATTGCGCTGCTCGATGCACGCAAGGGACTGAAAATGTTCGAGAAGGTGGGTATTCCTATTCTGGGCATCATCGAAAACATGAGCGTGCACATATGCAGCCAGTGCGGTCATGCGGAAGCGATTTTTGGTGAGGGCGGCGGCGCAAAAATGTGTGCTGATTTCGGTGTGCCGTTTCTCGGCGCCTTGCCGCTGACGATGTCGATACGCGAGCAGGCAGACTCGGGTCGACCGACCGTGGTGGCCGACCCTGAGGGACCTGTGTCGCAGATTTACCAGCAGATTGCACGCAAGCTCGCGGTGGCTGTTGCCGACAAAGCCAAAGACTTGTCGGGCAAATTCCCTACCATTGTCGTGAAAAACGATTAACTGCTGAAGCACAGAAACGACAGCCTAGAGGCTACATCACCGAAAAATTCTGGTTTACTGATAGCGTGCGCGCTTCAGCGGCCTGCTTTCTTCGGTGTCGTCGTTGCCGCTATCGTTAGCTGCCTGACTGTTTTCCCCGGCCAGCGTGTTGTCACACCACTGCTGTAGCTGCATCTGCCATCGTAAAATCGTAGGAAAAGGGGTGCCATTAGCTTGAGAGCGCTGTGCCGGCAACAGTGGCCTGATCGCGACCGCCATGGCATTGCACGAAAAACGATGACGATTGTCGGCTTCGTTGGCCGGGATCGTCAGCGCCGCTGCGTTGTTTGCCTCTTTCCATAATTCGACAATTTTCTGACACTGCGGCGGGGTTAATCCTGTTGCCAGACAAAGTGTTGTCGCGAGTTGTGACTCATGAACGGCATGCTGCCCCGCCGGGTGCTCAAGCGATTCCAGAAAAATGACAGGATTCTCAGCGAATTTATTGAGAGGCAAGGTGCGCTGGACTATAGCTCGATAAGAAAATTTCGTGATGAAGGAAACCGGTTTATTTTTACTTTTCCGCTCCCGGGTATGTTCGGACAGCAGTTGTTCTATGCGATTTATTGCATAGTATTCCTTGCAAAGGCTAATACTCTCCGGGTTGGCACCATTGAATGGCCATTGACTCACTTTCTTGTCAACCTCGCACCAGGTAGATACGATAAGTTGCGAAAAATTATCCGGAAATCCGTTTTTCTCTTTGAGTTCGCGCATCATGTGAACCGATAGTTCAACACCCTGCGGACATGTCTGGCGCATAGAAAAAAGAAAGTCTTTCGAAAAACAATCGGAAACCCGATTCATTTTTTTATCAACGGTAGCCTTTGCCCATTGATGGAGTTCTTTTGTCTGTAGTTTTATTTTTTCAGGAATACTTTGGATCAGTTTCTGTTCCGGTGGCACAGGAATGATGCTCATTGCATTCGCTTGCGATAAAGATTCGACCTCGTCGGTCGGCTCATTCTTCAACATCAACCGGTAGGCAATTTCAAGTTCCTGTTGTGCTGGTGTGAGCTGATGCAGGGCACTTTCTTGTGTCTGAAGTCTATACACGAGGGGTGTCAGCAGTTCCGGGAAAAATCCCCGTACGGCCAGTGCCGCAGGGTGGTGCGCTATCTGGTAAAGACCAATGAAACCTTCGTTGGATAAGGCAAAAAATTGCACAGCGTGTGCACAGCGCGTGGCCACGAGAATTTGAGTCATCTTGCCCTGGTCCGGCAGATTGCTGGCGAGTTCCCAAGTTGCCTGGTGATGATCATCGATTGATTCGACTTGGGCTCCTTGGCACAGCAAGTAGGCGGCAATGTCATGTTGCCCGGTTCTGATTGCACCCCGCAAAGGGGAGTGCGGGGTGGTGCTGCGATCATCGAGGCGTGTGCCCGGAGGCAGCAGTTTTTGGATGCACGGCAGACCGCACTGATTTTCAATGGCCAAACTCAACAGCGATTGTCGATTGCGTATCATGATCGCCGCCGGATCAATGCCCTTTTGTATGAACAAGTCGATCATTGCAACATCATGATTAATGATCGCTATCTCCAATGGATGTCGGGTACCCGCTGTCGGATCAGCCTGCCGCGACAGCAGCAGATCAGCCAGTACGAGGTCTCTTTTGCTGACTGCGAGCATCAGCGGTGTGCTTCCGCTTGCCGCAAGTGATGGATTCATGCCATTGAGCTCGCAAGTATCGCTGTCGACCGCATGGGTCGAGACACGATTGATATCGGCCTCCCGATCAAGCAGTGCTATGGCGGCTTGCAGGTGACCGCCCATCACGGCGTAATGAAGCGCCGTGAGCCCTTGGCTGTCCTGAGCATCGCTCATCATGGACCCGATATCAATCAGTACGGTCAGCATTGCTGCATTTCCCTGATTGGCTGCCAGCATGACCAAATCGAAACCATCGGTAGCAACGATAGGTAATAGCACATCGCGTGTCAGAAGCGACTGTACGATACGCGGTCGCTGTTCAATCACCGCAAGCTCCAGAGGATACAGGCCATCTTCGTCGACGCTATTCAGAGAGGCTCCGTCTTGAAGCGCCTGATCAAGATAGCGATCGAATTCGTCCTCGTGGATATTTGTTATCGCAAAAATTAAATTTTCTTGTGCGCGTATAGCGGGTTGAAAAAAAACGGGTTCATTTTCCTGGCGATTTTCCTGCGGAGGCGTACGGAGCGGTGAGGAAGACGATGAAGGTGTCATGGCAATATCCTAGAAAATGAGAAACTGATGTGCCTGCGACGGAAATCAGTCCATCACGCATCACAGGCTGGCAATCAGTAGCCATTCGGCGCGCCGTGTTCCTTCGTTTTTCTTATTACCTGAATTTTACGGAGACTTGGGTCTTCCAGTATTCGCCTTCCGTCGAATGTTGCTCGCGCTTACACAGTTCGCGGGCAATAAAATGCGGATGCTGCAGGGTCTCTTCAGGCATCAGAATCGGTGACACGCAGCAGTCCACGGTCGCAAATCGCTGTATCCATTCAGACTGAGTGTCTTGCAGAAAAATAGCATCGAGTTCCGCTTTCACTGCCATTGCGTCCTCGCCGCCTATGGTCTGGCCCAGTGACCAGTGACGATTTTTCAGATCTGGGCGCTGCAGGACATCACAGCAGCTTTCCCAGAATTTCAGTTCGAGCGCACCGACGGCCATGTAACGCTGATCTTGTGTTTGGTAAATGTTGTAACAAGGAAGGCCACCCGTCAGAAAATCGCGAGCGGGTGGCGCGCTATGACCAAAGCAATTGATGGCCAACAAGGGCATTAGATGATGAGCGAACGCAGCGTCGGTCATCGACACATCGACCCAACGCCCCATGCCGCCCATTTTTACGGCGACCAGTGCTGCAAGCAGACCTTGCAAGGCGCTTTGGGCGCCGCCCAGCAAATCGGCAATCTGCAAATTGGGTAGCACGGGCCGACCCTCGACATCCGTATTTTGTGCCAGCACACCGGCATAAGCCAGGTAATTGATATCGTGGCCCGCAGCTTGCGACAGCGGCCCTGTCTGGCCATAACCGCTGATCGAACACATTACTAGCTTGGGATTCAATGAATGCAGCAGACCCCAGCCCAGTCCCAGTTTTTGCATCACGCCGGGTCGGAAGCTCTCGACCAGCACATCAGCGTGTTGGACACGCGCGAGGAAGTCCGCGCGATCAGCATCGTCTTTCAAATCGAGCCGAATGCATTGCTTACCGCGATTGACGGCGATGAACAGCTGCGACAGCTCATGGCGTACGTGGCTCATCGTGCGTGCATAGTCGCCTGCGCCTTTGTCCTCAATCTTGATGACTTTCGCACCCATGTCCGCAAGATGCATGGTCGCCATGGGGCCGGGCAGCAGACGGGTCAGGTCGAGTACGGTGATGCCAGCCAGGGGCAGGGCTGCATCAGGCGTTGTCGTTGTCATTGTGGTCTCGAGTTTGATGATGATTTTATTAATCCAATTACAGAATCGATGTTCAGAGCCGACATTCAGATCCGCTAAGTAGCTTCATATTTTTTATTTTCAAATCCAGCATCTTTGCTTTGCATGAAGCGATTGAATTACTGCAAGGCTTCCTCACACGGTTCACAATCAAATTTGTATACGTGTTCAGTCACGCCGCCAGTTTCTCCAGCGCTTCCTGTTGCTCAAGCCATTCTGCTTCCAGTGTTTCCAGCGCTTTGCTGCAACTGGCGTGCTCCTCTTGCAGTGTCCTCAGTTCGTTTTTCTGATCAGGTTCATAGACCGCGGAATCGGCCAGTCGGGCATCAAGCGTCGACTTTTGCTCGGTCAGTCGGCTCATTTGCTCTTCAAGACGTTTGATACGCGCTTCGATCGGCTTGCGCTGTGCCGATGACAGCGCAGACTTTGCTGCCTTGTTGTTTGATGTGATCGCTTTCGTGGTCACTGCTTCCGCAATCGACGGTGCAGCCGCGGGCCGGGCAGCAGGGGACTCGTTCGCAGCGGCCGTTTTGGCCGCCAGCTTGGTCTTGAAGAGCCAGTCTTTGTAATCATCCAGATCGCCATCGAAATCGGTCAGCTTGCCGTCGGCAACGATCAGAAACTGATCGGTCGTCGCGCGCAGCAAATGCCGGTCATGCGATACCAGCATCAGCGTGCCTTCGAACTGCGCCAGCGCATCCGTCAGCGCCTCGCGAGTTTCGAGGTCGAGATGGTTGGTCGGTTCATCGAGCAGCAAGAGATTCGGTCGCTGCCAGACGATCAGCGCCAGCGCGAGTCGGGCTTTTTCACCACCGGAAAACGGGCGGATAGGGCTGGTGACCATCGTGCCGGGAAAGTTGAAGCTGCCCAGGAAATTGCGCAGCTCTTGTTCTCGAACGTCAGGCGCGATCCGCACCAGATGCCAGAGCGGTGATTCATCGTCACGCAGCATTTCCAGCTGATGCTGCGCGAAATAACCAATCGCCAGTCCCTTGCCGACATTGACCACACCGCTCAGCGAGGACAAATCGTCCGCCACCGTTTTGATGAAGGTGGATTTACCCGCACCATTGACGCCCAACAAGCCGATGCGCTGTCCGGTCTGCAGTGAAAAATTCACGCCGGAAATAATTTGTTTTTCAGTGCCTTCCGTGCCGCGGTAACCCATCGCGACATTCTCGAGGGTGAGTAAAGGATTCGGCGCACGTAAAGGTTCACGGAATTCAAAAGAAAATTCAGCCGCAGCCCGCAAGGGGGCAATTTCTTCCATGCGCGCCAGTGCCTTGATACGGCTCTGCGCCTGACGTGCTTTGGTGGCCTGGGCCTTGAAGCGATCAATGTAACTTTGCAGATGCGCTTGCTTGCGCTGCTGCTTTTCCAGCATGCCTTGCGCCAGAACGATTTGCGCCGCGCGCTGACGTTCGAATGATGAATAGTTACCCGAGTAGCGTTTCAGTTTGCGCTCATCGATATGCACAATCACATTCACGACACCATCCAGAAAATCCCGGTCGTGCGAAATCACGATCAACGTACCGGTATAACGCTTCAACCAGTCTTCCAGCCAAATGATCGCATCCAGATCGAGGTGGTTGGTCGGTTCATCCAGTAGCAGTAAATCCGAAGGGCACATCAGTGCTTGCGCGAGATTGAGGCGCATGCGCCAGCCACCGGAGAAGCTGGAGACGGGTTGCGTCATTTGGTCTTGCGAAAACCCCAGGCCCACTAGCAATTGCTCGCCGCGTGAGCGCACTGTGTACGCATCTGCATCGGCTAGCAGTCCATACAACTCGCCCATTCGGTGACCTGCTGCTTCCTGGTCCTCCATGGCTTCGACCTCAGCCAGTTCTTTTTCCAGTTTGCGAAGGGTAGTGTCGCCATCGATGGCATATTCAACCGCAGGGCGTTCCAGTGCCGGCGTCTCTTGCGCGACATACGCGACACGCCAGTTGCGCGGAAAATCAATGCTGCCCTGGTCGGGGTGTAGTTCATCACGCAGCATGCCAAACAGGGTGGACTTGCCTGCGCCATTGGCACCGATCAGACCGATCTTGTCACCGGGGTTCAGTGTCAGGTCGGTGTTTTCAAACAGCGGCTTGGTACCGCGCATCAGGCTGAGTTGTTGGAGGCGAATCATGGAAGGTGAAATCGATAACTAAAAAAATTCAAAGGACACTGGAATCTGGCTTTTACTCAATGGCAGTCAGTTCAGGGTTAAAGCTGATCGTTTGCAACGAAAGACACTGGATCCCCCCTTGCAGGGCGCGCACTGGCTTGCAAGCCAGTGCCGTTCCGCGTGCACGCAGCATGCTGCGTGAAATCCCCGCTACACCGTTCGCCGGGATGACGTTTTGAGTGCAGTAGCTCTAAAGACGTTTTCTAAGCCTCCGCCGGGATGACGATTGAAAGGTGGCTAGCTATAAAACTGTCATCCCGGCGAAAGCCGGGATCCAGTGTCTTTGTACGCTCACAGAAATGTCTTCTTTGGTTACAGCTGATCAGCCGTCAGCAGAAACACCGACCCGTCACCCGCACTGGTCGATAGCCAGGTCAGCTCTAGCTTAGGGAACGCAGCCTCCGCATTCGGAAATTCATTACCGATCTCAACAACGAGAACACCATGGTGGCTCAGCCTCTCCTTAGCTCCCGCCACAATGCGTCTCACGATGTCCATACCATCTTCGCCACCAGCCAATGCCATCGCAGGTTCGGCACGATACTCTGAGGGCAGCGATTTCATGGATTGGCTGTTCACATAAGGCGGGTTGGTGACGATCAGGTCATATTTTTTTGCGGGAAGCTTTACGTACAAGTCAGACTCGTGCAAGCTCACGCGCTCTTCCAGTTGATAGTCTTCGACATTGCGGCGAGCAACGGCCAGCGCATCGGATGATAAGTCAACCGCATCAATGTGCGCATGCGGAAAGGCATCTGCCAGCATGATGGCCAGACAGCCAGAACCGGTGCACAGCTCAAGCACATTTGTGACTGCCCAGGGATCGGTGATCCAAGGCTGGAATTGATCAGGAATCAGCTCGGCAATAAACGAGCGCGGCACGATAACGCGTTCGTCGACATAGAAGCGATAGTCGCCGAGAAATGCTTCATGGGTCAGGTAGGCGGCGGGCAGGCGCTCGGAGCAGCGACGCTCGATCAGTGCCAGCAAGATCTCGATTTCCTCAGGCAGCAGACGTGCGTCGAGAAAAGGATCGAGTTTTTCCAGCGGGAGTTTCAGTGCATGCAGCAACAGATAGGCAGCTTCATCATAGGCATTGCTGCTGCCATGGCCAAAGAACAAGCCTTCGGTATTAAAGCGAGTGACAGCGTGGCGCAGCAAGTCGCGTAAGGTATGAAAGGGCAAGGTCATTGCGACTGATCCCCAGTTTAAAGGGGCATTTGGCTTCGGAAGCCGCAAGGATACCGGATTGCGCGGGGAAACTTCGTCGCTAAAAAAGGAAATTAATCAGGATGCCGTTTTACCCGCAGAGGTCCATGGCGCTGAGTCAGTGTTTCGCCAACGGCAGGGGTAGGTTTCTGCCTCTTATTTCACATCGGGCTGGGGCGCAAATAGGCGTTCACCCACCGGCGCGATGACCTCGGCTGCCTCATGTTCCGCACCTAACACCCATTGAAGCTTCCAGGCGAGCGGCATCTTCTTTTTGCGGGCTGCCTGCAGTCCCACCTCGTAGTAGGTGACGCCTCGCTGTAGCCGATGGCTGCCTTGCGCCATCGCGCCGGCGCTCGCACGCAGGTGGCTGTCTTCCTTGGTGCTTCGGGTGTCTTTGGTACCCAACATGACCGTCAGCGGCGCAGCAAGCAACTGCCGAGGATCCTGAAATTCACGCGCAGCCCCACGCAAGCTATAGGGGAAGGGTGGCCACCTTTTGTCGAGGGTCGGTAGGGTGTACCAACCCGCATTGGCCGCCACAGCGCTCAGAACTCGCGGGCAGCGAACAAAGGTCAATAGCCGGTGGACGAACTGAGCCCCGGCGCTGTGCCCGAATAGGAAATACCCAGGCTGTTGGTTCTGCAGCGCCTCTCTCACCGCACTGAAGGTTCGCTCAATCTCCATGTAGGGTGTCTCTAGCGGACTCCGCCATCGGCCCTCGTCGGCGGCATGCGCATCGACGCGGCCGTGAGTTACTACGCCCAAGGTGTAGGCGTCACCGGTCGGATAGTCATTGCGCGAGAATTCCAAGACAAGAAGCAGCACTTGATGTCGCTCTGCCACCGGTGCTGCCGTTTGCAGATAACGCTCGGCGTCGCGGCCGGTGCCGTGCATTACGAACCATAGCCGACCTGTTGTCGAATTGAATTGAATAGGACGAAACACGTGGACGGTCAGAGGTTTGCCTTGCAGGCTATTGATTTCCAGGCGACCGGTACCGTTTGTGCTTAGCACTTTGTGTGCTTGCACCGCATCGACGAAGACCGCTTCGCTCGGCATTGCATCGCGGGTGTTAACAAGTGCATTTCCAGTGCGGCACTTTGGGGAGTGCCACGCAAAATGGCTTGCCTCATTGGCTGTTGTCCTTGCGTGCGCTCTGGCTTCTACACTTGATGCAAGGGCTGATGCCAGTGTCAGAAGGACGACCAGTAACTGCAGCCAGGATGCGACTCGGCCGCCTTGCTGGTTAGGGCACCGACTTGACTGCCTCACGCGCGCGCCCTAATCGACGTGGCCTTCGGGGGCGTGGCGGTAGGCGAGATAGCGGGTGCGATGGCAGTCGCATCATTTGGGTTGAGGCGATCGACCCCGCAGCGTGTAGCAGCGAGCTCAACAATCGTGCCGATCAGCTGCACCCAGCTTAATCCTGCCGCGCGCGCCATGATGTCCATCGCGCCATGCTTTTCCAGAATAGTGTTCGTGTGCACACCCGTCACATGAGGCTCGCCATGAGCATCGAGCATCAGATCGACCCTTGCAAAGTCGCGACATCCCATGGCCCTGAAGGTGCGTAGTGCCAGTGATCGGCAGCGATACGCGAGCTGCTCGTCGATTGTCGCCGGGCATTCTGTACCCTGCCCCTGACGGGTCGATGATGCGATAGGAAGGCAACGCAGGCGCTTATTGCCTAGCACGCCAATACTGATCATCGTCCCTTCTAGCCATGCTTCGCATAGTACGCCGCGGGAGCGATCCGCCATTAGCCGAGACAGTGCGCCGGAAAACTCATAGCGCGTTCGGACGATCAGTCGTGTGTCATCGGTATCGTCGCGACCGCGCAGTGCCATCGGAAATGGCAGATCCGGTAGCTCGGTACGCCAAAAGTTCAGCAACCGAAAATCTGGTACGGGTAGGCCGTGCGCACTCAATCGCGTCAGCAAGGCAAAGCGGTCGCACAAGCAGGCTTGGGTCAGGGGATCGGCGCCAGTGTAGGCGACACCCGCCATCTCGAGCAGTGATGGCACATGTACCCGACGGCCGACGCCTTGGATGCCGGTGCTCATGTTCAGCACGACGCCGCCGGGCGCGCCGGTACGAGGATGGGGTGGCAGAAATTTACGCAATTCACGCAGCAGCGTCATATCGCCCTCGAAAATCTTGACCGTGTAATATTGCTCGCGAAGCGCATCGATCAGGTGTTGCAGCGAGGCGTTTCGCTCGGCCTCGTTCGCCTGCGGTCCCAGTCGCCCGATGGTACCGTGCGAGGTCTTGTTACGAACGATCGCTACCCGTTTTTTTCGTTCTTCTATTTTCATCGGAAACATCCCCGACGCGTACTTTGAGATCAGTCGCCATGTGTGGCTCTGCCAATCCTGTAGCAGGCGGAAATCCAGATACTCGGAAACCAGCACGATGGCCACGATCTGCAATAGCATCAGCTCAGGGGCACGGAGCAGCAGCTTCATGAAAGGTACAAAATTCATCAGCGCGTAAAGAAGCAGCGCGAGCGCGAGCGTCCAACCCAGCCGCCATGCCGCAGTGGCCGGTCGCTTCTGGTCCAGTGTTCCGGCAATACCCTCGGCCATCAGAGCCAAAATGATCACAGGGAAAAACGCCAAGTTGAAAATCATCGGCGATCGCTGCCACGAACCCAGTAGCAGGAAAAAAATCTGCATGCAGGCAGTCAGCGCAAGGATGAGCGAGAGGCGCGCGTACAGCGGCAAACGTATGCGTCGCATCCATGGACGAACGCCGGCAATGCCACCCAACACTACGGCAATCAGCACCAGGCTGGGACCTACGCCAATTTCTTGAAATCCGACGGCAATCAGCACTGAGCGCAAGCCCAGCACACGCAGGCCGAAGGTAAGACGCGCGAGGGTAATCAGGAGTGCCGCCGTTGGCAGTAGCATCAGATAGATCACGCTGTGCCGTTGTGTGATGGGCACCCATTCGAGCGTGATGACTGTGTCAAGAAAATGTCCAAGGCTGCTCAGCGGACCAAGCAGCGAAGCGAGCAGCGGACCAAGGATGAATCCATCCGCTCCATTCAAAGTAGGTGTTGGCAAGAGACGGGCGGTGAATGCCAGCAGTGACAATATGGCCACCAACCCCAAGACCGCCAGATCCGAGGTTGACAGGTAACCCTTGCCACCCAGACTACGGATATGTCTGGCATACCAAGATTCGTCGCTCGAACCGGTGTCTGTCTGTGTCTGAGCTGCCTGCGCGCTTAAGTCGGGCGATGTATTGGCCGTCGCTGTGTTGCCCGGCATGGGATTACCCGCCATTGCGGTTGATGTCGACGATCGCCGACAAGCCCGGTAGAATTAATTTGGGTGGATTCGACATCTTGATGATCACCGCGATAATCGGCGCGCCGTGCAGCCGAGTGTTACGTGGTTCGGGTACTGCCGTCACCACTTCCTCGACGTCAGTGGTGGCGCCAATTCGCTCAATCACGCCCTCGAACTTTTTTCCTGGGAATGAAGACAAGGTGACCATCGCGGGGCCACCGACGTGGACATGATCGAGTTCATCTTCATCGATCCAAGCTTCGATCCAGCTTTCCTCGCCGATCACCATTTGCACCATGGGAAGCCCGACTCTGACAGACCCGCCCTTGTTGATCAGCCAGCGAACGATGACGCCGTCGGTCGGCGCCTTGATCACGGCCGCGTCCAGATCCGCCTGCACGCGCGCCAACTTGGCTTGTGCCGCATTGATGTCCGATGCCAGGATCCCCAGCCTCTGCTTGCGTATCGCAATACCCGTGATATTGAGTTCTGCATTTCGTACGGCGGCTTCAGCGGCGTTGGCGTTACCTTGCGCGCCAATCAGTTGTTCTTGGGCGAGTTGCTTTCTCAAATTTGCTTCGCGTAATGCCTCTGATGAAATCATGCCGCTCTTGAATAACTCATTCCGAATGCGCCAGTACTCTTGCGTTTCTGCGATGCGAATTTTCGCGGCCTGCACCTCGGAACGCGTGGCGTCTGCACGTGCTCTGGTTTCCCGTTGCGCCACCGTCAGCGTTTGACGTTCTAGTTCGATGGCTGCCGTCTCTTGCACAAGTGAACGCTCCAGTGAGGCGATATGTGCTTTTGCCTCAGTCTCCTGGGCACGCAAATGACCGTCATCGAGGCGGGCAATAACTTGTCCCGCATTGACACGCGTGCCCGGTGCTGCTTCAACGGCGGCAATACGACCGTCAAAACGGGCACCCACCTCCGTCAGCTCCATCTTCACAAAAGCGTTGCGCGAGATGATGTTCTGCGTACGGTGATGGCTGAAAACCCAGAGCGCAACACCCAGCATCGCGACGGTGATCGAGACAATCAGCCATCGAATCAGGCGGCGGCTCACGCTGGCAGTGCGTACACCTGGCCCCGAACCTGCGTTTGCAATCGATCTCGCTTCTGCTTCGTCTTCGGGAAGTCCCCAATCGTCGTATTCAGAGTTTTGCTTCATGCGTCTGTCCTTGCCGATATTGAATAAAGATTGATCGAATGCGGTGACTAACTACAACGTAGGCTTGCTACTGGCAGGTGGTGATTGCACTTTGCTCATCGACGGTCGCACCGAAGAGTGACCAAAATATGCGTTGAATGAGACGGCCTTCGCGACACAACGGCCCGAAATGATGGTCAACCCCGTCGATTTCGATCAGATCAATCATGGACGGCATCGCATGCGCCTGCGCTTGGGCCTTCATCGCAGCCACCCAGCGCCGCGCGCGCTCCAAACGATGTTTGCCTTGTTGAGCACTGATTTGTTCACTGTGTCGAAACACTTCCACTTCAGTGTCCAAAGCACCTTCCAAGACGGTGATTCGCACGCGGAGATATTGTTCTGGATTGAAGGCTATGTCTGGCAAACGCTTCGTCGAACGAATACCGAAGGGGAACTTGCGCGTGGTATCCGGAAAGGTGTACCAGCGCGCGCCTGCAATGACGGCAGACTCAACACGATGGGGATGCGCCATTAAATAGCGGTGGGCAAATTGAGCGCCAGATGAGTGCCCAAAAAGGCGAAAGCGCGTGGCATCCATTCCAGCGAGCAGACTCACCTCACGCAGGCAATCGTGCAGAAATACATCAGCGCGGTTTTCTTCTCGGCCGATGCTGCGATAACCAGCGTGTGCCGATCCGCCCATGCCGGGCGACAGCAGGGTCACGCCCAGTCGTTCGCAGGCGGGAATGAATGTGGCGACCTGCTGCTGCCAATGGCGGCTAGCGCCCAAGACCACCACCAATAGCGGACTATCGATGGAGGCACCGGTCGGCCGATACAGTAGGTATTCGTTGGTCGGATCACTGCGTAGCGCCCGGCGAAGGAGCATTCCCTGTGGCAGGTGCCACCCAGCGGCGCCCGATTGGTGTGGAGCCATCGTGTTTTTTTCCATAGGCTTCTCCATTGATGTCTGCAATGCGGCTTGCTGTAGTCGCTTCTGATGCACGCAGCGTTTCCGTGTGTCGTTGCGCTCCCGCGAGGATCTCCAGAGCATTGCTCGCACTGGCAAGGCCGAGGCGGTCGTAAACGGGAATGCTGAGAGCTCGCGTCGCTTCACGTGCCTGCAGTGGCGAGGCAGAAATGAGGCCGCAGAGACCTAGCACAGGCGGGCTCGCGTTTTCCTTCAACCAATGAACGCCGGCGCTCGCGCCCATCGAATCCTGTGATGCCATCATCAAACCGCCCACGAGAGAAGCAAACACATTGGACTTGAGCAGCGCGGAGGTTTCTATCTGTAAAACACCATCGGCGATTTCCACGATCGCTGCATCGACGCCCTCATTGGCAACGTGCGCCAACAGCGATACCAGCGCCGATTCGATCTGCGACATGTGTGCGAGGTAGGTTGTGGACATGCCGGCGTCAGTGAAGTCCAACACGGGCGAGGCACCCGCATCTCTGAGTAGCCAGGTGTCTCCGCCTGCGCCAGTACCAGTGATTTTGATGTAAGCCACCCGCAGCCCGGCAGTAATCAGGCCCCTGACAAGATGGGCGCAACTGTGCGTCTTGCCCGAATCCATGCCGGTTCCGACCACGGCAATCGTTGTGGGAGGGTGCGATCCGATTCTAGTCAGGGTTGGAAGTGCATAGTCGCGCAAGTTGATGCGTTGTCCCTGATCGTTTCCGAGCAGGCCAATCGGGGTAATTTGCGTCGGACTTCTCATCCTCGTATGCCAAGAGGTGACACGTGAGGCGATCCCGCCACCCGCCGACAGGTGGCAAGGTCCAAAGGTGCTCGGTACCTCGGACTCGAATTGATTCGAGGCGTAACGGTTGCCGTAGGCCACCACTATTTCGTCGCCCGGGAACATTTGCATGCGTCGCCCGCTAGGCAATTGCAGACCCGCGTGCTGTCCTATGAAGTCCACCGCGGCGAGAATCAGATCGCCGGTTTCGGGTTTCCCGACCAGTGGCAGTAGCAGACCTGCGGCATCGACTGGCACTCTCCGGGTGGCGAATGCCCACGCCGCCCTTGAGATTCTCAAGGCATCCTTGTCGGAACGAAAGTCTTTGGTTTGCATGTTAATTTCCCCCGTCTGCAGCACAAAAGTTGATCTGCAGAAAAACACGTGTTCATCATGGAATACAAAGTTCGGTGTTCTGGACAAAAATTAACAAAGATGCAACTTTATGTCAACGAAATTTGTTAACTAAAAGTAAATATAATTACCAAATGTTCGTTTATCGCACAAAAGGTGTGCGAATCAGATCATCAAAAAACTTCTCTGGAATAAAGTGATCTGGCGACTTCAAGCCGGCAATTGGTGAGCGAGGATTAAAACTTGGTGCGCCTTATGGGGCGGGCAGTTGATATCGGCTACCGTGGATAGATGAGCGATCTTTGGGGGTGAAGCGGGTGAGTGTCATGTTGAATCAGGTCAAGCAGCATTGCCACCAATGCTGTGTATGGCTAGCACACAAACCAGTGGACGAAGACTCAGCCCAGCAGATTTTCCAGCGTACGTCGGTAAATGTTTTTCAGTGGTTCGATCTCAGTCACGGCGATGTGCTCATCGATCTTGTGAATGCTCGCGTTCGTGGGGCCACATTCGACAACTTGCGGGCAGATCTGTGCGATGAAACGGCCATCCGACGTGCCACCGGTCGTTGAAAGTTCGGTATCCAGCCCCGTTTCTGCTTTGATAGCTGAACTCAGCGCGTCGCTGAGTGCACCGCGCGGTGTGAGAAAGGGCAGGCCGCCGACAATCCATTTCAGATCGTAGTCGAAGCCATACTTGTCGAGCGTGGCGTGCAAGCGTTGTTGCAGGCCATCGACTGTACTAGCGGTAGAAAAGCGGAAGTTGAAATCCACCACGCACTCACCGGGTATAACATTCGATGCGCCTGTGCCAGCGTGGATGTTCGACATCTGCCAAGAGGTCGGCAGGTAGTACTCATTGCCTTTGTCCCACTCGATCGTGGCAAGTTCAGCCAGTGCAGGCATGGCCAGATGAATCGGATTTTTCGCCATATGCGGATAGGCGATGTGACCTTGCATGCCTTTGATGATCAGTTTGCCGGACATCGTGCCGCGGCGACCGTTTTTGATCATGTCGCCCACTTGTTTTACTGAGGTGGGCTCGCCGACGATGCAATAGTCCAGCTGTTCGCCACGCGCTTTGAGCTGATTACACACGATGACAGTGCCATCAATGGCGGGGCCTTCTTCGTCACTGGTGATCAGAAATCCGATCGAGCCTTTGTGGTTGGGGTGGGCAGCGACGAATTCTTCGACTGCGACAATCATGGCAGCCAGCGAGGTTTTCATGTCAGCCGCGCCACGACCGTAGAGCTTGCCGTCGCGATGGGTGGGTGTGAACGGATCAGATGTCCATTGCTGCAGCGGGCCGGTGGGTACCACATCTGTGTGACCGGCAAACACCAGCAGCGGCTGCGCTGTGCCGCGACGTGCCCAAAGGTTGGTGACATCACCCGAAGCGATGGTTTCGCAAGCAAAGCCTAATGGCTTGAGTCGCTCGGCCATTTTCAGCTGGCATCCGCCGTCTGCGGGCGTAACGGAGTGCAGCGAGATCAGTTCTTCGGTGAGGGCGAGGGTTTTGCTCATTGGCGAATTTGGCTCATCAAAGTAGATGTTCTTCGTAGGTGTCGGCATCAAAGCCAACCAGCACGGTCTTGCCCTTGCAGAGCACAGGGCGCTTGATCACGCTGGAGTTTTCAATCATCAGTTTCGTGGCGCTGGTCGCGCTGGTGACGCCGTCTTTGGTCGCTTCTGGTAGCCCGCGCCAAGTCGTGCCTTTTTTATTGACAAGTACTTCCCAGGAGACTTGTTGCATCCAGCTTGTGATGGTGTTCTTGTCGATACCAGCTTTTTTGAAGTCGTGGAATTCGTAGGCGATGTTTTGGCTCTCTAGCCAGTCACGCGCTTTTTTCACGCTGCCGCAGTTGGGGATGCCGTAGAGGGTGATCATGGTTGGTTTTTTACCGTAACGACACTGGATCCCGGCCTGCGCCGGGATGACGATTTTTAGGCTGAAAGCATCTCAAATGTCATCGCGACACTAGCAGTAGAGACGACTGAAAATTTTGCAGTCCCTTAAACTGTCATCCCGGCGAACGCCGGGATCCAGCGTCTTTAGAACTCAATCCCGCAACAACTCGTTAATCGATGTCTTCGCGCGAGTCTTCTCATCCACACGCTTAACAATGACCGCGCAATACAGACTGTATTTACCATCAGCCGAAGGCAGATTGCCAGAGACAACGACCGAACCCTCAGGAATCCGGCCATACGTCACTTCACCCGTTGCACGATCATAAATCTTGGTGGATTGACCGATGTAGACGCCCATCGAAATCACCGAGTTGGCTTCGACGATCACGCCTTCAACCACTTCCGAGCGCGCACCGATGAAGCAGTTGTCTTCAATGATGGTGGGGTTGGCTTGCATGGGTTCAAGCACGCCGCCGATACCAACGCCACCGGACAAGTGAACATTCTTACCGATCTGCGCGCAAGAGCCGACGGTGGCCCAGGTATCGACCATCGTGCCTTCATCGACATAGGCGCCGATGTTTACGTAGGACGGCATGAGTACGACGTTTTTGCCGATAAAGCTGCCGCGGCGTGCGACCGCCGGTGGCACGACACGGAAGCCGCCTTTGGCGAAATCATCTGCTGTGTAGTTGGCAAATTTGGTGGGTACCTTGTCATAGAACTGCATGCCATCGCCACCGGAGATAGGCACGTTGTCTTCCAGACGGAAAGAGAGCAGAACTGCTTTCTTGACCCATTGATTTACGACCCACTGGCCGCTGTCTTTTTGTGCGACGCGCAGGGTGCCTTGGTTGAGTTGTTCGAGTACCGACGCGACCGCTTCGCGTACATCAGCGGGGGCAGATTTCGGCGAAAAACTCGTGCGTTCTTCCCATGCGTTGTCGATCAGGCTTTGTAGTTGTTGGCTCATTTTGTGGTTTCTTTAAGCAGATATAGGTATAGAGATGAATGCAGAGGAAAAAGCAAAAATAAAAGCAAAAACAAAAGCAGAGACAAAAAATCAGGTGGCCGCGAGTTTGCGTGTGAATTCAACGATGCGCTGCGCTGCTTCGAGGCACTCGTCGACTTCAGCAACCAGTGCCATGCGAATCCGGTTGGCACCGGGATTAATACCGTGCGCCTCCCGCGCGACATAGCTGCCCGGCAAAACCGTCACATTATATTCGGCGTACAGGCGCTTCGCGAATTCGGTATCGGTGATGGGTGCGAGCTTATCGACCTTGGCCCAGAGGTAAAAGCCGGCATCGGGCAGCGCGACATCCAGTACGTCGGCGAGCATCGGTGTGATCTGATTAAACTTGGCGAGGTACTTCGCGCGGTTTTCTTCAACGTGGGTTTCATCTTTCCATGCGGCGATCGAGGCCGACTGAATCGATGGGCTCATGGCGCTGCCGTGGTAAGTGCGATAGAGCAGAAATTTTTGCAGTATGCCCGCATCACCCGCGACGAAACCTGAACGCATTCCAGGAACATTCGAGCGCTTGGACAAGCTGGAGAAAGCCAGTAAACGATCATAGTTGCGGCCGAGACGGCGCGCGGCTTCCAGTGCGCCCAATGGTCTTTCGCCGCCAAAGTAAATTTCGGAATAGCACTCATCGGCCGCAATCACGAAGCCGTGTTTGTCAGAGAGTGCGAACAGTTCTTTCCAGTCATCCAGCGTCAGCACCGCGCCGGTGGGATTACCCGGCGTGCAGATGAACAGCAACTGCACGCGTGGCCAAATGTCGACTGGTACAGTCGAAAAGTCGGGCGCAAAATTACGCGCTGGATCGGAGTTAACGAAATAAGGCTCAGCGCCCGCCAAGAGCGCTGCGCCTTCGTAGATTTGGTAAAAGGGATTGGGGCAAACCACGACCGCTTTGGCGTAAGGATCGATGACGGCCTGTGCAATCGCAAACAAAGCCTCACGCGAACCATTGACCGGCAAGACTTCACAGCCCGGATCTAGTCGTGGCAAACGGTAGCGTTGCTCCAGCCAGCCGCAAATCGTGGCGCGCAAAGCGTCGCTGCCGGCTGTGGTCGGATAACTGGCCAAGCCACTCAGGTTGTCAGCCAGCGCCTTCTGGATAAACGGTGGGGTCGGGTGCTTGGGCTCACCGATGCCCAGACTGATAGGTCGGTAGCTCCGTTCAGGGGTCACGTCGGCGAACAGGCGCCGAAGTTTTTCAAAAGGATAAGCCTGCAATTTTTCGAGTAGCGGATTCACGGGTATCGGCAGGTTTTAACGCGTTTGAGGGCCGTTGATCGGCTGTTTTTCTGTGCCGGCGGATTATACCTGTGCGCACCTATTATCGTAATTGCTATCCTGTTTCCCCTCCAATCCAGCTGGTTGCTAGCCTCCCGGATGATATGATTGCGCGATTCTTTGAAACCGCCGGACGGCAGCTCGTCCGGTTTATCGTTTTTACCGACTGAAAAATTCATAACGTGCGGTTAACTTCTTTAAAACTTTCAGGATTTAAATCCTTCGTCGACCCCACCAATTTTCAGGTACCCGGCCAGCTGGTCGGCGTTGTGGGCCCTAACGGCTGTGGCAAATCCAACATCATTGATGCGGTGCGCTGGGTGTTGGGCGAGTCCAAGGCATCGGAATTGCGCGGCGAATCTATGCAGGACGTTATCTTCAACGGCACCACCAGCCGCAAGCCAGCGGGCCGCGCCTCGGTAGAGCTTTTGTTTGACAACAGTCTGGGCAAGGCCGCTGGCCAGTGGAGCAGCTTTGCTGAAATCTCCGTCAAGCGCACCCTGACCCGAGACGGCACATCGACTTATTACATTAACAACCAAGCGGTACGCCGCCGTGATGTGCAGGATATTTTCCTTGGCACCGGACTGGGGCCCCGTGCTTACGCGATCATCGGGCAGGGCATGATCTCGCGCATCATCGAAGCTCGTCCGGAAGATCTGCGAATTTTTCTGGAAGAAGCCGCGGGTGTATCCAAGTACAAGGAACGTCGCCGCGAAACTGAAAACCGCTTGCAGGACACACGTGAGAATTTGCAGCGCGTGGAAGATATTCTTCGCGAGCTCAATGCCAATCTCGAAAAACTGCAATCACAGGCCGAAGTGGCAACGAAATTCCATGAGCTGCAGTCTGATCAGGTAGAAAAACAAAAACTGCTATGGCTCCTGCGCAAGAACGAAGCCAAAGCCGAGCAAGAAAAATTCGCGCGCGAGATTGACAAGGCACAAACTAGTCTTGAAGAGCAGACATCTCGACTGCGTCATATCGAGACCGAGCTGGAACACATGCGTCAAGCCCACTACGCGGCGGGTGACCGGATGCATCAGGCTCAGGGGGCGCTGTATCAGACCAACTCCGAGATCGGTAGTTTGGAAGCGCAGATCAAGTTCGTGATTGAGTCGCGCTCGCGCCTGCAGACCCAACTCAATTCGCTTTCGGCGCAACGCGATCAATGGCAGCGTCAAAGTTCGCAATTTCAGGATGAGCTGGCGCAGGCCGACACCGACTTGGAGATGCATGCCGAGCGTGTGGCCATAGCCCAGCAAGCAGTGCAGGCAAAGCAGGAAGCCTTGCCGGCTATTGAAGAGAGCTGGCGCGCCGCGCAGCTGGCGAGCACTGAATCACGTTCGCGCATCATGCAGGTGCAGCAGCGTATTGAGCTCGAATCTGCCCATCAGCGTAATGCATCCAATATTCTTGGCAGCCTCGCGCAGCGTCGCGAGCGACTGATGCAAGAAAAAAATATGCTGGCGCCACCGGATACGGCGCAGTTATCCGAACTCAAATCGCAATCCGACGAGAAAGACGCGGAATTAAACACGGCGCGTGAAGCGCTGAAAACTGCACGCGAGCGGCAGCCGCAACTCGAGCAGGAACGTCGTACCGCGCAGGAAACGGTTAACACTGAAAATTCAAGTCATGCACAGCTGGAAGCAAGACTGAATACGCTCAAACAGCTGCAGGAAAATGTACAAACCGAGGGCAAGGTCGCCCCTTGGCTTGCGAAGCATGAGCTGGGTAAACTGCCTCGCTTGTGGCAAAAGCTGTCCATTGAATCCGGTTGGGAAAACGCGCTGGAGTCGGTGCTGCGCGAACGCACTGGTGCGCTCGAGGTATCGAATCTGGATTGGGCCAAAGCTTTCTTTAGCGATGCGCCGCCGGCCAAACTGTCCCTGTTTTCCCTTTCTGGCACGGCCACGACAGCGGATGCGGCGCCTGCCGGACTCAAGCCGCTTTTGTCGCTGTTGCAGATCAATGATCCCGGCCTGCGCGCCTTGATGCAGGATTGGTTACACCATGTGTATGTCGCCGACGATGCAGCAACGGCGCTGGCCGAGCGCGCGAAGCTGCCGACGGGCGCTTGCCTTGTTACGCGTCAAGGCCATCTCATTAGCCGCCTTGCAGTGCGTTTTTATGCAGCTGATTCCGAACAGGATGGCATGCTGGCGCGTCAGCAGGAAATCGATAATCTTGTACGTCAGGTGCGTGCGCAACAAATGCTTGCCGATGAGGCGCGTCAGCGTTCGGTTCAGGCCGATGCTGCGCTCACCCAGGGCACGGCTCGTCTGGAAACACTCACACGACAAGTTGACGACTTAACTCAGGCATTGCACAGCTTGCAAATCGATCTGTTGCGTCAAAGCGAAGTGCAGGAACGCTTTAGCCAGCGCAGCACTCAGATCGCCAGCGATCTGGCGGAAATCGATGCGCAGGAAGCCGAGCAACAGCACATCAAGGTCGAAGCAGAAAACGCACTCGAGACGCTGGATGTCGAGCTGGGTCAGGTGCAGGAAACTCATGAAGATGGTCAGACCGTCTATCTCGAGCGCGAACAGGTATTGAATCTGGCGCGTGAGGCTTTGCGCGAGCTGGAACTCGCTGCGCAACAAGCTGAATTTGCACAGCGCTCGCATGAAAACCGCATCGAGGAACTCAAGCGCAGTATTTCGACGGCACTCGAACAGTCCGCGCAATTATTTTCGAGCATGGAGCAAGGCCAACTCGAGCTGGAGTCCCTCGATGACCAGACCGCGCAGGCGGGTCTGCAATCCTTGCTTGAGCGACGTAGCGAACAGGAAGCGGTGCTCGCTAATGCGCGTCACGAACTCGATCAGCTTACCCAGCGCATGCGTGGTCAGGATGAAGCCAAACTGGCTGCCGACCGTGCCTTGCAGCCGATGCGAGATCGTATTGTTGAGTTGCAGCTGAAAGAACAAGCCGCGCGACTGAATCAGGAACAATACGCGCAGCAGCTCGTCGAAGCCGAAGCTGATGAGGCCGCACTGTCAGAGAAACTCACTGACGATATGCGCGCGTCGTATTTGCAAGGCGAGGTGACGCGCCTGAACAACGCGATTTCTTCCTTGGGTCCGGTCAATCTTGCTGCGCTGGATGAGCTTGCGCAGGCCAGTGAACGTAAAAACTTCCTGGATGCGCAAAACGCTGACCTTACTGAGGCGATCACGACACTTGAAGATGCGATCCAGAAGATTGATATCGAAACCCGCGATCTGCTGCAAGATACCTTTGACAAGGTCAACCATCACTTCGGTCAATTGTTCCCCGAGCTGTTCGGTGGCGGCAATGCCAAGCTGGTGATGACGGGCGAGGAAATCTTGGATTCGGGTGTTCAGGTGATGGCGCAGCCACCGGGCAAGAAGAATGCAACCATTCATCTGCTATCGGGTGGTGAGAAAGCCCTGACGGCGACGGCGTTGGTCTTTTCTATCTTCCAGCTGAACCCCGCACCGTTCTGCCTTCTCGATGAGGTGGACGCGCCGCTGGACGACTCGAACACCGAGCGTTTCTGCACCATGGTTAAGCGCATGGCCACTCAGACGCAGTTCTTGTTTATCTCGCATAACAAGATCGCGATGGAAATGGCGCAACAGTTGATCGGAGTAACAATGCAAGAGCAGGGTGTATCGCGCATTGTGGCGGTCGATATGGAGACGGCCGCCAGCCTGACCACCGAGGCTGAAGCTGCCTGATAGTGGCGGGCTGTCGGTTTGGGTTGTGAGAAGCGCTGTGAACGCGCGTTGTTGTTAGGTGTGACAGACGACTAGTACCAGTGCTGAGCCGAGCGCGCCATGGCGGCACGTTTTTGATAGTAGGCTTCGTTTTCTTCGGCTTCGCGCGCCCGGGTGTGTTCGACTGCAGCGCAAATGAGGTAGTGTTCCTCGGCGCGTCGGTACCACCAGAGCCGCAGTCGTCGAAGCATGGGTTTCAAAGAGAGCATGGTAAGTGCCTGCAGCTTGATTTCCGAGGTTTCAGCCATGGACAATCCTTTCTTGCGGGTTTGACTTGATTTGTTATCTTAATGACAAAACCATGGCAGGAATTGATCATGATCAACAGTACGGGCAGGCAAGCTTGCGTCAATAAGTGCGCAAGTTCGCTTAAAATGTTTCCTTAATGAATATTTTTCAGATGAGTCTGTGTCCATCCCCGGGCCTGAGGCCGAAGGCCTGCAAGCCCTGCAGGAGCCGCGTCTATGAATGAATTCCAGGCCAGCCTGATCGCCATTGGTGGCGCCGTGATTGTCGGCGTCCTTTTTTATGACAAATGGCGGGAGTGGCGCGCTAAAAAATCTGTCGATAACGCATTTTCCAGTCCGCATGAAGATGTGCTGATGGGCGATCTCGCCCAGGCGGCGTCCCAGCGCGAGCAGGTCGAGCACGTTGAGCACGTTGAGCACGGCGAGCAGGTCACGACCACCGGCGTGACCGAGTCGGAGTCCGGGTCGAATGCGCAAGTCAGCGCACCCGAAGCCGAAGTCGATGACGAGGAGCCTATTTATTCCCCACGGCCACCCGCCGCAAACCTTGAGCCTGCGGTCAAGCCGCTGCCCTTGGATGAGTTCATCGACTGCATCATTCCAATGCCGCTGCTCGGTCCAGTGCGTGGCGAGAAGGTGGTGACTGCGTTTCAGCCGCTGCACCTCATCGGCAATAAGCCCGTGCATGTTATTGGACTAAACGAAACGGGCGACTGGGAGCCCGTGGCTGTTGGCGGTATTTATTCTTCACTCAAGGCCGGTATGCAAATGGCCACGAGGCGCAGCTATATCACCGAGCTCGAATTCTCCGAGCTGGTGGCTGGCATCAATCAGCTCTCTGAAGATTTGGGCGCAGAACCCGAGTTGCCCGACATGCCTGACGTGATGGCCAAAGCGCGCAAAGTGCATCAGTTCATCACCGAGTTTGATGCCAAGCTCTCCGTCAATGTTGAAGCCCGTGGTCCGGCGTGGATGATGTCGAATTTACGTCCAGCATTACAGCGCATGGGCATGGATCAGCGTCCCGATGGCATGCTGGTCATGCCTGATGGCGAGGGTGGCATGCTGTTCTCGTTGTCCACCAATCCGAGTGCATCTGGCGAGATCAGCAAACTGCTGACGCTCCTGCTGCCTGTATCTCTGGTGGCGCCCGATCGTGATGCATTCACTGCGATGAGTGCTTTTGCAAAATCGCTCGCGCAGCGCCTGACGGGCGGTATCGTCGATGACGAGGGACAGCCACTGTCGGATGCTGCACTTGCTGCGATCGGTAATGAAGTGCGCTCTTTCTATACCGCGATGGAAGAGGCAGGTGTGACCGCAGGCTCGCATCTGGCCCATCGTCTGTTTGCCTGATGTCCCAGAACGATTTGTTCGGTGGCGATGCAGCCACCGGGCCGGATGCTGCAGACTGGCGCACACGCGCTGATTGGTTGCATGCCCAGCTTCATCAGCATGCGCATGCCTACTATGTGCTCGACAATCCCAGTATTCCTGATGCGGAATACGATGCCATGTTCAGCGAGCTTCAGTCACTCGAAGCCACCCATCCCGAACTCATCACCCCAGACTCTCCCACACAGCGCGTAGGCGGTGCGCCGCTGCCTGAATTCACGCAAGTGGCGCACGATGTGCCTATGCTGTCGATTAACAATGGTTTTGCAGAGGAAGAGATTCTGGCCTTCGACAAGCGCGTGCGCGATGGTCTGGAGAGCGATACCGAAGTTCGCTATGCCTGCGAACTCAAGTTTGATGGTCTGGCCATCAATCTGCGCTATGAAAAAGGTGTTCTGACACAAGCCGCCACCCGAGGTGATGGCTATACGGGTGAAGATGTCACGGCCAATATTCGCACCGTGCGTTCGATACCACTCCGATTGCAGGGTGACAGCTTGCCCGAGGTGATAGATGTTCGTGGTGAAGTGCTGATGTTCAAGGCAGATTTTCAGCGACTTAATCAACGTCAGCGCGATGCTGGACAAAAAGAATTCGCCAATCCCCGTAATGCAGCGGCGGGCAGCTTGCGGCAATTGGATTCACGCATTACGTCACAAAGAAGCCTGCGTTTTTTTGCCTACGGTATCGGTCATCTTGAAGGTGCAGCGCTGCCTGCAACCCATGAGGCATTGCTCGATTGGTACAGCACTATGGGCGTGCCGGTCTGTGCCGAGCGCGCTGTGGTGTCAGGTGCAGAGGGCTTGCTGTCGTTTTTCTCATCGATTGGCACCAAGCGTTCGCAACTGCCGTATGAAATCGATGGCGTGATCTACAAGGTCAATCAACTCGATCAGCAGCGTACGCTCGGTTTCGTATCGCGTGCACCGCGCTTTGCGCTGGCCCATAAATTTCCCGCAGAAGAAGCCACCACGGTGGTACAGGATATCGTCGTGCAAATCGGTCGCACCGGTGCAGTGACGCCCGTTGCGCGACTGGCACCGGTTTCTGTCGGTGGCGTCACCGTTACCAATGCGACTCTGCATAATGAAGATGAAGTGCGTCGCAAGGATATTCGCATCGGTGACACCGTCATCGTGCGCCGTGCTGGTGATGTGATACCTGAAGTCGTCGCCAACGTGCCCGAGCGCCGTCCTGTGGCAGCGCGTGAATTCATCATGCCAAGCCAGTGCCCTGTTTGTGGTTCCGCGATTGTGCGCCCAGAAGAAGAGTCGGTGGCGCGTTGTTCCGGTGGCTGGGTAATGTGCGCGGCGCAACGCAAAGGTGGCTTACTGCATTTTGTGTCGCGTCGTGCGATGGATATCGAAGGCCTAGGCGAGCAACTGGTCGAGCAGCTGGTCGATCGCGGTCTGGTGACAACGCCCGCAGATTTTTACAAACTTGGTCTCGTGATGCTTTCCGAACTGGATCGCATGGCGCAAAAGTCAGCACAAAATTTGATCGACGCGCTGGAAAAATCCAAATCCACGACGCTTGCACGTTTCATCTATGCACTGGGTATTCGCCATGTGGGCGAGTCCACTGCAAAATCACTCGCAAAGCACTTCGGAAATCTTGATGCACTGCTGGATGCGACGGAGGAACAGATACTGGCGGTAGATGATATTGGGCCGGTCGTTGCGCAAAGCATTCTGACCTTCTTTCACGACGCCATCAACCGCGAGCTGATCGCGCAATTGCGCGCGTCCGGCATACATTGGGAAGAGGGCGAGCCTGAGCAGCGCTCTCAGCATCTGGCGGGTAAAACTTTTGTTCTGACAGGTACACTGCCGACACTCAAACGTGACGAAGCCGCTGCGATGATAGAAGCGGCTGGCGGCAAGGTGTCCGGCTCGGTGTCTAAAAAAACAAGTTTCGTTGTCGCCGGCGAGGAAGCTGGCAGCAAACTCGCCAAGGCTGAAGAGCTCGGTGTTGCCGTTCTTGATGAAGCAGGATTACTGGGTTTATTGGAGCAAACGACATGACAAGCATACGCAAAGCCGTATTTCCTGTGGCCGGTTTGGGGAGTCGATTTTTACCCGCCACCAAAGCGCAGCCCAAGGAGATGCTGCCGATCGTCGATAAGCCGCTGATTCAGTACGCGGTGGAAGAAGCCGTCGAAGCGGGCATCACAGAAATGATCTTCATCACCGGCCGCAACAAGCGCGCGATTGAAGATCATTTCGACAAAGCCTATGAACTTGAGGCTGAACTTGAAGCAGCAGGTAAGCAACAGTTGTTGGATTTGGTGCGTGAGGTCATACCGAAATCGGTGAACTGCATGTACATACGCCAGCCGCAGGCGCTCGGTCTCGGCCACGCGGTGCTGTGCGCGCGGCCTATCGTAGGTGATGATCCTTTCGCTGTACTGCTAGCCGATGACTTCATGCAAGGTGAGCCAGGTTCCGACGGCGTGATGGCGCAAATGACAGCGCAGTTCAAGCGCGAACAGTGCAGCTTGCTGGGTGTGCAGGATGTACCGCGCGAGAATACGCGACAGTACGGCATTGTTAGTACCGAGCCTTTTGCTGGGCGATTGGAGAAAGTTAAAGGTATTGTTGAAAAGCCCGCACCAGAGAAGGCACCGTCCACGCTGGCTGTTGTTGGCCGCTACATACTCACGCCGGGCGTGTTTGCCTACCTTGAAAAACTCGGCAAGGGCGCGGGTGGTGAAATCCAGCTCACAGATGGTATCGAAGCGCTCATGCAATCTGAAACGGTGCTGGCTTATCGCTACCAGGGCAGGCGTTTTGATTGCGGATCCAAGATTGGTTATTTGCAGGCCTCGGTGGAGATAGGGTTGCAGCATGCAGAGACAGGTCCTGTTTTTGCTGAATGGCTGAAGCAGCGCTCGTAGGTGAAGAAAAGACGCTGGATCCCGGCGAAAGCCGGGATCCAGCGTCTTTCATCGTGCACGAAATGACTTTAAAAATAAAAAATACGAAGCCAAATAAACACCGAAGCTAACTAACGGAGTTATAAGCAATGCCAGTACGCGACATCCTAAAAATGGGCGACCCACGCCTACTCAGACAAGCCGAACCTGTCACAGCATTCGATACCCCCGAGTTACATGCGCTAATCGCAGACATGTT
>JAIXYM010000105.1 GCA_027490255.1 Oxalobacteraceae bacterium | reverse complement strand
TTGGCGCCTAGCGGTGCGGTGAGTACGCTGGCGATTGAAATCACCAGCAATGCAGGCAGATAAATAAAACCCAGCGATCCTGTAGGCAGACCCTGTTCCTGCATACCAAAATAAATATTTGAGAGCGTACCGGCCAGCGCAATCGGAAAACCCAGTGCCGCACTGGTCGCCACCGCATTGTGTATCTTCACATTACACCAGGTCATAAAGGGCACGGAGACAAAGCCGCCACCCGCGCCCACCAATCCCGACAAAACGCCAATCACAGAACCGGCACCGAGCATGCCAGGGGCTTTAGGTAATTCGCGCGTGGGCGATGGCTTTTTGTCGAGCAGCATTTGCGTCGCTGAAAAACCAACAAACACAGCGAAGAATAGTGCGAGTGCAGACGAGTCGAGCTGCGCACCAATCCAAGGACCAATCCAAGAACCGATCAATATGCCCGGAGCCAGCAGCTTCACGATAGGCCACACGACCGCGCCACGCTTATGATGAGCACGCACCGAAGATAGCGAGGTAAACATGATGGTAGACAGAGAGGTGGCGATCGCGACATGCACCACGATTTCACGCGGGAAACCCTGCGCCGATAAAAGCATGGTGATAAAGGGCACCATCAGCATGCCACCACCGATGCCGAGCAAACCCGCAGCAAAACCAGTGAATGTACCGAGTACCAGAAAGGAAATAATCTGAATGAAATCCATGCCTGCTTTCTTTTTTATTTTTAAATGACACTGAGAGACGATAAATGAAACCGAATTGTATGACGAGCCAGCGCACCTGTACGACACCACGGCTTGGAGCATCGAGTGATTGACGCTTTTTCAGCCAGAAGATTTTCGGCATTATTCCATCGGCGCCTTCTTTGCTTTCGCGATTTTTTCTACGATATGACGCCACTCCTGGGTGGTCACAGGCGTGATTGACAGCCGATTACCTCGTCTCAGAACCAGCATATCGGCCAACTCAGCTTGTGCGCGCAGTTCTGGCAAGCCGATGAGTCGGATTTTTTTCAGCGCACGCACATCGACCAATAGCCAGCGTGGATTTTCCGGACTGGCTTTGGGATCATGGTAGGGACTCTTGCGATCGAATTGCGTGGGGTCGGGATAGCAGGTGCTGGCCACTTCGGCAATGCCAGCGATACCCGGTTCAGCGCAACCGGAGTGATAAAACAAAACCCCGTCACCCACCTGCATTTGATCGCGCATGAAATTACGCGCCTGATAGTTTCGCACGCCCGTCCATGCGACGGTCTGGCCCTTGGCCGCCAGCGCATCGTCAATGCTGGTTTCGTCGGGCTCGGATTTCATCAACCAGTAACGCATATTGTTTTTATGAACGTTAATGACTACTGCCAGACATCGCCGCCAATCGATTGAACAGATGCCTACGGCAAGCATAAAAAAAGCGGCTGCATGCAATGCAACCGCCCGAAATAAAGTCCCGCCTGTGCCGCTGCGCCGGCATCCTGAACCAAAGCGGTTCAAGTTGGCCACAGTAGTTCAATATTGGGATCGTCGGACTAGCGACGTTCACGCCTACTGAACGAATCCCGCAGCCTATGCATGTGAATGGTTCAAGGAATATATGGCAAACGCGAACACGGCAGGAAAACTTAGTCTACCTGAAACGGTGTGTGTGTCAAAGATTTTAATGCGTATCGATGCATTACGTCAGATGTTGTTCGAGGCTAAAATTTACTCGTCTCAGAACAAGCGTTCTTGTGGCGCAAGTGCTGTATCCAGCGCAGCGTGCATGGCGTTAATTTTCTGACGCATATCCGAAACGGACATCGAGGCAAAAGGGCCTTCCGCTGAGCGCGAGCCCAAGTAATCGGCGGCCATCCCCAGTGCGGCCATCACGGCAATGCGGTCGGTGCCTTTAACTTTTCCAGCATCACGGATAGTACACATGCGCTCATCAAGGTAAGCGACCGCTTGCTTGAGCGCCAACTCCTCACCCTCTTTGCAGGCGAGCCGATAGGACTGGCCCATGATCGTGACATCAATCGTGGTCATGCCGCTTCCTCATCTTCTGTGGTGGCCGGTATCGTCTGCAGCAAAGCGCTGACGCGCTCATGGGCTTCTTTCATACGCGATGCCATCCGAGAATTTTCATCGGTAAGCGATGCCATATCAGCGCGCAAACTCGCGTTCTCGCGGCGCAATGCCTGCACGAGCTCGGACAATTGGCCGATTTTTTCCAGCAGTTTCTCGAATTCGGAAATCATGGCGGCACTATAGTCGCGCGAGTGAATTTCCGTCAATACATTCAGGGACTTGTCGCGGCATCTTCACAATTTGCGCGAGTTTTTCGAGTCCATCGCGCCCGAAGATATAAATTTAGTAATAGAAGTGCTGACTCACTTCACCTGACCGACCCTCGCCGCGATCATCACGAGAGCGCCGACCACGCAAAAAACGCCTCGGGCCTACCCAGGAAAAATCAATCTGGCTCAGACCTTGACGATGTTTTGGTCCGACGTATCCAAATCCCAAAGTTTGCCATCCACCGTAATCAGTGCGCAGCAGATACGCACCCCAGGAAACAACAAGCCGCACGCCTGCCGATATCGCTCGAGCTGTGACTGATAGTCTGCATGCTGAAATTCAAAATAACTCCGCTTGTAATCAAGAATCCACAATGCATCATCGAACATCACCAAGCGATCCAACCTGATCAGTTCGCCATCGTGGATCAGTTCCATCTCGTTGCGTGCGAATACGAAGCGGTCGGGATCAAAGAATTTTTCCAGTGTGTCCGACGTTAAAATCTGCGTTGCCTGTTCGCACACAACCGATGACTGTTCCATACTGCATCCCAGCCATTGCGCGACCACACGAATAGCAGGTATCTGGACGGGCCAGACAGCCGTTTCGGTGAGTCGCTCCATCAACAAATGCAGCAAACTCCCTTCGCGCGTGAACTCGGTATCTTCGGTGCCGGCTTTTCGCTCCTGAGGTGGCAGCGCCGGCGGATCAAACAGGTCAAGTGTGAATGCCTCATCGGTCGCCAGACTTTGCTTTAGGATGACTTGCGGGGTCACCTCTTCTGCATGAAGCAATTTCTCATACCAGCTGCCGGCAACAACCCCAGCTTCGTTTTTACCGGCATGCACGCCGCTGACAATCAACATCGCCTTCGCACGCGTTGCCGCAACATAGAGCAAATTCCAGTTTTCCTGTTGTCGGAAACTCTCTTCTTGTGCAAACAGTGATTCGCGCGCCCAACCTCGTACTGCGCTCTTGCCAAACACAGAAAAATGCGTAGGGGCTGACTCATCCTGTGGCCACTCGCACAGAACACCCAAATGATCCCGGGTGCTATCACTGTGATTGGAACCCATAAGCACAACAACAGAAGCCTCCAGCCCTTTCGCACCGTGAATCGTCATGATGCGTACCGCATCGGCGGAGACATCAATATCGGCCTCATTGGGCGCTTCCTGATCGCTGGCACGCTGCAGGCGACGCAGCGTGTCGATGAAGCGCGCGATACTGGGATAACGGCCGGCATCAACTTCCAGCGACAAGGCAATAAAGGCATCCAGATTGCCGAGCACCTGTGCGCGCATCGATGCAGGCAAGGTGCTAGCGTAACGCTGCGCGAGCTGACCCTGATGCATGATCTGGTCCAGTAAATCATGCACAGGCAAACTCGCCGAGGCGTGCTGCCAATCGCGTAATAGCGGCACAATGCGACGCATTGCCGAAGACAGCGTGTTGACGTGCGACACGGTGCTATGAACCTCGATCGTTTCTGACTGATCGGCGCTTTCGTACAAAAACGACAGACGCTGCCACCAGCTACCCTCGCCCGAGCGCGCGAGCAGAATCAGATCTTCATCAGACGCACCACCCATCGGTGACTTAAGCACTTGTGCGAGCGCCAGATTATCCGAGGGCATCGTCAGCCAGCGCAGCAACGCGATCATGTCGGTGACTTCAAGCGCATCCAGCAATCCGCCACCACGACTGGATACAAAAGGAATACCGGCATCACGCAAGCCACGTTCATAAGCAATCAAATGCGTACGACTACGCACCAGTATCATCATGTCGGACCAGGCGCGCACGCCACCCTCAGGCTGTGCTCGTGCTTGCTGCAAGGCGCAGCCCACGATGAAAGCTTCCTGCTGGCGGCGCAAATCATCTTCTTCCGTTGGCGACACCTGCAGTGGATCACGCAGCGTGAAACCTTCCTCGGTATCTTCCAGCGCTGGCACTTCTGCACGAACCAACGGCAACCGCCATACCCTGCCTTCGTTTGAAGACCGCGTGGCCTGGTCCTGATATAACGCATTCCCCTGCATCGCCTGATTCAGCACGGCGACAATGTTTTTCCCATTACGGTAAGTGAGATTGGTCTTCAGATCCGTCGCGCCGTGCGAACGCAGCAGCGCTCGCGCTGATTCAAACACCCGCGGCTCGGCGCGACGAAAGCGATAAATCGATTGTTTGGGATCACCGACGATGAAGACGCTGGGACGCTGATGATCATCACCATACGCATCGAGCCAGGCACGAACGATCTGCCACTGCAGCGGATTGGTATCCTGAAACTCATCGATGAGAATGTGACGGTAGCGCGCATCCATGCGCGCATGCAGATAGTTGGCATGGTCGCTGCGCGTCAGCAGCCGCCATGCGTGCCACTCCAGATCAGAAAAATCCAGCATGCGACGGTCAGCCTTGATCGCCTGATAGTGCTCCAGACAAGCTTGGCCTATCAGTGCGATGGATTCATTTAGACGGATGACCGACATATCCTGACTACGTTTCTTCAGCATGACCAGCACATCCGCAAGCGTCGTCCATTCGCTTTTCAAGACACCACTTTCCTCCTCGGTCATCACCTGAAGCATTGCTTGCGTGATGGTCAGCGAGCGCGGCTGATCTTTCGCGGTCAGCACAATCGTTGCAATCGATTGAAACGCATCAACACTGGCACCGCCACTAATTGCTTGTTCTAGTGCCGATGCAGTTTGCTGTTGTGTCTTCGTGCCTTTACCAAGACAAGCAGCAACATGCAGCAAGCGATTCTGTAATGCGTGATCATCCCAAAGCGTGAGACGCGCATCACGCTCACTATCTTCACCACACAAATCACGCAAGCCATCCAGCGGATCACCGGCATCGCTCGCTACCCACCACTCTGCGCGCCGGTCAACAAAGGCATCGATCATGTCTTTGCCGGACCAGTCACCGGCAATCTCAAAGACCGTCATCAGCGCTTCTCGCAGATCTGCTTTGGACGGATCATTGAGCGATTGCATCAAACGTAACCAAGCCTCGTCGCGCAGCTCGGTAGCGTTCTCGGCCAGCGTAAATCCATGCGGCACACCCGATGAAAGCGGCGCGATCTGCAGCAAGCGCATGAACCAGCTATGAAAAGTATCAACAGCAAGCGCCTGAGGACTGGACAAGACGCGCGCATACAAACTGCGCGCCAGCGTTATTTTTTCGTGCGCATCAGCTTCATTCAGGCCACGCTCACGTAGCAGCTCGATGATCTCCGTATCACTCGCCAGTGCCAACTCATGCAATAACCGGAGCAAGCGCTCGCGCATTTCCTGCGCCGCCTTACGCGTGAACGTAATGGCGAGTAGTTCCTCTGGCTTGGCACCAGCAAGCAAAAGACGCAAGAGACGTGAGACCAGCAGCCAAGTTTTACCGCTGCCAGCACAAGCCTCTACCAGTACCGAGCGCGCGGGATCGCAGGCCAGCCTGACAAAGGTGTTGGCTTCAACGACCTGCCCATCTGCGAGAAAATCCTGCCCCGAGCTCATCACCACGCTCCCTTGCGACAGAGTCCGCGTGCATCACACCAGTCACAATTTTTTTGGGTACCGGAAGCAGGCAAGCTTGCTCCCTCAGACATCGCCTGCCAATTGGCGATGATCTGTGACTGCAAACCATCTCGCCATGTCGCGTAATTGTCGGCCTCGGCCAGTGCAGGCTTCTCGTCATCAATGGCAACATACGCAGCCGCTGCAGGCGGCGGATCGAGCAGCAAACCATAAAAAGGCAGCTGATGATCTTCCAATGTTTTGAGCCGATTATTGAGCTTATCTTTTTTCGCGCTTTTGTAATCCAACACCAGACGCTCACCATCCTCGCCAACATCAATGCGATCAATCTGACCGACCAGCTTGACCGAACCACCCTCCCACGACAACAAGCGCTCCTGCCACTGTTCACCAAAACCGAACTGCCAACCCTCTGCCTCATGCGAATTCGCCCAAGCGACATATGCATTCATGATTTTTCCCCAGCGCGACTGATAGCCGAGCGCCGCTGGATTTTTTTGAAGAATTTCAGTGAACACAGCTTCGCTGACCCTGGCCATGCAAGCCTCGCGCTCCTGTACCGGTACGCTCTGCTCATGCACAATATCGTGATACTGCTTGAGTATCTGATGCAGCCACTCGCCGTAATCTCTCTTTTGCGGTAATTCACTCAACTCATCCGCAGCGGACAGCCTGAGCATGCGTGAAGCGAAAAACTGATAAGGACAGACAACCAGACTGTTGTAGCCGCTGGCTGACAAACGGTCTGGCATCAAAGCGGGCGCAGTAGGTCGAGGCATCTGCGCTGGTACAGCGTTCAGCATTTTTTGTGGCAGACGGGGCAAGTGACGTGGCAGCTTCGAACAGCCGGCACTATCCAAAACCAGTTCAAGTCGCTGCAACCAAGGACTCGGCGTATTCGTTTCGCCGCTGCGCCAGCCTTGCCAGGACAACACGACCTCGGGACAGCTGATCAGTAAAGCAGTCAATTCACGCAACTGCTGACGCTGGCGGCTTTCGCGTGTCGCCAGACCCAACTCGCGACGTACTGCATTCGCAAAAAACAAGGTCTCGGCCGGTCTCGAAGGCAAATGATCACTGTCTGCACCGAGCACGATAACGGCATCGAATTCACGCAAGGACGTACCGTTCAACGGCACCATCATCACGCGCTGATCCATACGCGGCGCAACGAAAACGGTTTGCTCCATTTGCAAATCCACCAGCGCGCGCCACTCGGCAAGAGAAAACCGCGCCTCCAACTGCTCACCTTCAAGACGAATTTGATCAAGCAGCGCAATGACCTGCGCACCGGCCACATCCTCCGCTATACCGGCCGACATACCGTCTTTCATACCCAGCGCATCGAATGCGCCCAAGGTGGCATCAACCCACTCGGTCAGGGTCTTGCGGCCGCTGCAGCGTTGCGCCTCGCGGGCGATTGCCTCAATCAGAGAGCTTGCCTGCGGAAACGAGGCCACTGCGGTCACCATCAGGGACCAGCCAGCGGTGATCCCGCCACCTAGCAGTGCCTGCTCAATCTCAGCGCGCTGCTCTGCTGCATGCTGATCATCGTCAAACAGGAAAGGCGATTTCAGAAAATCGAGCAAGGTCGCCATCTCGCCCCCGGACGCGGCCAGCGCCAGCCAGGCGTGCAGGACAGCTGCAGCGCGAGTGGTGGAAAGCTTCCATCCGGTTTCATCCGATACCACCACTTGCGCGCGCTCAAGCAAGGCACGTACACGGCGAGCTACGACCCGGTCTTGGGGAACCAAGGCGATACGTCGCTTGCCCCCGTTAAGCCAGTCAATGATGGTTTGCGCTGCACGCTGTGCTTCATCTTCCATGCCCGCGGCTTCATGCAATGAAATACCTGTCGGTGTCTCGATCGCATCAAATGACGCTGGCGTATGCGATGCATCGTCCATCAACTCGGGCCATGCCGCGTCATAGATCGCAGGCGATATCGATTGCGACCAGTCAAGGATCATCAGATTCACTGGCTGACGCAAGGCGTAGGCATTGAGAAAACTCGCTTCCAGAGCATTGGGCTGCGCAGGCGCGCACCAATACAACGGCAGCGCCGCCTCAGTCGCTGCGCGCTGCATCGCTGCGTGCAGACGAATGCCTGGGTCACGAGCATCGCGCTCGGCCTGCCACAGATTCCAAACCAGTCGCGCTTCATCAGACAACAAAGCAGCCGCACGCGGTGAAAGCTGCGCCAGAGCCGCATGCCAGCGATCTTCGACTGCCTCGGGTTGCGCGAGTGCTGCTGGCAAAAGCGCTGCAGTCAGTTCATCGCAGATAGTGAGCAATGTCTGCGCGAGCGGCATCAGGTCGGTATTGCGGCGCGCCGCAAAGAGTTTTTTAAGCCACGGCAGTTCACGTAAGGAAGCGTACAGTGACATCAGGCGCTCGCCTGACGATGCCGTTCCCTGGGTGCCGACCTCAGGCGGATACTGCGACAGCCATGAGGCAAGAGTACGGATGCGCGGCGGAATGAATGATGGCCCAAGCCGGTCCGCGAGCGCGCGGCGAAGCAAGGCTGCGTGATGCCAGGCCGGCACTAACACCAGTGCAGACGACAAATCGGGATTTGCCGTCATGGTCTCAGCGTCGTCCACCAGATATTGCGCGACTTGCGGCCAGAATCCGGGGCCTGGGGGGATGTGGCGCGTAGTCGGCGTCATGCTTTCGGTGGGATAGTGAAGGTGCAGATGGGCATTGAAACGCATTGTATGCGACCGCTCAATAGACCGATGCTTGCGGCGAGCAGGCTTTCGGGCACACTTTCGGAAAAATCGGTTATGATTCACGAAATTCCCGCCTAAGCACCTCCTGCTTCAAATCCACACAAAGATTGAGCTCGTCACCCACAGGGCGCACGCAGCAGGCCAGAATAATCACAGGCTGGGTAACAAAGAAACGGGGAAGTCATTGCAAAACAGGCAGGTCACACGCCAAACCAGCGACAACTTCACAAATTAAAGCGTACAAAAATTCCCTCTCACTGAGGACACCATGAGCGAAAACATAAAACACATTTCCGATAGCTCCTTTGAAGCCGACGTGCTCAAATCAGACAAGCCCGTGCTCGTTGATTTCTGGGCAGAGTGGTGCGGTCCGTGCAAAATGATTGCCCCTATCCTTGAAGAAGTCGCCAAGGAATACGATGGCAAGATCCAGATCGCAAAAATGGACGTAGACTCGAATCAGGCGGTTCCAGCAAAATTCGGCATCCGTGGTATTCCCACTTTGATTTTGTTCAAGAACGGCGTACCAGCAGCGCAGAAAGTCGGCGCACTGGCCAAGGGTCAGCTGACCTCCTTCATTGACAGCAATATCTGATCGATATCATTCCCGACTGCGGTGCACCCGTACCGCAGTCTTTTCCTTCCGAATCCACCGTCGTACCCTCCCCCACCTGAAAATTTCCCGACCCGGGACCAGACCATATGCATCTATCTGAATTAAAGGCACTCCACGTTTCCGCTCTGCTGGAAATGGCCATCGGCCTCGACATCGACAACGCGGCACGTCTGCGAAAGCAGGAACTGATGTTCGCCATCCTGAAAAAACGCGCGAAATCCGGTGAGCAAATCTTCGGAGATGGCGTACTTGAAGTCCTGCCCGACGGCTTTGGCTTCCTGCGCTCGCCGGATGCCAGCTACATGGCTTCTACGGATGACATCTACATCTCGCCTTCGCAGATTCGCCGCTTCAACCTGCATACCGGTGATTCCATTGAAGGCGAAGTGCGTACACCCAAGGACGGTGAACGCTACTTTGCACTGGTCAAGGTCGACAAGGTCAATGGCGAATCGCCGGAAGCCTCCAAGCACAAGATTCTGTTTGAAAATCTGACGCCGCTGCACCCGAACCAGCCGTTGCTGCTGGAACGCGAGATGCGCGGCGAAGAAAACATCACTGGTCGCATCATCGACATGATCGCGCCCATCGGCAAAGGCCAGCGCGGCTTACTGGTGGCATCGCCGAAGTCCGGTAAATCCGTGATGCTGCAGCATATGGCGCATGCGATTACGTCTAACCATCCGGACATCACGCTGATCGTGCTGCTGATTGATGAGCGCCCCGAGGAAGTCACTGAAATGCAGCGCTCGGTGCGCGGCGAGGTGGTGGCATCAACCTTCGATGAACCAGCAACGCGTCACGTACAGGTCGCCGAGATGGTGCTGGAAAAAGCCAAGCGTTTGGTGGAAATGAAAAAGGATGTGGTCATCCTGCTCGACTCCATCACCCGATTGGCGCGCGCGTATAACACCGTGATTCCTGCCTCCGGCAAAGTACTGACCGGCGGTGTGGATGCAAATGCACTGCAGCGCCCCAAACGCTTCTTTGGTGCAGCCCGCAATATCGAAGAAGGCGGCTCGCTGACCATTATCGCAACCGCGCTGATCGAAACCGGCAGCCGCATGGACGATGTGATTTATGAAGAATTCAAGGGTACCGGCAACATGGAAGTGCACCTCGAGCGCCGTCTGGCCGAGAAGCGCGTTTACCCGGCCATCAACCTCAACAAGTCCGGCACCCGTCGCGAAGAACTGCTGATCAAACCCGATGTGCTGCAAAAAATCTGGATCCTGCGCAAGCTGCTGTACGGCATGGACGAGATCGAGGCGATGGAGTTCATTCTCGACAAGATGAAGGCAACAAAGAACAACGTCGAGTTCTTTGACATGATGCGCCGTGGCGGATCGTAAGAAAATTGCCTGAATTGAAACAAAGACGCTGGACTCCGGCTAATGCCGGAATCCAGACTTGAGCCCAGACATACTGAAGCAGCATCACCCCGACGCAGATCGAGGCCCAACGTGTTCAGTTGGGAGCAAAACTGTGGCTCAAGCCCTTGATTTCCCTATATAATCCCGTTTCTTTTAAACCGGGCAAGTGAACGCCAACCGGGTCACGAAGCAGCACAGACCGACGAAGTGGCGATTGGCTACCCAATATCAGTGAGAGCATTATGAAAGAAGGCATCCACCCCGCATATCGCGACATCGTCGTTCACGACCTGTCCTGCGATTTCAAATTCATCACCCGTTCGACAGTGCAGACCCGCGAAACCATTAATTTCGAAGGTAACGACTATCCGCTGCTCAAGATTGAAGTTTCATCGGAATCCCATCCGTTTTTCACTGGCAAGCACAAGATCGTCGACACCGCAGGTCGCGTCGAGAAATTCCGCCAGAAGTTTGGTACGGTCGGCTCCAAGACCAAAGCCACAGGCTAATCACGACTTTGGCACCACAAAAAGGCAGCGCTGGCTGCCTTTTTGTTTTCTTTGCGGCAGAATAAGCGCGCCAGCCACCACCCGATTCATGTCACCCCGCTACACCGAATGAGACCCGTTCGACTTCCCGCCGCCGCCACTATCACCTTACCGCGCTGGGGACTGATCGGCCTATGCCTGCTCTACATCCTGCCGGGCATCATTCGTCGCGATCCCTGGAAAACCGATGATGCGGCAGGATTTGGCGTCATGTGGACCATGGCGCACGGCACGATGGCCGACTGGCTCTCGCCCAATATCGTTGGCCTGCCCATGCCAAATGATGGGCCACTCGCATTCTGGATTGGGGCAATCCTGATCAAGCTGTTCGGCTGGGTCGCTGGCGATGCGCTGGCTGCTCGACTCTCCATCCTCGTGTTTTTTGCGATCGGTGCAGCCTCTGTCTGGCGCGCGGCCTATGTGCTGGGCGGTCGCAGCGAAGCGCAGCCGCTCAAGCTAGCGTTCGGCGGACAACCCGCGGCACTGGATTACGGTCGCACATTGGCCGATGGCGCGCTGCTGGTTTATATGGCTTGCCTCGGTCTTCTGCTGCGCAGCCATGAAACCGCCACCCCCGCACTGCATGTGGCTCTGGTCGCGGCATCGTTTTATGCAGCTGCCTGTGTGTTTGACCGCACGCAAATCAAAGACGCACTGCTGCTGGGCGCCACGCTGGGTTTGCTCGTACTGACGCGGGGCTGGACAGTGCCACTGGGTTTGCTCATGGCCATGCTCCTGCTGGCAGCACTGCGTTATCAGCGCGTACTGCAAGCACTGATGCTGTACACGATACCGGTAGCGCTGTTGATACCACTGGCATGGGTCGCAGCACATTCACTGCTCGTGCCCGCAGATCCAGTGCTGACAAGTCCATGGATGAGCGGTAAGTTTCTGATGGAGGGTGGACCTACCGTCGCGAATATCCGAATTCTTGGCAAAACACTGCTGTGGCACGCGTGGCCCGCGTGGCCGATTGCGCTCTGGGCGATTTATGCATGGCGCACACAGGCATGTCTGCATATTCTTTTACCGGCAGCAGGCATTGCAGTGCTGCTGCTACTTAATCTCGCCGCGCCGGTATCACGCGATGTGGATTTGCTGCCCTTGCTGCCGCCGCTCGCCATCCTCGCAACCTTTGGCTTGCCCACCTTAAAACGCGGCGCCATCAATGCGATTGACTGGTTCTCGGTGATGGCACTCTCCGCCATGGCGGCATTCATCTGGCTCGGTTGGATCGCAAAACAAACCGGTTGGCCTGCGCAGCTGGCAAAAAATGCCTTCAAACTCGCCCCTGGATTCAAGCCTGAATTCAATCTCGTCGCATTACTGATTGCACTGGCCAGTTCCGTTGGCTGGGTACTGCTACTGCAATGGCGCTTGGGTCGCCGGCCACCTGTCTTGTGGCGTGCCGTGGTGCTGTCCACAGGTGGGCTGGTGCTGTGCTGGCTTTTGCTCATGACACTGTGGCTACCTTGGCTCAACTATGGTCAGAGCTATGCGGACGTCGCGCAACAAATCAAGAAGCGTTTGCCGGATAACTACCGGTGCGTCAATGCGCGTGGTGTGGGACCCGCGCAGCGAGCGTCTTTCGCTTACTTGGGTGAAGTCCAGTTTTCAAAAACAACCGACGAGCGCTGCGAATTTCTGTTGGTGCAGGATACCGGCGTGCGCAAGCAGCGCGCACAACTGAGTGTGGTTGGCAGCGAATTCACACTGCTCTGGCAAGGCCGGCGCGCCTCGGACCGCAATGAGTCCTTCCGTCTCTTCAAACGCGACACCCCATGAGTGATGCGGTGCATCCGCAGAGTAGTGGCTCACTGACCTCACGCGTGGCTGCACTGACTTGGCCTATTCTGATCGGACAGCTTGCGGTGATTGCCAACGGTGTCATTGACACCGTCATGACCGCGCGCTATTCCGCGACCGATCTGGCTGCACTCGGGCTGGGTGCGTCGGTATACATCAGCATCTTTGTCGGGCTCTCAGGCGTCATGCAGGCGCTCTCTCCCACCATCGGACAACTCTATGGCGCACGCAAATTTGAAGCGATTGGCTTCGAAGTCCGACAAGGCGTATGGCTAACGCTGTTCCTTTCCTGTCTGGGTGCTATCGCCTTATGTTTCCCGCATCCGTTGCTGTCAATTGCGCAGGCACCGGCAGAGCTCAACGACAAAGTCGAACAATATCTGCGCATACTGGCACTCGCACTTCCCGCAACGCTGGGACTTCGCGTGTATGCATCGCTGAATACTGCGATTTCGCGACCGCGCAGAGTGATGGCCATTCAGCTCTCGGCACTGCTACTCAAAATACCACTCAATGCCCTGTTCATTTTTGGCGGACTGGGTCTGCCGGCCTTTGGCAGTCCGGGCTGTGCCATGGCAACCACGGTCGCTGCTTGGATTGCGTTGCTCGCTGGATGGCTGTTGCTGCGCCATGACGATTTCTATTCGCAATTCAAAATTTTTGTCGGTGGTCTAGGCAGACCTGTATGGGCGGCGCAATTAGCGTTACTACGACTCGGTGTGCCCATGGGTTTGTCGTATCTGATCGAAGTCACGGCATTTGCATTCATGGCACTGTTCATTGCACGCCTTGGTAATCATGCGATGGCAGCGCATCAGATCACCGCCAATTTCGGTACCGTGCTGTACATGCTGCCACTCTCGATCGCGAGTGCGACCGGCACCATCGTTGCGCAGGAAATCGGTGCTGGGCGATTGCAATCAGCGCGACATGCCGGCAATGCAGGTGTGCGGCTTGGTATCCTGCTTGCGGTACTCGTGGGTATCGTCGTCTGGATTGCGCGGGCCGAGATCATTGGTGTTTACACACCCGATGCAAGCGTGGCAGCCGCCACCATGCCACTGTTTTTCTTCATCGCTTTTTATCAGCTCTTCGATGCGCTGCAAGTCGGTACAGCGTTTGTACTACGCGCGTACAAAATCGCGACGGTACCCACCATCATGTATGCCGTGGCACTGTGGGGTGTAGGACTGAGCGGTGGTTATCTGCTGGGGTTTAATGTCATTGGCAACACACCGGAATTTTTACAAGGCGCCGCTGGCTTCTGGCTTAGCAATAGCATCAGCCTCGCACTGGTTGGCGCTGCCCTAGTTTGGTATTTGCGGCGGGTACAACGCATCATCGAAGCAGAGAACGACACAAAAAATAGTCTTGCAGCGTAATGACAATATGTTGGACTTAATGCAATCAGGGCGTCACTCGTGCGAGTCTGATTTCAGGATTCGGATCGGGTACCTGCTCTTCTTGCGGCACCGGTTGCGGTATATCGTCACCGAAAGGCTCATCATCGGGCGAAGGTACAGGTGCGCGGTGCATAACAATCTCTACCTAAGTCCGGTGACGCGGCTCACCGCGTCGAAATGATCGACGCTCGGTCGGATGCGAAAAAGCTCGAAACTCGACATTCATCACACCAATCGAACCTGCTGGTCCTTGCACAAAATCAAAACCCTGTTTGACTGGAAACAGCACGTTATCGAGCAGTACTACATCGGTGCGACAGGTCGGATTGGCATTCCATAAATGGGGGCGCATTTCCTGCCAGATCTGATTACTTACCCAACCCTCAAGGAACAGCTGACTAGGATATGTCGTGTGATCTGCATCGAGATAGGCGCGTTGCCCTTCATGCACCATCAAATACGCTGGTACCTGATCTGCAATGATCAGATTAATCCAGCCATCCCCCACCGAATGGGTTATTTCATCCGGGTAACCTGGATAAGTCAGACCCAGCAGCCAATGACAAGATAAATCCAGACGCTTTTCGAGAGCAAGCTCGGTGACTCCGCCTTCAACGACCGTACTTGAACTGTCGAGCACCGTGAATTGCAAACTGGTGACTCGTCCCTGCAGGGTCGGCTCCATGCTACGTATGTGATCGAGATTTTCATGGAGATTCCAGAAGAGCCACTTGCAGCGCTCAGCGTCCGACAACTCGGGCAGGTCGGCCACAGGCCTCTCGCCACAGGATGCCATGGTGTGCATGAGATCACGACGCTGCCGTTCATTGAGCGTCAGCTCGGAACCTTCGTAGTTTTTGTGGGGCTTGGCAAGCGGCATCATCAAACTCCGGCGTCATGAATAAGGCAATCGCCCCCATGTAACGCATGCGGGCGGATAGCCCGTTTGATACCGCAATCGCAGATTAAATCCCGATCAGGTGCGGGAACGCTCAAACTCTCGCATGTAATCAACCAACTGACGCACACCTTCGATAGGCATGGCGTTGTAGAGCGAGGCGCGCATACCGCCGACGACGCGATGTCCTTTAAGCTGGCGCATGCCGTGGCGTTCCGCACCATCAAGGAAAGCTGCGTCAAGTGCGGAGTCTTGCAAGAAGAAAGGTATGTTCATGCGGGAACGCGCGTCAGGGGCTACTGGGCTGATGTAAAAACTAGTGCTATCGAGATAGTCGTAAAGCAGTTTGGCTTTTTCGATATTGCGCTGCTCCATGATGGCGAGACCACCTTGCTCAAGCAGCCATTCGAAGACCAGCCCGGCGATGTAAATGCCATAGGTCGGTGGCGTGTTGACCATGGATGCGGCCTCTGCCTGAGCTTTCCACTGAAACACGGTCGGCGTGATCGGCAACGCCCTATCAAGCAAATCTTCTCGAACGATCACAAACGTCAATCCTGCGGGTCCGATGTTTTTCTGTGCGCCGCCATAGATCACACCGTATTCTGAGACGTCGATTTGTCGTGACAAGATATGCGATGACATATCGGCCACCAACGGTACATCACCCGTGTTGGGTACCCAGTGATACTCGACACCACCAATGGTTTCATTGGTACAAACATGTACATAGGCAGCACCCGCATGCGATTTCCATGCCGATTGCAGCGGGACATAGGTGAACTGCCGATCTTCTGATGACGCCAGTACATCGACTTCGCCATATTTATACGCTTCACTAATGGATTTCTTCGACCACTCGCCGGTATTCACATAGGCTGCACGCGGATTTTTTCCCAGCAGATTCATTGGGATGACAGCATTCATCGCCATCGCACCGCCCTGCAAGAATAAGACTTTGTAGTTATCCGGTATTGCCAGCAGCTGCCGGAAATCTGCTTCTGCCTTTTGTGCAATACCAGTGAATTCCGAGCCGCGATGACTCATTTCCATCACCGACATTCCGCTGCCGTGCCAGTTCAGCATCTCATCTGCAGCGCGCCGCAGTACAGCCTCGGGCAAGAGCGCCGGACCGGCACTGAAATTGATGACTCGCATAGGGATTCTATCCACGGAAACGGTCGGCCTGACCGGGGTTGACAGGGATGCAGCGAATGAATGTGCTGCAATCATGACAAGCGTGATTATATTTCATGCCCTGCCGATATCGGGCATAAAGGACTTATTCCTCATGTAGGCTTGCGCATCGGATACAATTCCCCCCGACAACACCGCCATCAGAGCGGTAAATAACCACAATAACAGGGGGAAGACATGAGCGACGACGCGCGCGCATTCGAGGATGCAACCTACCGTAAGGTTGGCTGGCGATTGATACCACTACTGCTGGTCTGCTACGTCATTGCCTACCTTGACCGAGTGAACGTCGGATTCGCTAAGCTGCAGATGCTCAATGATCTCGGCTTCTCGGACATGATTTATGCCATCGGCGCTGGCATTTTCTTCATCGGCTATTTCTTCTTCGAAGTACCGAGCAATATCATTCTTCACAGGGTCGGTGCGCGGGCTTGGATAGCCAGGATCATGATCACCTGGGGAATTTTGTCGGCGGGGATGATGTTCGTCACCACGCCAACCAGTTTTTATGTGATGCGCTTTTTGTTGGGCGTTGCTGAAGCCGGATTTTTCCCCGGTATTATTTTGTATCTCACCTACTGGTATCCATCAAATCGGCGAGCTCAGATTACATCACTGTTCATGACAGGTATTCCGCTATCGGGCGTGATCGGCGGCCCCCTCTCGGGCGCCATCATGAAGGTGTTTGATGGGGATAATGGCTGGGCCGGTTGGCAGTGGATGTTCCTGCTGGAAGGTATACCTGCTGTCATCCTCGGTGTGGTGGTCTTTCTTTTTCTGGATGACCGTATCTCGGCCGCAAAATGGCTGACCGAAGAAGAAGCCGCGCTACTGGAAAAGAATATCGCCGCCGAACACGCAGAAAAAGAAGATGAATCACTGATGAAGATATTTACCAGTGCTCGCGTCTGGTTACTCGCAGTGATCTATTTCAGTTTTGTGATGGGTATTTATGGCGTGAGCTTCTGGCTACCCACCATCATCAAAGCCATGGGCATCGCTGACCCTCTGGAGGTTGGCTTGATGTCTGCAATCCCCTACGGTTTCGCCGCAGTCGCGATGCTACTGGTCGGACGCAGCGCTGATCGCCATCGCGAGCGTCGCTGGCACGTCACCATACCAGGACTGCTGGGCGCCTTGGGTCTGATTCTCTCCGTCATCTGGGCAGACAACACCTTGCTGGCAATGGCAGCACTCACACTGGCGACCTCGGGCATTCTTTGCACGCTACCCATGTTCTGGAGTCTGCCGACCGCTTTCCTTGCAGGTACAGGTGCCGCGGCTGGCATTGCCATGATCAATTCGCTGGGTAATCTGTCTGGCTTCATCAGTCCTTACGCAGTCGGCTGGCTCAAGGAATTGACTGCGTCAACGAACGCCGGCATGTACTTGCTCTCGGGTGTACTGGTCGTGGGTGCATTGCTGACACTCAGAGTGCCTGCGAGCGTAGTCAATAAGTAAGAGAGTAGAAAATGCAGCACTGCGCTGCTCGGCGATTTCGCTCATGCATTCAACACTGGCCACGCCCTCGCTGCAGTTTGGCGAGGTGATGGGCGAGATTGCCGGACTGTACGCGCAGGTGTACGCTGTTCAACAAGAAGCACGTACAAAGCAAAAGCTCAACAACACAGAACTTCGCAAGCGCCGCGATACCGTGCTAGCCGATATCACCAAGGGCTGGCCTAACACCGCAGGTGGTGAGCCTTTGGGCAAAGATTCAGTCGAAGGCATCACAGAAAAAGTAAATTTTTTTGACTGTGTAACGTTTCGTGGCTTGAACGTCTAGTCAACGCTAGAGGCGCTTCAGGCATCAGCTTGATGGCAGCGACGTCTGACTCATGCGCCTCGCTCGATTGCTTCCAGCGAACCCGCCTCTTCGCGCAATGCGAACTTCTGAATCTTGCCTGTCGATGTCTTTGGTAATTCTCTAAACACGACTTTTTTCGGCACCTTGAATCCAGCCAGTCGTGATTTGCAATGGGCGATAATCTCTTCAGCAGTCAGTTTCGTATCTGTATGTAACTCGATGAACGCACAGGGTACTTCGCCCCATTTGAGATCGGGCGCTGCGACCACAGCCACAGCGACTACGGCGGGATGCTGATAAATCGCATCTTCGATTTCAATACTGGAGATATTTTCTCCACCTGAAATGATGATGTCCTTGCTGCGATCCTTGATACGGACATACCCATCAGGTGACATGACCGCCAGATCTCCGGTATGAAACCACCCACCCTCGAAAGCTTTTTCAGTGGCGACCTCGTTTTTGAGATAGCCCTTCATGCAAATATTCCCGCGAAACATGATCTCGCCTAAGGTCTCGCCGTCGGATGGCACCGCTTGCAAAGTCTCGGGATCCAGCACCGCCACTGCAGCTTGCAAGTGGTAGCGCACACCCTGACGCGCATTTTTCTGCGCCTGTGCGCCGGCGTCCAGTTCTGCCCAGTCTTCCTGCTTGGCACATACAGTAGCCGGACCATAGACTTCGGTGAGGCCATAAACGTGCGTGAGATCGAAGCCCATCGCCGCCATTTGCTCGATCATCGCCGCTGATGGTGGCGCTGCTGCCACCATGGTCGAGACGCGATGCGAGATCCCGCTCCGCCATTCCTTGGGTGCAGAAGCCAGCGCGCTCTGCACAATCGGCGCACCGCAATAATGGGTAACACGCTCTTGCGCAATCAACGCCAGCACATGCTGCGCATCGAACTTACGCAGACAGACATTCACACCTGCACGCGCTGCCAGCGTCCACGGGAAACACCAGCCATTACAATGAAACATGGGCAAGGTCCACAAGTAGACTGAATGCTTGGGCATATCCCATTCGAGAATATTGGAAATAGCGTTAATCGCTGCACCCCGGTGGTGATAGACCACGCCTTTAGGATCGCCGGTGGTGCCCGAGGTGTAGTTCAATGCAATCGCATCCCATTCATCAACCGGCATCTGCCAGACGTAATTCGGATCAGCCTCAGCCAGCAAAGTTTCAAACGACAACCAGTCTGCTGGTACAGCAGCCATGGACGCCTGCTGATCTTGCACACCCACGATGATCAGTGCGGGCATCGCTGTTTTTAATTGATTTGCCAGATCCAGATATTCAGTATCGACGATCAGCACCTTCGCTTCACCATGCTGGAGCATAAAGTGCAGCGTTGCGTAATCAAGTCGCGTATTGAGGGTATTGAGTACGGCACCCGACATAGGCACACCGAAATGTGCTTCAACCATTTCGGGGATATTGGGCAGCATCACTGCGACGGTGTCATTCTTGCTGATGCCTAGCCGAGACAAAGCGCTAGCCAGTCGTCGGCAGCGCTGTTCAGTCTCCCGCCAGTTGCGACGGATTTCACCGTAGACCACCGCAAGACGGTCGCCATACACTTGGGCCGTGCGTTCTATAAAATCCAGCGGCGTCAGCGGCGCGAAATTAACGTCGCGGCGCTCCAGACCTTTGTCGAAATCCGTCATGTGGGTTCGCTTCTTGAGGTGGCAATCGGTTTATTTTAATGGAGCGGCCGCTGAAAAAGATTGATGGATTTCTGTTATTCGTATTTTTGATCGACTGATCAATCCATTACGCTAAGCGCGGCCTTGGGTCTGCTGGTGTTTGAATCGCCATCGAGATTCTGCCCGTGAATAGGCAGTGCACCACAAGCCAAGAACCTGCAAATGAGGGTTTTGGATGGGTTTTTTGGACAATTATCCTATTAGAGTGCTCCATGCATACCCTGTGAAAATCAATTTGATAGTACTTATTCATACTTAGCCGAATTCGACCATAAACAAGTGATTTTCCCCAGCTTGACCTGTAGTCATGTTGTGACTACAATTTGACCCATTACACCTCTGACTGGAGCGCCCGCGATGAGCACTGCCGACACCTATGTCCGCGCCCGTATCGATACAGCCACAAAAGAACGAGCGAGTGAGGCTCTTGAGTCCATGGGGCTGTCGATTTCAGATGCCATTCGCTTGCTGATGCTACGTATAGCCGATGAGCATCGTCTTCCCTTCGAAGTTAAAGTACCCAACGCCAAAACACGCAAGGCTATTCAAGAACTCGAAAAAGGCAAAGGCAAGCGGGCAAAGTCCGTTAAGGTTTTGATGGCAGAATTAAATGCGGACTATTGAATACGCAAACGTCTTCAAAAAAGACTATAAGCGCATCAAAGCAACACCACATCATGCGAGAGATGTAGAGAAACTTCTCTCATCAATAATCAAACTCTTGGCGCAAGACAAAGCGCTACCACCAGCAAATCGCGACCACTCACTGAGTGGCGATTGGGTGGGTTACCGCGAGTGTCACATCAAACCAGATTTGCTACTGATATATAAAAAGCACGGCGACGACACACTGCGGCTTGCACGTGTCGGATCGCACAGCGAACTGTTCGGGTGACAGTAGGCTCTGGATTTTCGCGCCAAAGAAATGCTGCACCGGGCAGAAATCAATTCACCCCGGTGCGATAGCAACTAGAGACTATCAGCCCTGACCCAATGCCTTGAGCAGATTGGCTTGCACAATCTCGATCCAGTAACCGTCCGGGTCCTTGATAAATGCAACATCGCGCATCTTGCCCTGCTCGGGGCGCTTGACGTACACCACCTTGTTTTCATCAAACCAGTTCACGGCAGCAGCCAAATCAGGAACGGAGAAACAGATGTGTCCAAAGCCCTGTGGCTGGGCATTACTGTCGTGATATTTGAAATCCGGATCACTTTCAGTACCCCAGTTATGCGTCAGCTCAAGAATGCCACGCTGACTGAAAGTCCAGGCTGTACGCTCGCCCGAGTCCTCTGGAATATCTGACGCATCGTCGACGCGCGCCAGAAAATACAGAGTGAATTTCATTTCAGGGAAATCCAGTTTCCGCAAAACGCGCATACCCATTACGCGCGAATAAAAATCCAGCGCGACCGCAGGATCTTTTACACGAAGCATAGTGTGATTCAGAGTGAAACCACGAGCCTGCGCCGGCAGACTGGCGGCAACGCCAGGATAGGATTCGGTAGAAAATGCCATGGATAATTCCTTTCAATAAGAGCGACAGCGAAAGTATAACCGATCAGATAATGGTACCAAATCCGTAATATTTTTAAAAAATCAATATCGAAATCGCGCCCAGTTAATCAAAAAAATCTGGTGTTAGTATGCCTCCATCCAATTATTTCTATTTCATGGAGCTAAGCATGAAGCGGATTCTTGTTTTGATATTGTTTCTGATGATGCCGCTTCATGCAGCAGCTGATGAAGTAGGTAATTCAACGTTTGTCGTGGAACCCAAAGCCGATCCGCTTTTTAAGTCAGAGGGCGGATCGCGCTACTGGCCTTGCGCCGGATTTGTTAATTCAAAACTGATAAAAATCATTTTTTCAGAAATGACGACACTATCGCACTCTGAAAAAATCTCCCTGCCAAACGAGGCTATGTGTCTTTACAGTATTGGAAGCTTTTACTTTGGGGGACAAACGGTACCAATTTTTCAGGTGAACTACTACGTTAACCAAGCCAGTATGGAACAGTGCCTCTACAAAGACAGCTGCATGGATTTCCGAACCATGATGTTCAAGATATCCGATGGCAAGCTGCATCGACAATACATGATCACCAGCGCACAGAAAAAGCTGACTCGCATGGTCTGTGTAGAAATGAGTGGCAAGCTGGTTGCGGCGACAGCTGGGTGTCCTTGATCGGGCTGCGCTGATGCGGCTCATTTTCTTGGGTCGGCAATGGCCCCAAATGCGTGACCCAACATCCACTTAAACCTAACTTTTAAAAAATATTGTAGGAAATTATTGCTGATCGCCAGGCTGTTTATCGTAGCTTCGAGCGCTACCAGTGCTGTCGCTGCTAATTTTTCGCCGGAGCTTCATAGAAAATCAACCCGGGACGACCTCAATTCAAAATGTGCCGACGTTGAAGTCACCGGACTGGTGATTAATGAACAGACGACGATTTATGCTTCATAAAACATTCGTCTTGAACGCCATAATCTTGATAAAAAATCCCAGACTTAACCTGGAGTTTTTATTTTCAACTTTGGTGCTGATGAGAGGAGTCGAACCTCCGACCTACTGATTACGAAGGCAGTGAGTCAACCATCGAAGCTATTGAAATCAAAGTACTACTGAATTTTCCTGTCTAAAAAATCTGTCAGGTCGAGAAATTTCAGATCGCATTTTCTGATCGACGCTCTTAACATCAGAGCGTGAAATCCTCGCCCCATCGACACCCCTGTTCTGCCACTACACCTGTTGAAACCATCCGTGGCTATCCAACTACGCTGCGCATCTTCAAGATCGGCTGCAGCCCTTTTTGGTATGCCCGTGTGTTCGTGCATGGCAAGTACCGCAAATGCAGCTTAAAGACTGAGAACAAGACCGAAGCCATAGACCGCGCCAAGCTGTTTTTCATGGAGCAGTTCGGCATTCAAGCCACAGTCAAGCAGCAACTCACGGGACAGCGATTCTCCACGATTGCTGAAGCCATGATGGCGGCTGATGAACGCAAAGTACGACGCGGTGAGCGCAGCGAATCTCTAGCCACCAGTAATCGCTATGCCTATGAACGCCATGTCAAACCAGCGCTGGGGCACATGGATGTAAAGACCATTAACTACGCTGTGCTGGAGCGATTTCTCAACGATCTTGAAGATCGTGAATTGTCAGTCTCGTCGATTCGTAACTTCTTGTCCTTCACTGGCAAAGTCCTGAAATATGCGCACCGATTGGACATCATTGATCGCTTGCCGCAGATGCCCATGATCAAAAGTCGGGATGGCATCCGTGGTTGGTTCAGTGAAGCAGAATATCAGCGACTCTTGGCGGGCATCGATGCCGCAATCAGCTCGGGCATGGCTGTGCGTCATGTTGCCGTTCAGCCTGATCTGCGCTTTCTGGCTGAGATCATGGTGGCGACCATGCTGCGACCCAGTGACGTGAAACTCTTGCAGCATCGGCACATTGAGATCGTTGAAGGCAAGCGGCTTTATCTGCGCATCACCACCAGTTTCAGCAAGACCATCAACTCGCCTGTGGTGTCCACAGCCGAAGGTGTGGCGGTTTATCAGCGGCTACTGGCATATCAGGCTGACCTGGGCTTTGGACAACCTGATGATTACCTGTTTTATCCTCAATACAGCAACCGCAAGCATGCCAGCGACATTCTGCGTCGGCAGTTTGCCGCTGTGCTGGACAGCTTGTCCATGCGTCAAAGTCCACAAGGCGAGCCTCGCACTTTATACAGTCTGCGCCATTCAGCCATCATGTTTGCCATCCTGCGCGGCGACACCAACCTACTGAAAATTGCCCGCAATGCCCGCACCAGCCCTGACATGATCGACCGCTTCTACGCCCGCCATCTCACAGCCGAAATGGGCGACTAAAATGTGAGTAGTCACTCACATATTTCATCCTGCAAAACGTGAAATTGGCCGCCCGATTTCACGTTTTTCTGCGTTTTTATCCCCCCTCCCCGCATAAATAGATCAGAGCAGCCGCCCTGCCTAGGTGATGTTACATAAATGAAATCTATCGGGTAAACCATGTCAATTTATAAACTTAATGTCACAGCCGCCCTTCAAGGCTGGCTCAACCAAGGCCATGACCACAGCGGCTACTGGCTAACCCTAGACGCCCCATACATCGACAAACGCAGGCCTGACGCCGACCAGTTTGAGCAGATTGTTGGGAAATTTGCCGTTCGACTCAACAACTACTGCTATGGCCGCCGCTTCAGGCGCCAAGAAAAACGTCTTCTCATCCTAGGCTCCATCGAAATCGGTGCATTTATGGATCGGCCCCATGCACATTTGATAGTGCTACACGACGTTGATATGCAGCGCAGCTTTACTGACTTCAATAACAAAGCGCATGAAATCTGGCACAACGTCACAGGTACACGCGGCAATATTTACAGCAATTTAGTGGACATTCAGCCCGTGGGCAATATTGAGAGCCGCCTGAACTATGCCCTTAAATACTTGAATGCCAATAACGATAAATACTGTCGCAGTGTCACGTTTTGATCAGCAGCACATTGCCTGCATCTGCTCTCGTTTGCGATGCATTGAGCTAGCCAGCCGCTAGTTCAAATAACGGTGATGCCCGTGTGGCTCTCGAAGTCACAGGCCAAGTATTACCTGAATATTTGTAAACGTCATATTCAACCAACCAAATGTCTTCATTGAATGTTAGCTTCAGACCAGACATTAGTACATGAAACAAGACGGCACCGTGAGCGTAGCGAACGTTCTGAGCGACAGCGAAGAACAGACATAGAATCCAACCCCAGACCCCAGACATCAGCCATGACCAAGCAACAAATCAAGAAAATCATCGATGCCAGCAACGATCAGGCCATCATTGAAGCCGACATCAATCTCTATGAATCCGATGTCAAGCAACAAGCCACTGCTTTTTAGCCAAGATTGCCACGGAATCCAAGCGGCAAAAACGATCCAAGATCAAGTTGGTGGCCATTCTTGAGTCCTAGGCCAATTCAACAGCCCTGCGTTTCATGGCATCGGTGACATCGATGTAGCGTTGCGTGGTAGCCAAATTACGGTGTCCAGCAAGCTCCTGAAGCACTCTGGCGCTGATGCCAGCAGATGCTAGCTTCGTAATAAATGATCGTCTGCCTGAGTGACTAGAACAACCAATCAAGCCAGCTCTTCGATAAAGACTGGTGATCACAGCCTGTAGGGTATTGGCAGTGAAATGATCACGCTTCTGCGTCTTGAATAAGTAGCCAGTGCGGTCTATGGTGTTCAGATAATCAGCCAATTCGATTTTTAACTTTTCATTTAAATAGACGATGCGCTGCTGGTGTCCTTTGGTCTGATGCGGCAGCAGAATGACTTGATCGCGAATGCCGCCATCGACATTCACGACATCTGACACCAGCAAAGCAGCTAACTCGCCAACACGCAGTCCCGCACCATGCAGCATCTTCAACATCATGGTGTTGCGATTTGCATGAGGGCGCCGCTGGATTTGGTCTAGCAACCAAGTAAATTCAGCATCGGTCAGCGTTCGAGCCTGTGCCATGAAATTCTCCAAAAACCACGGAATTGTCATGCTAATTACGGTGTTTTTAGCTGTCGACCGATTCAAGCCAACGCAACATCAATGCTATCAATGGCTTAGCTGAAAACCACGGAAAATGCGGAAAAGTCGGGGTTTTCGTGAATTAAGAAAACAGCCGAGCTAGGCTTGAAATCCCTGACCCCGCATCAGATAGCCAATCACACATTCCGCGTGTTGACGGCTGTTCTGCCGTGTCTACGTTGATCTTCTGGCTCTTCACTCATTACCATTCACGCAGCTCGCCAAGATCACGAAGAAAACCATCGACAGCTAGGTGCGTTCATACAGACTCGCTGACACCATCAACTAGTTCAGGAGAATGTCATGGCCATCATCGCTAAGCTCAACATCACCAACGTGAACCGTCCACGCCAGCTGCCCGTGATCGTGCAGCGTCGCAATAAGCTAGTAAACGCACTGCACGATCAGCTAGAGCTAGCCCGAGCCGACGCCGAAGGGCGGGAATATCTCAAAACCCGTCGCCGCCATGTCAAGAATCCCGTGACAGGTGAATATGCCGAAGCCATGGTCAGCCGTCGCCCCCGTGCTTGGTTCTGGACCGCCGATGATGGTAAGGTTTATATTAATCTGCGGTACGGAACCCGAGTTATTGAAATAGCAAAAGGCAAGTCAGCCATTGAAGTCGGAGAAAAGCGGCAGCTGGTGGCAGTGATCGAGGCTTTGAAGCAGGCAATAGCCGCTGGCGAGATTGACGCACAACTGACCGCGGCTGGCGCTGAAGTCAGGTCACGTTTTGCCAAGCAATTAACACTCAAATGATTTACGTCGAAAGGTTTTTATGCCGACTATTAAAAATTTAAAATGGTCTTGCCTAATCTTGCATTTACTAGTTGTAGGCGGATCGGCATTTGCTAAAAACATATGCAGTGGCGACACTGGATTTATGGTGGCTGGGTCTGAAGCCGCTACCATTATTAAAAAAGCCATTCTTCAAAGTTGCAAAAATGACCCCTCTGAGGAATGTGCGCGAAAAAATACCAATGCTATCGATAAGGTGCAAGAAATTTGCAGCCAATGCGATATTGAGACATCGAAGGAATACTGCATCAACGCTGCAGAAAATGCAGCATCAAGAGCACTGGATGAATTGATACAAGAAAAAGAAAATCAAGATCGCGAGGCCGCCTCTCAAGCACGCTGGGATGAAGCTGAAAAAGCCAGGATTGCCGAAGCTCGATCCGCCGCTGAGAAACTAGCAAAACAAGAAACAGAACGTCCCGCATGCGCGCCATTTTGTAAAGAAAAAGACTTAGCTCCAGCGCCAGAGAAACTACCTTTGGACAAAGCAGAAATCAAAGGGCTTAGGATTAACATGACAGCGCCTCAAGCTCTGAAAATACTCAATAGTAAAAACATGGTACTTAGTGTAGAACATAAAAATGACCCTTCAAAAAAAATATTTGTATGCGGAATAAAAATTAAATCTACATGTGATTTCTCAATAGCAGGCGAGCAGCCTTTTGCAGCCACGCTTGGATTTTTCGATGGCGCTCTTAGACTAGTAAAGTTCGTAATCACTCACCCTGATGATGTAAAGGGTAAGCCCAATATCGATGGAACAGTGCGAGCGGGATTTGTAAATGAAACATATTCGAAAATATTGAAAGCATTCGTCGAAAAATTTGGGATGCCGATTCAAGACAGGCCGCATCCTGGGACTGCACCTGGAGAAAAGCCAGAAATAAAACCATACGAAAATAAAAATGTATGGATCTTCGGGGCTGAAGAGTCCATCGTAGTGAATTTGAATAAGAGCGGTTTGGGTTCTTTCTCCAACCAACAAATAAACATCGAGTTCTTCGACCAAAAATGGCAAATTAAAGAAACAAAAATTGAGCAAGAGGAAAAAATTCGGAAAAATAATGAACAACAGACCCAAGATTTAAACAAAAGAAAGGGGGATTTATAACGCCATTGATTTGACCTTAAATTTGTTAGACGATTTATTTCATAATTTACCTTTAAAACGAGAGCATTTAAATTTATTGAAAGAAATGAAATGAAAAAAAATCTAGCTTTTTCTGTTCTTTTCTTAGCCTCAGTATTATTATCCGCCTTTGCGGCAGATATGCCCAACGAACTCTTAGGAAAGTGGGCGGGTGATGACGAAATGTTATGTCAAGACAAGAAATCATGCGACTGTAGTCAAGTCAATGAGGCAGGGTTAATTATTAAAAACAAATCCATAAGCCATGGTTCATCCTCATCATGCGAAGTCAAAAAAATCAGCGGAAAGATCGGCAATTATAAAATTTCTCAAAAATGTAGTGACACCGAGGGAATCAGAAACACTACAAAGTCTTATGACGTTACCAAGGACTCGTTGAAAGTAAAAGAGTCTCTTGGTGAGCATATTTATGAATTTAAATTTAAACGATGCCATAACTAAAATTTTTTTTAAAAATCTTTTGCGAGTTAAAAATGAAAAAAATACTTGTGTTTTCTTTTTTTTCGACAATCCTTTCGGTAAATTGCTTTGCAATTACGCTCGACGAATGTAAAAATCTTGGCGGGCAAGCAGATTTTGACGCCATGGCAGAGTGTGACTCATTAAAATTTGATTCACTCTCAAAAGCACTTGATGAAATTTATAAAAAAAAGCTTAACTCGCTCAGTGGAGGGCAAAAAAATGCTTTTATAAAACAACATAAAAAATGGGAAAACAAAGCGTTTGAGGCATGCCAAACGCTTCCAGTGAACGTGCGCGTGAATTGTGAAATTGATGCTTTTGAAACACGAATAAAACAACTGTCAAAATAACGTCCCGACGCAGACCTACCAACCCGTCCAACCTGACAGGTAGATCTCTTGGTGATGTCAATCAGCGATCTCAGCCCGAAAAAGCACAAAGCCCAGACCGAAATCTGGGCTTTTTACATTCAACTTTGGTGCTGATGAGAGGAATCGAACCTCGGCCTTGACACCGTTGGGCTAGCTTTTTAGTTTTGTATAAATAAGTGGATAACCATCGCCAGCATCAATTTTTAGTGTGTCACCCGTTAATGAAAAGCTGAGAATCTTTTTAGGGGCTTTTAAATCATTCTGATCAATACACTCTGCTTTCGTAAGGTTTGAGTCTATTTCACAGTCGAGAGAAACAAGATGAAACTTTGATTCCTTGATTAATATATTTTTGGCAAGTTGGCTGATGACTTGCACACCCATGGCAGCCCCTCCCTTGGTTTCATTATTTTTGGCAACGAACTCAGGCGTCGCTTTAGTCGCATCAATGTCCACGGAGTAGCTACCGCTCACTTTGTTCCCACACGCAGCCACTACTAAAGATCCAAGAATTACAGCTAAAATAGCATTTTTCATAATCACCCCCAAAAAAATTAAAGTTATAAAAATCTTCTATTATATTTTATGATGGCGATCTAATTTTAATGCTATCGATTACTCTTCACTCTGCTCTGGCGAACCTCACTCGCTGACTTGGTGAATGTTGAGTTCTCAAAAAAACTATACCGATTAATGTAGATTTAAAAGGAAATGATCATGAAAATTTATTTAAAAATACAAATACTGATGATCCTGGTTCTACCGAACTTTACGACACCCAGTTTTGCAGCAACGCCAGGATCCCTACCAAAACCTGGGGTCTACCAATCCAAATGCGGTACGCTTACCGTTTTGGAGGCGTCGAAAAAAACATCCAAGTTCTTCTTCAAACTGGAGGCCACTAACTGCAAAATGAATACGGGAACGATAGAAAGGGCATCTGCATGGCAAGCGTGCTCCGATGAATGCACTTGGATTCTTGAATACGATGAACGCGAATTTCCCGAATGCAGCTTTATTATTGATGTAAAAGGCGATGTTATCGAGATTGCTGGTGACGTTACAGATAGAGCAGAAAAATGTGGTTTTGGCGGCGGAGTTCACGGTAACGGCAAATACAAGCGGATCAAACGCTAGCCCATGCTGATTTCCTTTAGGATACACTTGCACCTCATAAACATCGCAAGTCATGTTTCATTCAGAACGACTTGACGGATCTGCCACCTCGCCCTGCCTGACAGGCCAGACCCTTGGCGATGTCAAGCACTGAACCAATCCGTTGAAATGCATAAAGCCCAGTTCGAAAACTGGGCATTTTTCCGCGACACTTGGTGCTGATGAGAGGAATCGAACCTCCGACCTACTGATTACGAATCAGTTGCTCTACCAACTGAGCTACATCAGCGAAGGGCGACATTCTAGCAAAAACCTCCACCACCCCAAGACCGCCAAGGCGCATCGACACCACTACTCCGCATGATATTCCGTCACTCGCTGTACTTCATTGCGGGAACCGATAAACACCGCCACGCGCTGATGCAAGGTATGCGGCTGGATATCAAGTATCCGATTTTTTCCATCCGTGGCTGCACCGCCGGCCTGCTCGACGATAAACGCCATGGGGTTGGCTTCATACATCAATCGCAATTTACCCGGCTTATCAGGCTCGCGGGCATCGGCGGGGTACATGAAGATGCCGCCCCGATTAAGTATGCGATGAACATCCGCAACCATCGAGGCAATCCAGCGCATATTGAAGTTTTTATCGCGCGGTCCTGTCTTGCCGGCTTCGAGTTCTTTGACATAGCGAGTCACAGGCGGGTACCAATGACGTGCGTTGGAGGCATTGATGGCGTACTCCGCCGTGTCCGCCGGAATCTGCAGAGCCCGCTGCGTCATGACCCAAGAACCCATCTCGCGGTCCAGTGTGAAACAGTTAACGCCATTACCTGTGGTGAGTACCAAGACGGTCTGCGGACCGTACACTGCATAACCTGCAGCGACTTGTCGGGTGCCGGGCTGCAAAAAATCTTGCTCGGTCGGTGTGGCCATGCCTTCCGGCGCCTTCAATACCGAGAAGATCGTACCAATGGAAACGTTCACATCGATATTGGAAGAACCATCCAGCGGATCGAATAGCAACATGTATTCGCCCATCGGATAACGGTTAGGAATCGGATGGATCGTTTCCATTTCTTCCGACGCCATTGCCGCAAGATGACCGCCCCACTCATTGGCCTGCAATAAAATTTCGTTCGAGATGATGTCGAGTTTTTTCTGGATTTCGCCTTGTACATTTTCGGTATCGGCGGCTCCCAGCACATCACCCAAGGCACCCTTGCCTACGGCATGGCTGATGGTCTTACATGCGCGCGCGACAACTTCGATCAACAGCCGCAGCTCGGCAGGTATGGAGTTATTCAGGCGCTGCTCTTCAATCAAATGCTGTGTAAGACTGATACGTTTCATGACGGTACTCGCTGGCGGATAAGAGTCAATTGGCGAGCGCTTTGCCGATTACCTCGGCAACATCATTCGACAGTTTTTTAGCAGAAGACACTTTTTGCAGTGCCTCGCGCATGGATTTTTGTAGAGCAGGTGCATATTTGCGCCAACGGTCTAGTGAGCGCGCAAGTCGTGCAGCGACCTGAGGATTGAGCGCATCGAGTGTAATGACCTGCTCCGCCCAGAAAGCATGGCCACTGCCATCGGCCGCATGGAAGCGCGCTGGGTTGCTGTTGCAGAATGCGAACAGCAGACTACGTGCACGATTAGGATTTTTCAGAGTAAAGGCTGGATGCCTCATCAACTGGCGCACTGCTTTTACATCGGTCGCAGGAGATGACGCCTGCAGGCTGAACCATTTGTCGATGACCAGGGGCTCTTGCTCAAAATCTTCATAAAATGACTGCAAGGCCTCAGCGATACCGGGCGCCTCATGATGTACCACTGCAGTGAGTGCTGAGATGCGATCGGTCATGTTTGCGGCGTGGTCCAGCTGGTCTTGCATGATTTTGTGTGATTGGGAATCATCAAGCTCGGCCAGATAGCCAAGTGTATTGTTACGCAATGCGCGGCGACCGGCATGTGCCGGGTCGGGACGATAGGCGCCGGGGGTATGGTGCGAGCGATAGGTATCAATCAAGTCAGCACGCAAGGCCAGCGCTAGCTGGCGACGCAACGCGCGACGTGCGCGATGAATAGCTTGCGGATTGATGACGTCCATCTGTTCAGCGAGCATGCCTTCGGAAGGCAGCGTCAATACCAGATCACGGAACGCAGGATCCAGCGATGCATCACGCAAGAGCATACGCAAGGCATCTGCCAACAATTGATCTTGTGCGGTAACGACGTAGTGCAAATCTTCAGCGATGTCCGTGGCGGCCAGCGTCAATAGTCGACGAGTGGCCAGTCTTTGGCCAGCTTCCCATCGATTGAAGGGATCGCTATCGTGCGCAAGAAGGAACGCCAGCTCGTCATCACTGTAGCCATAATCCAGCACCACCGGCGCAGAGAAATTGCGCAACAGCGATGGCACAGGTATTTGCTCGATGTCGGTGAAAGTGAAACGCTGAGTGGCGTCGGTCAGCTCTAGTACCAGCGTCGTTGGCGCAACATGCACCTCGGTCGCTTTGTGACCCGAGATATTTTCTAGCTGCAGAGACAAATCATTGCCGTGCGCATCCAGCAGACCAATACCGACCGGGATATGCATCGGCAGCTTGCTGTCTTGTCCCGGGGTTGGTGGACAAGTTTGTGTCATGGTCAGCGTATACGTCTGAGCGGCTGCATCGAAGTGAGACGTGACCTGCACGCGTGGCGTACCTGCCTGGCTGTACCAGCGCTCGAACTGGCTGAGATCGCGGTCATTCGCATCGCTCATCGCGGCGCGGAAATCATCGCAAGTCACTGCCTGTCCGTCATGGCGACTGAAGTAAAGATCCATGCCCTTGCGGAAGCCCTCGCGGCCCAGCAAAGTCTGCATCATGCGCACGACTTCGGAACCCTTCTCGTAAATCGTCAGCGTATAAAAATTATTGATCTCGACATAGGCATCAGGCCGCACCGGATGCGCCATCGGACCGGCGTCTTCAGGGAACTGCGCGGCGCGCAACACGCGCACGTCTTCGATGCGTTTCACCGCACGACCGCTGGCACTGCCCATCATGTCGGCAGAAAATTCCTGATCGCGGAAAACTGTAAGGCCTTCTTTGAGTGATAACTGAAACCAATCGCGGCAGGTGACGCGATTGCCTGTCCAGTTATGAAAATACTCATGCGCGACGACGGATTCGATGTTGCCGTAATCTGCATCGGTAGCAATACGTGGATTGGCGAGAACATATTTGGTGTTGAAAATATTCAGACCTTTGTTCTCCATCGCGCCCATGTTGAAATCACCCACGGCCACGATCATGAAACGGTCGAGATCCAGCTCAAGTCCGAATCGCTCTTCATCCCAACGTATGCTCTTGATCAATGACTCCATTGCATGCGAGGTCTTGTCGAGGTTACCCTGCTCAACCCACACTTGCAGCAGCACCTCTCGACCCGACTGCAGGCGCAGCGTTTGCTCTTCACACACCAGTTGACCCGCAACCAGTGCAAACAAATACGAGGGTTTGCGGAAGGGATCTTCCCACAGCGCATAGTGACGACCGTCGCCGATATCACCTTGCTCGATCAGATTGCCGTTAGAAAGAAGTACTGGATATCTTGCCTTGTCACCGCGCAGCATGACCCGGTATTTCGCCATGACATCGGGGCGATCAGGGAAATAAGTAATCTTGCGAAAGCCCTCAGCTTCGCATTGCGTAAAAAAATCACCGTTCGAGACGTACAAACCCATCAGCGATGTATTGCTGCCGGGGTCAATCAGTGTCTCGATTTCCAGCGTGACTTCGTCGGGAGCGTTGTCGATGATCAGTTTGCTGCCAGAGATGCGGTAATCACGTTTACCGAGCGTGCGACCATTCATCCGCAAAGCAACCAGCGTCAGGTCTTCGCCAAAAAGGACCAGTTCGCGCGATTGAACGTTGGTATTGCGCCGCAGCACACTGCGTGCTGCAACACGGGTAGCTTTCGGATCGAGATCAAAACCTATGTCGATCGTATCGACCCAGAAAGTGGGCGGCGAGTATTCCAGTCGGTGAATGGCGGCAGCAGTATCAGTACGCATGGGATAAGGAAGATGGCGAATCAGTCGGAAAACCGCATTTTACCAAGGGAGTCACTGAAGGATTCCGGGTTGAACGACTAGCCGGCAGCACCATTCGAGGCGAGCACCAGAAAAATCAAGGGTTTGACATCAGTTTCTCAGCCGAAAAAGTCCGGCTGGTCGCTTTAACGCTTCTCCGACAATCTGAACTTATCGATATCCACGATCTGCATGCAGCAAACGAAAATCTATGAGAACCTTGCGCTTGTGCGTCACCACATGCCGAACCGAAATTGACCGAATTATCATGAGAATTGTCGCCTGTCTCATCACCATCCTTTGCTTACTGCTTTCGGGCTGCGCCAGCAAGATCCGCAGCGAAGTAACTGTCTTTCACCAATGGCCAGCGGCCATGGCGGACAAGACCTTCAGCTTTGTGCAAAAAGAGGATGAGCCTGCCGGACTGGAGCGTCAGAGTTATGAAAATCTGATCCGCACCGAACTGCTCAAACAGGGTTTGCGCGAAGCCAGCGATGCAAAGGATGCCGCGCTGGCAGTAAGCTTCAACGCGATAGTCAACGCGAAAGATGTCCGCTTGGTCGAGACGGTGCTGGTTGATTCCTGGTCGGGCATGCCTTGGTATGGGCCAGGCTATTACTCGCCTTATTGGGGCGGATGGCCGGGCTATTCACCCTTCTATGGTCCTTTCGGCTCCGGCATGCCCGTCGCCCGGCAACAGGAGCGCCGGTATACGGTGTTTTATCGGGAATTGAAACTGAAAATCAATGAGACGCTCTCCGGGCAGCCTTTGTACGAAGTGACGGTGCGCAGCGAAGGTAAGGAAGGCAATCTGGCCAAGATCCTGCCCTATCTGGTGCGCAGCGCATTTGCGGAGTTTCCGGGCAAGAGCGGTACCCCGCGTATCGTCGAAATGAAACTCGATGCCAAACCCTGACAGGCTGAGCCTGCGCTCAAGTCACACTCGCCTCGAATTCACCTCAGATTCACGTCGCAGTACGTTTCATTCACGTTAAATTCAAGTTACATACGCCACCGACGCCCAGGTAATCAGTCCCAGTAACATCACCGCCACTGCAAGCACGATCAGGAGCTTGCCGAAATGCGGACCATGATCAGCACCCGACGGTTGCTCGTCGGGATGCTGCATCGGGTTGTCCTGCTCGTTCTCTTCTCGCATTGAACTATCTCAGGGCAGCAAGATGGTTGAACCCGTGGTCTTGCGGTCTTCGAGATCACGATGCGCCTGTTGTACGTCGCTCAGTGCATAACGCTGATTGATCTCAATTTTTACTTTGCCGCTTTCGACCATGCGGAACAAGTCGGCAGCCATGGCTTCGAGATCGCTGCGCTTGGCTGCATACGAAAAGAGCGTTGGCCTTGTGACGAACAGCGAACCACGCGAGGCGAGTTCATTGAGCGAAAACGGCGGCACGGGACCAGAAGCAGAGCCATAACTCACCATCGTTCCCAGTGGCGATAGGCAATCTAGCGAACCAATGAAGGTGTCCTTGCCGATCGAGTCATAAACCACGGGTACACCCTTACCTTCGGTAATTTCTTTAACGCGCTCAACAAAGTTTTCCTTGTTGTAGTTAATGATGTGCGTGCAGCCATGCGCCTTGGCAAGCGCGCCTTTTTCATCCGAGCCGACCGTGCCGATCATCGTCACACCCAGCGCACGTGCCCACTGACAAGCGATCAGGCCTACACCACCCGCTGCGGCGTGGAACAGAATCGTCTCGCCGCCTTTTAACGGGAAAGTGCGGTGAAACAGATACTGCACTGTCAATCCCTGCAACATCATCGCAGCAGCTGTTTCAAAGCTGACCGAATCGGGTAGCTTGACCAATGCTTCAGCAGGCATCACACGCGCCTCTGCATAAGCACCTGGCGGACGCGTCGCATAGGCCACACGATCGCCCTCTTTCACGTGCGTGACGTTCGCGCCAACGGCTTCAATCACACCCGCACCTTCCATGCCCAGCCCGGCGGGCAAAGGCTGCGGGTAGAGGCCCGTACGGAAATAGACGTCGATGTAATTGAGACCAATCGCGTGATGACGGACTCTGACTTCGCCGGGGCCCGGTTCGCCGACCTCAACGTCGACATAGGACATCACCTCGGCACCACCGTTGCTGAAACACCGTATTGCTTTTGTCATGACTGTACCTGCCAAAAAATGATTAAACGATAAAACACGAATGATAACTTCAAACTGCGGTAGTTCAGACCGCGGCGCCAAGCTCACTGGCAAGCAGACCTAACGACGCTGGCGTCATAGGGTCCAAGGTTTTATTTCTTCTTTCTGGACAACAAATAAATCCCCGCCAATACCAGCGCCGTACCGACCAGCTGTATCCCAGCTATGGGTTCCTGTAACAGCCACGCAGCCAAAAACAAAGTCGACACCGGCCCGGCCATGCCCGCGAGCGATGCCACCGGCGCACCCACGCGGGCGATGGCCATCATGGTGAGAAATACGGGCAACACGGTGCAAAATACGGCATTGATCAGGGAAAGCCCATACACCTCTGCCGACTGCAGCAGCAAGGCCGGTGATCGCAGCAGCAAAAACTGCGCAATGGACGCTAGCGCCGACACGCACATCACATAAGACACCAGCCTCAAGGTGCCAACCCGCTGCACCAGCTCGCCCGAAAACAGCAAGTACATCGCATAACTCAGCGCGCTGCCCAGCACGAAGGCCCCACCCACCAACACATTCGCCCCACCCAGACGGACGTCGTGAATGAAGACCAGAATCGTACCGCCATAGCAGATAGCCAGCGCCAACCACTCGAGGGAGCTGACCAGCTTTTTTAACAAGAACACCGACATCAGCAACACGAACGACGGCGTAAGAAACAGGATCAGCCGCTCAAGTCCCGCGGAAATATAGGCCAGCCCGATGAAATCCAGATAACTCGACAGGTAGTAACCCAGCAAGCCCAGCTGAACCATGCGCCAGCGGTCCGCCATTGCCAATGGGGGCTGACGCTTCATCTGTCCCAGCGCAATGATGCCAAAGGCAGGCAGCGAGAACAGCATTCTGAAAGCCAGCACCGTCATGGCATCCACCTGATGACGATAGAGTAGCTTGACCACAATAGCTTTACCTGAAAAAAGCACTGCCCCGACCAGCGCCATTGCCAATCCAATAAGAAACCACCGACGGTTTGCATGCTGTTGGTCTAGCGTAAGGGTGCTGGAGGGCATGAAATATGCGGGCGGCTAGAGGTAAGGAAGGGTATGCGAGGATTCTACTGGGGGCACCGTCATACGGCCTTTGGCATTGGCGAAGCCGCCATTTGCGGCGGGTTTTCGCAGAGGCCGGTATGTTAAGATCTGCCCCCTATTCATCCGCCAGTACAGGCGAAAATACTGTCTACGCAAACGCCTCCCGGCGTACTGCACGAATTGCAAGGCAAGTAACGAAATCCGGAAAGAAAGCACATGGCAGGACATAGCAAATGGGCCAATATCAAGCACAAAAAGGCCGCGACTGATGCAAAGCGCGGCAAGATCTGGACCCGGCTGATCAAGGAAATAACCGTCGCTGCCCGCATGGGCGGCGGTGACATTGCGAGTAATCCTCGTCTGCGTCTGGCCATCGACAAGGCGGCCGACGCCAATATGCCCAAGGACAATGTGACCCGAGCCATCCAGCGCGGCACCGGTGGCCTGGAAGGCGTGAACTATGAAGAGATCCGCTACGAAGGCTACGGCCTGAACGGCGCTGCCATCATCGTTGACTGCATGACAGACAACCGCGTGCGTACGGTGGCCGAAGTGCGGCATGCCTTCTCGAAATACGGTGGCAACATGGGCACCGAAGGTTCAGTGGCTTTTCTGTTCAATCATTGCGGCCAGTTGCTGTTTGCGCCCGGCACCAACGAAGATGCACTCATGGAAGCCGCACTCGAGGCCGGCGCCGATGATGTAATTGCTGATGATGAAGGTGGCTTTGAAGTTCTCTGCGACCCGCAAATTTTTTCAAATTTGCGCGAAACTTTAGAGAAAGCTGGCTTCAAACCTGAAGTGGCTGAAGTCACCATGAAGCCATCAACGAATACAGAATTCACCGGCGATGATGCGGTGAAAATGCAGAAGCTGCTGGATGCGCTGGAAAACCTCGATGATGTTCAAGAGGTTTACACCAACGCTGTAATAGAAGATTAAGCAACACTTGTCAGCAGTGCGGCGTGATCATTGCGCGGCTTGCTGCTTGAGTATTTTGATTCTGACGAGCCTGCAAAGGCAATTCCGAAACGATAACCTGACCTGAAGCTTTCATGAAAATTCTTGTTGTAGGTTCTGGTGGCCGCGAACATGCGCTGGCCTGGAAGCTGGCGCAATCCAAACGCATACAGATGGTGCTGGTTGCACCTGGCAATGGCGGTACCGCCCTTGATGCGCGCATGAAGAATGTCGCCATCACCGACCCTGTAGCGTTGGCAGATTTTGCGCAGCAAGAGCAGGTTACGCTGACTGTCGTCGGCCCGGAAGCACCGCTGGCCGCGGGCATCGTGGATATCTTCCGCGAGCGTGGCATGAAGATTTTCGGTCCTACCCGCAAGGCAGCACAACTGGAAAGCTCGAAGGACTTTGCCAAGGCCTTCATGGAACGCCACGGCATACCGACAGCGAGATATCAAACTTTTTCGGATGCAGACGCAGCGCATCGCTACATTGATGAGCAAGGCGCCCCAATCGTCATCAAGGCTGATGGCCTCGCTGCTGGCAAGGGCGTGGTAGTCGCAATGACACTCGAAGAAGCCCACGGTGCCATCGACATGATGTTGTCGGATAATCGCTTTGGTGATGCCGGCGCGCGCGTAGTGGTCGAAGAATTTCTTGAGGGCGAAGAAGCCAGCTTCATCGTCATGGTTGACGGCAAAAACATGCTGCCGCTGGCAACCAGTCAAGACCACAAGCGTTTGCTGGACCAGGATCTTGGTCCAAATACCGGTGGCATGGGTGCCTATTCGCCTGCACCTATCGTCACACCTCAACTGCATGCACGCGTGATGCGCGAGATCATTCAACCGACCGTGCAAGGCATGGCCAAAGATGGCATTCCGTATACGGGCTTTCTGTATGCCGGCCTGATGATTGATGCCGAGGGTAATCCCAAAACACTGGAATTCAATTGCCGCATGGGCGACCCGGAGACGCAGCCCATCATGGCGCGCCTAAAAACCGATCTAGTCTCAGTAATGGAACATGCCGTAGCCGGTACGCTCGATGAAATAGAGCTCGACTGGGATAGACGCACCGCGCTCGGCGTGGTGATGGCCGCAAGCGGTTACCCAGATGCGCCGCGCAAAAATGATGTGATCACCGGCATCCCAGAAGAAACCGAACACAGCATGACGTTTCATGCCGGTACATCACTGGACAACAAAGCGCTCACAACGCAGGGAGGACGGGTGTTGTGTGTGGTGGGTCTGGGTGACAGCGTTCGCGTCGCCCAGAAACATGCGTATGAAACCTTGGATCAGATTCAGTTTGACGGTATGCAGTTTCGTCGCGATATAGGCTGGCGTGCGCTGAAACGACCTGCCTGAATATCATTAGCAAAAAAAGGAAAATCCATGAACACGCCCGACCCGAATGCCGTCAGGACTTGGCTTTTGTCGCTGCAAGAGCGTATCGTGTCTGCTGCTGAAGCGGTCGACGGCAAGCAATTCATACGCGACAGCTGGGAACGGCCCGAGGGTGGCGGCGGTATCTCGCGTTTGATTGAAGAAGGTAATGTGCTTGAGCGTGGTGGCGTGGGTTTTTCGCATGTCAAAGGTATGAGCCTGCCGCCGTCAGCGGCAGCCAATCGCCCTGAAGTGGCCGGACATCCTTGGGAAGCGATGGGCGTGTCGCTGGTTTTTCATCCGCGTAATCCGTACTCACCAACCGTGCACATGAACGTGCGCTTTTTCACCACGACAGGCGAAGGCGATCAACGCGTCTGGTGGTTCGGTGGCGGCATGGATCTGACGCCCTACTATGGCTTCGAAGAAGACGCGCAACATTTTCACCAGACTTGCCGCAATGCGCTGGACCCATTCGGTTTAGAGTTGCATCCACGATTCAAGCAGTGGTGCGATGAATACTTCTATCTGAAGCACCGCAAGGAAGCTCGTGGTGTTGGCGGTGTGTTTTTTGATGATTTCAATACAGCAGGCTTTGAGCAGAGCTTTGCCATGACACAAAGCGTTGGCGATCATTTCATTGATGCCTATCTGCCGATTCTGAAGCGCCGCAAAGATATTGCGTATGGCGAGCGCGAGCGTGATTTCCAGGCTTATCGTCGTGGCCGTTATGTGGAGTTCAATCTGGTCTTTGACCGCGGTACCTTGTTTGGTCTGCAGTCGGGTGGACGCACTGAATCTATCCTGATGTCGATGCCACCTATCGTCAAATGGCGTTACGACTGGCGGCCTGAGGACGGTTCGCCCGAAGCGAAACTCTATACGGATTTTCTGCCGCATCGTGACTGGCTGGCTGCATGAGTGTGCGCAGCGTGCTGCTGCTGGGTGGTAGCTTCGATCCGGTGCATTCGGGTCATGTCGGACTGGCACGCTACTTTTGCACACTGCTGCATCCTGACGAACTGCGACTGATACCCAGTGGTCGACCTTGGCAAAAGCCGGACATGGTCACATCGGCTGTGCATCGCATTGCGATGCTGCACGCGGCCTTCGATGGCTGGCCTACACCGATTTGTATCGATGAACAGGAAATCCGTCGCGAGGGTCCCAGCTACATGATCGACACCTTGCGCTCTTTACGTAGCGAGCTGGGCCGCGATGTGTCGCTTGCGCTGATAATGGGCGCAGACCAGCTGATTAATTTGCACACCTGGCATGACTGGACCGCCCTGTTCAATGAAGCCCACCTGTGCATTGCCGCTCGCCCGGGTTTCACGATGGACGACGCTGCCCTAGACAAAGCGGTTGCCGCACAAATCAACCGCCGGCTGGCCAGTGCCGATCAATTGCGGCAGACGCCATCGGGTCTGGTCTGCATCGCGACGCAGCTAGCGCTGGATGTGTCGTCGACCAGGATACGTGAGGCTATTGCAGGATCAGGAAGATCAGGAGTGTCCGGAGAACGCGCCGACCTGCTTCCGGTGCCAGTGCTAGACTATATTCAACAACATCACCTTTACCAGACTCATTAATGGATATCAAAAAATTGCAGGGCATCGTTGTCAACGCACTCGAGGACGTAAAGGCGCAGGACATCCGCATCTTCGACACCAGCCACCTGACCAGCATGTTTGACCGCATCGCGATCGCTTCCGGTACCTCAAACCGGCAAACGAAAGCGCTGGCTTCTTCCGTGCGTGACTCCGTCAAGGCCGCTGGCGGAGAGATTCTCAGCATGGAAGGTGAAGGTACCGGGGAATGGGTACTGGTCGATCTGGGCGACATGGTCGTCCACATCATGCAGCCTGCTATCCGCGCTTACTACCGTCTCGAAGAATTGTGGGGCGAGAAAGAAATCAAGCTCGGCGCGGCGACGCGCTCGGCAACCGGCGCGAAAACAACGCTGGTCAAGGCCTCGTCGCATATCACCAAAACCGCCGTGAAAAAAACGGTACGCACCAAAGCTAGCGATATCAAGGCCAGCGACACGAAAGCTCCGGTGAAAAAAGCAGTGGCGGAAAAAACGGCGGTAGCAAAAACTGCTGTCACCAAAACTCCTGCCAAAACCCCGGCTAAGAAAGCAGTCGCCAAAAAAACCGTGGCCAAGAAAGCGATAATTAAAAAAGTTGTCGCAAAAAAAACCACACCGAAAAAATCGGCTGCCCAAAAAGCACCTGCCAGAAAAACGGGGTCCACTGCTGGAAAAACTTCGGCCAGTCGATCCGGCGCCGGTCGCCGCACAACGACCAAGTCAGGCGGTTAACTCCAGCGTATGCAACTCATCGTTGCAGCCGTCGGCCACAAAATGCCTGCATGGATTGAGGCAGGCTTTCAGGAATATGCGAAACGCATGCCGCCGGAATGCCGGTTAGTGCTGAAAGAAATCAAGCCTGTTGAGCGCTCATCGAGCCGTAGCGCCGAGACCGTGATGGGACAGGAGCGACAGCGCATCGAGGCAGTGCTACCCAAAGGGGGCCATGTGATCGCGCTGGATGAGCACGGCAAGGATCTGACTACGCTGCAGTTATCGCAACATCTGACGTTGTGGCAACAGCAAGGCGGGGATGTTACATTCGTCATCGGCGGCGCAGACGGTCTGGATGCAGATTTCAAGAAAGATGCCGATATGCTGTTGCGCGTATCCAGCCTAACTCTGCCGCATGGGATGGTCAGGGTGCTGCTGGCAGAACAGCTCTACCGCGCCTGGACGATTACTAAAAATCATCCTTATCACCGCACATCAATCTAACAACTCTGACAGCCTTGATTCATTGGCTCTGATCGTTAGTACGGGAAGCATGGAATGACATTGGCAGATCAAACAATTTATCTCGCTTCCAAAAGTCCCCGCCGCCGTGAATTACTGCAGCAGGTGGGTATTGCTTTTGAGGTACTTGAACTGAAAGAAGAACCGGGCAGTCACGGCGCGGTATCAGAGATACCCCATGAAAGCGAAGTGCCAGAAATTTATGTTGCACGTGTCGCGCGCGAGAAAGCAGACAGTGGCTGGGCAGCTGTGTTGTGGCGTCAATTGCCCAAGCGTCCGGTACTGGCAGCCGACACTACGGTCACGATTGATGGAAAAATACTGGGCAAGCCCGCCGATCACTCAGAGGCCATGAGCATGCTGCGCTTGCTGTCGGGACGCACGCATCAGGTATTGACCGCCATGGCTATTCGCTTTGAAGATCAGTTTAATGAAGTATTGCATCGCTCAGAGGTCAGGTTTGCGGAACTGAGCGAAGCCACGCTGCGGGCCTATTGTGACTCGTCAGAACCTTATGACAAAGCAGGCAGCTATGGCATACAAGGTCATGCGGCGAAGTTCATCGAGCATATTAGTGGTAGCCATTCGGGCATCATGGGTCTGCCTTTGTTCGAAACCACACGATTGTTACAGCAAGCAGGTATAAAAACACTATGACAGAAGATCTGCTGGTCAATATCACGCCCCAAGAGACGCGCGTCGCACTAATGCAGCATGGCGCCGTGCAGGAATTGCACATCGAGCGCACGGCGTCGCGTGGCCGCACAGGGAATATCTATCTGGGCAAGGTGGCGCGTGTGCTGCCGGGTATGCAATCGGCATTCATCGATATTGGTCTTGAGCGCGCAGCTTTTCTGCATGTGGCCGATATCTGGGAAGCGCGTGTGCAAAGCGGTGTGGGCAATGCCACTAGCGCACCGACGCCTATTGAAAAACTACTGTTCGACGGCCAATCGCTTCTGGTGCAAGTAATTAAAGATCCCATCAGCACCAAAGGTGCTCGACTTTCAACGCAAATATCGATCGCAGGTCGCATGCTGGTGTATCTGCCGCAAGATCCGCATATTGGCGTCTCGCAACGCATCGGCGACGAGACCGAGCGCGAAGCTCTACGCGAGAAGGTGCAGGGCTTGTTACCCGCCGAAGAGAAAGGCGGCTTCATCATTAGGACGATGGCCGAAGGCGCGAGTGACGCCGACCTGACCAGTGATATCGCCTACCTTCGCAAGACCTGGGAACATCTGATTGAACAATCACGAAAGGTGCCGCCACCGTCATTGCTGTATCAAGACCTCAGCCTGTCGCAACGCGTACTGAGAGATTTTGTGGGCGAAGAAACTACGTCGATACAAATTGATTCGCGTGAAAATTTTCTCAAACTCAGCGAATTTGCAGAAAGCTACACGCCTTCCGTCATGCCCAAGCTGATGCATTACACGGGCGAGCGCCCCTTGTTTGATTTGCATGGCATTGAAGTAGAAATAGAAAAGGCGCTCGGCAAACGTGTTGATCTGAAGTCGGGTGGCTACCTGATTATCGAGCAGACCGAGGCCATGACAACGATTGACGTCAATACCGGCAGCTATGTCACCGGTCGGAATTTTGACGATACGATTTTCAAAACCAATCTGGAAGCAGCGCACGCGATAGCGCGGCAACTGCGTCTGCGTAATCTTGGCGGCATCATCATTCTCGATTTTATTGATATGGAAAATATCGAGCATCGTTCTGCTGTGCTGGCCGAGTTGCACAAAGCACTCGCGCGCGATCGCACCAAGGTGACGGTATCGGAGTTTTCTGCGTTGGGTCTTGTTGAAATGACTCGCAAGCGTACGCGCGAATCACTCGCACATATTCTTTGCGAAACTTGCCCGGCATGTCAGGGTAAAGGGCAAGTCAAAACTGCACGTACTATCGCTTACGAAATTCTGCGCGAACTACTGCGCGAGGCCAAACAATTCAATCCACGTGAATTTAGAATTCTAGCGTCACAACTAGTGATTGACTTGTTCTTGGAAGAAGAGTCTCAGCATCTGACCATGCTGGGAGACTTTATCGGCAAGCCGATTTCGCTTCATGTTGAGAATGGATTTCATCAGGAACAGTACGATATTATTTTGATGTAACCCGCTTTTACGAATGCCTTGTAACCCAATCGACCTGCCAAGCCACAAACCTAAAAAGTACGGACAGGCAAGATCCCATGAATCCAGAAGTAATCATCACCAACATGAAGAAACGCTATTCTGGCGTTTCAGGCACGATCAATGCCTTGCTCCCTGTTCAGACAAAAACGCTGAGCATCGGTTTTGTCGGCACGGACCTACCCGGCGCACAACTTGCAAAGGCTCAATATCCGGATCGTTTTTTTTATCTCAGCGTATGGCAAGCCATCTGGATCAGCCGCAAGCGCTTGCCGGATGGACGGCCGCGCACCTGGCATGTGCGCCGCGACCCGGAGATGATGCTGACGATTTTTATGCGAGATGCGTTGCGGTTTCCGATCAAGATCGTTTTCACTTCCGCGGCCAAGCACCGACATTCCTGGTTTCCGCGTTGGCTGATCAGCAAAATGGATGGCGTGATTGCGACCACGCCAGAGGCCGCAAGCTTTGTGCCAAACACCACCAGCGTGGTACCTCATGGGATCAGCCTTGATCGCTTTTCGCCTCCGGCAGATAAATTGACGGCTTGGCGTCGCACCGCACTGCCGGGCGAGTACGGGATCGGCACCTTTGGTCGGGTACGACCTGACAAGGGCATAGATATTTTTGTTGAGGCGATGATTCGGCTTTTGCCGGAATTCCCTGATTACACGGCCGTGATTGCTGGCTTGTGTACCCCCCAATATCAGGATTTCCAAAAGCAATTGGTAGCAAAAATTGCAAGCAATGGTCTGTCCGACCGGATTATCTTCCTCGGCGTCATTGGCCCGAATGAAGTCGCCGGTTGGTACCAAAATGTGCTAATTACTGTCGCCTGCCCGCGCTACGAGCCCTTCGGCCTCACCCCCCTTGAGGGCATGGCCTGCGGCTGCGCAGTTGTCGCCAGTGACACCGGCGCTTTCAAGATGATCGTTGATGACAACGTCACAGGACACGTTGTGCCTGCCGATAATACTGACGCTCTGACTTTGGCACTCCGAAAAGTTATGCCTGATCCGATATTGCTGGCCAGTATGGGAAAATCAGGACGGGCCCGGGTTGAGGCCGGCTTCTCTGTCGACAGCGAAGCCCGGGGAATCAGCGCTGTTTATACGCTGGTTCACAGCAATATCACCGCAGCTCAATAAAAGTACGGGAAAGCGAAAACCAGTATGGGGAATATAAAGCTGAGTATCGGGATTTTGACGTTGAACGAATCCAGACGCATAGAAAATTGTATTCGCAGTGCGAAGTTTGCGGATCAGATCATCGTAGTGGACAGCGGCAGCACCGATGGCACCCAAGAGCTAGCTCTGGCTCTGGGCGCTGAAGTCCATGAATATCCGGACTGGAAAGGTTTCGGCGCTCAACGTAATCGCCTACTGGAGCATGTGCGCGGAGAGTATATATTTTTTCTTGATGCGGATGAAGAAATTACACCTGCACTTCAGGCAGAAATCGAAGCAGTGGTCGCCTCAGGTAGTAATGAAATATGGGAAGTGCTTTGGAATCAGGTCGCATTTGGTAAGCCGCTAACGCGCATGAAGACGACGGGCGGCATACAGCGCATGTTCAAAAGAAGTTCCATTCGCGAATATGCCGGCCTGGTCCATGAACACGCAGAAATGTTGGATCCCAACCTGCCCGTAAGGACTTTCCGCGCACGGCTGATGCACTATTCAAGAGAGTCAATTTACGAAAGCCTTAATAAACTCGCCCAGTACACCCAGCTGGGTGCGCTGAAGCGAGCACAGGCAGGTAAACGCGGCGGGGTATTTCGGGGCATGGGCTCCGGCCTGGCAATTTTTATTCGCCTCTACATCTTTCGTCGTGGCTTTCTATGTGGTTCTGAAGGATTTTTGTTCTGCTTCCTGGTCTCGCTAGAATGCTTCTTCCGCTATGCCGCACTTGCCTACGATAAAAATATACATGTAGAGGCTAAAGCCCGTCGTTAAGAAATATGAAACCAAATTTTGTGAGTGAATACTTCGATGCGCCTATAAGGCAATTGGATATGCTGGCCAGAATCTTTCTGGTCATTAGTCTTTTTGTTTTACCCATAAGCACGGCCGCCACGAATGTTTTTATGGGGCTGACACTGATCGCTTGGCTCGCCGCTGGCGGATATAAAGCTAGGCTGATTCAACTGCACGGACATTGGTTTGCCTATGCAGTTGGCATGCTTTTTTTGGTTATTTGCCTTGGCGCCACCTACTCCAGCGGTAGCCAGAGCGATATCCTGTTTCAGCTAAAAAAATACAGCAAACTGCTGTTCATTCTTCCTGCAATCAGTTTGCTGCAAGATGAGAAGTGGCAGCAACGCGCACTGATGGCATTCAGCGCCTCCATGGTATTGGTTCTTTTTCTTTCTTTGGCTAGTGTTGTTTGGCCATTACCTTTCGTGCTTGGAACAGCGAATGGCCAAGGCAGTAGCCATCATGTATTCAAAGATTATATCGCTCAAAATTTGATGATGTCATTCTTTGCTCTTTTCCTTGCAGTTAAAGCTCAGTTTGCCAGCGACTTAAAATCTAAAATTGTTCTTTTTTCTCTAGCCGCATTGGCAGTGGTTGATATTTTGTTTTTTGTTGCAGGTCGGACAGGCTTTGTTTCGTTGGCATTTAATGCAATAGTATTTATTTTTTTCTTGTCGACGATAAAGAAAAAAATTACAGGAATAATATTAATTGTTTTTGTGGCAGTCTTTACTCTGCAGCTCTCCACCAACTTCAACAACCGGGTATCAAGCGCGGTAACTGAATTCAAAGCTCAAGAAAAGAAAGAATTAACGTCCATAGGAATGCGAGTTGAATTCTTCAAAAAATCAATACAGCTTTATATGGAAAAGCCATTTTTCGGGTCTGGCACCGGGTCATACGCGAATGAATTCTGTAGGGTCGCTGATTCAGCCGAGTGGTGCGAGGCAGGTAAATTCCATCCGCATAACCAGTTTCTTGCTTTTATGGTCCAACTAGGAGCAGTAGGCCTTATAGCCTATTTAGTATTTATTGCAGCTGCAATAAAATCAGCAACTAATCTAATACGTCCTCTACAGATTTGCAGCGTCGGGCTGGTCGCCACACTGATCGCGGACTCGATAACTCATGCGCCGCTTTTTTTGGTCACGGAATCACAGTTCTTCATCTTACTTTTTCCTGCGCTCCTTACTCAAAAAAATAAAAGGAGACATTCTTGAAAATTTTATTAACAAGTAACACATTAATTCCGGTTTTTACTTACGGCGGGACAGAACGGGTGATATGGGATCTTGGCTATGAGCTTGTCCAGTTAGGTCATGACGTTACTTTTCTTGTGGCGCCAGGATCAAAATGTGATTTTGCAAGAGTTATACCTTTTGATAAAGAAATTGATATCAGGAGACAGATACCCAGCGACACTGATATTGTTCACTTTCATTTTAATCCAAATTTCAACCTAGATGAAGATTTCTCTAAACCATACGCATTCACAGAGCATGGAAATACCGCTCCAGGAACCGACCTTCCATTCAATTCTATTTTTATTTCCAGAGACCATGCTCTGAGACACCAGTCAAATCAGTATGTGTATAACGGGCTAAAGTGGGAATCATACGGGCCAGTAAATTTTGAACAGCCACGACGTTATCACCACTTTCTTGGCAAAGCCGCTTGGCGGGTAAAAAATGTTACTGGCGCGATCGATGTCGCTTTAGCAGCCCAAGTTCGGTTGGCAGTTTTGGGCGGCAACCGTTTGAACATTAAGAGAGGTTTTCGATTCACTTGGTCTAGAAACGTTGAATTTTACGGGATGGTGGGAGGGCAGCAAAAAAGCTCCCTGATGAATGGATCAAATGGGCTTATATTTCCAGTCAGGTGGCATGAGCCGTTTGGCCTAGCAGTCATTGAAAGTTTGTATTTTGGATGCCCGGTATTTGCCACGCCCTATGGATCATTACCAGAGCTAGTGACTCCGGAGTATGGGCACTTGTCGTCCTCCAAGGCAGATTTAGCAAATGCCATCGGATTTATGAAATTCAACTCACGAGACTGCCATATTTATGCGAGAGAAAATTTTAATGCCGCAAGAATGGCGGAAAGCTATGTAAATAAGTACGAGCAAATCTTGGATGGTAAAAAATTAAGTCTCGCCCCCCCAAAATTAGCGCCCTTTCAAAAATTTTTGCCTTGGAATTAATTTTAAGTATGAGAAAAAATATAGTTTTAAAAATATTTCTAGACCCTTTTCTTGCAGTTTTTCCGCTGATTGCCCGGACCTTAAAAGCGCATCTTGACACTAGAGAATATGAAAAATGTATTCGGGATTTGGTAAAAAACGGCGTTGACTTGAACGTCATCTACGACATAGGCGCACACAAAGGCAGGTGGACGAAGTGGCATCAAAAAATATTGAAGAATAAAAAGTTTGTTTTATTTGAGGCTAACGAAATTCATAGAAAAAAATTAGAGAAAATATGTTGTGATTTTTTTATACAAGTTCTTGCTTCTGAAAACAAACAATTAAAGTTTTATAGAAAAGGCGGAACAGGGGACTCCATATATCTGGAAAATACAGATCACTACAGCGGAGCTTATGATGTTGTTATGGCGAAAACTGTTGATACATTAGTTTCCGAAAAGGGATTGTCTCCGCCTAATTTTATTAAATTAGATGTACAGGGAGCAGAATTAGATATTTTAAGAGGTGCAAAAAATGCATTGAATTCATGCAATGTTATTCTTATGGAGTGTCCAGTTGTTCAATACAACATCGGCGCGCCAAAACTAGAGACGTATTTAAATTTTATGAAAGAAATCGACTTCCTACCACTGAAGATCTTTGAGCAGCATATCGACTCCGGGTTGTTAATTCAAATTGATATTCTATTTATTAGTAGAGAAGCATACGAAGTCTCTCTAAAGAGTCGTAAATTACCGAAATATTTAATATCGCAATAAAATATGAGATCTGGATCTGTTCAATGAATAGACTATGATCTGCAGTCTATCTCATCATTCTGCATGCGCTGCGTCCTATCTCACAAAGTGCATTCTGACTTACAAGTCAGTGCCGTGAAGGCAGGGTTCATAAAGTTTTTACTACCAGTTCGTGGCGTAGTGTTTTTTATATCGGTGCGATCTGCCAAAGGTCAGACCCAACAAGAAATATTCTTATAAAATATTTTTTAATCAACTCGACAAGTGTTGAAAGTTTAGATGAGAATATCCAAAAATGACTGTACAGTCGTTGTCGTAACTTTCAACAGCGCTCATTGCATTTCGAAAATTAGATTTTTGAATGATATGCCTGCAGTCGTCATTGTCGACAATGCGAGCGATGATAATACTTGCGAACGCATTTTCTCTGAAATAAAAAACGCCAAAGTTATAATTAACAAAAACAACAAGGGCTTCGGTGCGGCAAATAACCAGGCATTAAATCAGATCAAAACTGCTTACTCCTTACTTCTAAATCCAGATTGCGTCACTACCGAAGGCGAAATAGAAAAATTGCTTTACGCAGCGAAGGCTTTTCCTGATGCAGCAATCATCGCACCTCATCTGATACGCAGAAATGAGTCGGTAGAAGTCAGCTATCGCTGGCCTCATACCCATTGGGTCTCAAAAGGCCCTCAAGCCGAAGGACCTTGCTGCGTTGGTTTCGCCTGCGGTGCTGCACTGCTTCTCAACATGGAATTGATGCGGGAGATAGGTTTTTTTGACGAAGATTTTTTTCTTTATTATGAAGACGAGGATTTGTGCCAACGAGTCTTTAATCACAAAAAACAAATCATTTTGGTGCCGGATGTCAGAGTATCGCATTTCTCTCGCGGGTCCGTTAAAGGCAACAACCCCTTAAATTCGGAATTTATTCGAGGTTTTTACCATGCTCAATCCAAGCTGATCTTCGAACATAAACATGTAAGCGCCTCCAGTGCTACATCATTACGCTGGAGAACACTGGCACTGGCCATGTTTACACTGCTGCCGCGACTACTAGTACCTCAGCCTAAATATCTAGTTCGTTTAGCTGGGCGTATATTTGCTCTGTGTCGCCGCTACCCCCCCCCGTCAATGAAGTAAAACTGAGTATTCAGGTGAATCGATGCAAAGTTCACCATTTTTTGGGACCGCACCACAGAATTTATGTCAATCCTTTTCCGCAAACACGGCCGAAAATAATTATGCATAAAACATCAAGGAAGATCGGCAGCCATCAGCCTCTTACAAAATCTGACTAGTCGTAACGCTAGACGCCTTGGTCGACTATGAACCTTTATTATCTGAAATCTCCTGGGACAACGTTGATTAATTTGGTCAATCAACGAAGAAAATTCTTTAATGACAGTCTGCGTATCAGGTCCCGAGTAATTATTCATAAATACTTCGTACGGGATATCATCGAACCAATCAAATCGCACCTCAGAATTTTTCGTTTTGGTTAACTTAACCTTGACCAGACTTTCAAATAAAGTAATTTTTGGAATAATTAGGATTTTTCCTTCTTGGAAATCGTAAATCCATCGATGATGAAGATATCCTCGCCACGCAAGACTCTGTACCGGACTCAGCTCAGCCACTATGCTTGGCATAGTGATAATTCCTCTCTTTGCAATCTTGGGTAGATTTTTTAACGCTAAAAACGGGTCGTAGACGTCCTCAAGCGTATGAGTACAAATGGCATAGTCGAACTTTCCATGTTGCTCCACGTAAGCCAATAATTTATTGAAATCAGCAGGATTACATAGGTCAACACGTTTAGTGCTATCGGTATCAGTCACTCCGATATCTGCAATAAAATCAACGATTTCTTTAGTCCATCCATCCAGACCTCCGCCTAAATCAATAACTTTGAATCCAGGATCAAGATTTTTTTGCTCCTTTACAAACTGAATTACATTCTTATGGGTAACGTTTGTGTCTGTATATTGAGTAGTGATCATTGCCTGCCACCGGAAATATGTACTCTATTTCAGTTTACTTTATTTTATTGTCGCTATATTTTGATTGAAGTACCCGGATGTTTTTTGGTTAGGGTACTCAGCCTTGCATAGCGGTGATTCATATTACCGGAATACGGCAATTACATGCGATGTGCAATGCAATAATGGCATTAACTTGATAACGAGCGCGATGGCCTAATGAGCGAATGAGTGCATTGTAGATTTGAATTTCAAGCGGTCAAGCAAGGCAGCCAAGGAAGCAAAAATCAAAATCCTTACTCAACATTTCACAAAAAACGACAATTTACATAGCCACGAGTAAACTAAAGCGACAAAAAATATTTTATTCATTTGCACATAAACTTAATTTTACAAATATAGAAATAATAATTTGTAATCAGTTTATATTTTTACTTTAATGATATTCTATTCTTATGAAAAAAAAATTTTTGGCGGACATTAAATATTTGATCTGCGCACTTAGTCCATTCTCTTCAAGAATAAGGATGAAGATTGAGCCGAATGGACTGCGGCTGTACGCTTATAAGTGGGATGTGATCGGTAGACACATATTCAAATTTGGTCAGTACGATCCTTTTTTATCTAACTGGCTAATCGGACAATATAGAGAAACGGGTGGTAATTTTATTGATATTGGAGCGAATCTTGGTTACTACACCTGCCTACTTGGCGAATTAGCAGGGCCTGCTGGCCTGGTACTCTCTGTTGAGCCCGAGCCGAACAACTTGAAACTTCTGAACGCTAACATAGCAATCAATTCGCTCACCGAAAAAATAAAAGTCTTTCCCGTTGCCCTGGGTGCGAAAATCGGAATTGCGACGCTGAATCTTTATAAAAGCTCTAATCGCGGACGTCATTCGATTGTAAGTAAAGGCACTGCCGGCACCGTGGAAGTTTCAGTTAGGAAACTAGATGATTTAGCCAACTCAATCTTTCATTCCGGGCAGAGAATTGATTTTCTTAAAATGGATGTTGAGGGGTATGAACCCTTCGTTATACAAGGTGGCTTAGAGACTTTAGATCGGGTTGATAATATGGTGATGGAATATGCTCCGTTTTTACTAAAAAATTCAGACGCAGATTTGAAAAATTTTCTGAGTACGCTGTATGAAATTTTTCCAAATATCTATGTAATTGAAAAATCCTCGATGAGCCGGATTACGATGGAACAAGTCCTCAAAAAAAACGAGTCCATAGATTTATTTTTCCAAAAATAATTTATTTTTTTTAAGACACTTATTCATTGGCGAGATGCTCTAAGCAGAGACCCCGGAAAACTGCAAATGATAAAGATGCGCATACACACCACTAGCTCCGAGCAGTTGAGTATGGCTGCCGACTTCCACAATCCGCCCGTCTTGCAAAACCACGATCCGATCAGCGTGCTCAATCGTGGACAAGCGATGCGCAATCACTAGCGTGGTACGCCCCTTCATCAAAGTATCCAGCGCCAGTTGCACAGCACGCTCAGATTCGGTATCCAAGGCCGAGGTAGCTTCATCAAGAATCAATATCGGTGCATTTTTGTAGATCGCCCGAGCAATCGCCAATCGCTGCCGCTGACCGCCTGACAAGCGCATGCCGTTGTCACCTATCTGCGTTTCAAGGCCTTCGGGTAAGGCCTCAATGACATCGCTCAGATGTGCTGCCTGTGCTGCAGCCTGTATACATGCACGATCAGGATGATCATCCCCATAGGCGATATTGGCTGCCACCGTGTCGTCAAACAAAACCACGTTCTGACTGACCATCGCCATCTGGGCGCGAAGGCTAGTCAGCGCAATATCAGAAATAGGCACGCCATCGAGCAGGATGCGGCCTTCGGAAACCGGATAAAACTCCGGGACGAGATTGACCAGCGTGCTCTTTCCACCACCGGACATACCGACCAGCGCAATTGTTTCACCCGGCTCAATGCTGAGCGAAATATTCGATAACGCAGCCTGCTTCTCTTCAGGATAAGTAAAACTGACCTGCTCAAACGCTAGCCGTCCTGCAACATGCTGATCGAGTATTTTTCCGTTCGTGCGCTCAGGCGTTGCATCGATGAGTCCAAACACAATTTCACCCGCGGCCAAGCCGCGTTGCAGTGGGCCGTTAATAGCCGCAAGGTGTTTTAAT